>OMSJ01000033.1 GCA_900313705.1 uncultured Prevotellaceae bacterium
ATATCCAAAAAAAAATCGTTACTTTGCAGACCAAATTCGATTCTTAGAGAAACTAATAATAAATAATAAACACAAATAACACATGTACACATCTATCGTTATCCTGATTGTACTGGCCTCCATCCTCATGTGCCTCATCGTACTGATTCAGGAATCTAAAGGCGGCGGACTTGCTGCCGACTACTCAAACAACAATCAGATTCTGGGTGCGCCCAAAACAACAAACTTCATTGAGAAAGCAACCTGGTTCCTTGCTGGCACAATGATTTTCCTCAGCGTCATCAGCGTTGCATGTCTGCCCGGTGAAAGTCACAACGACTCTGTCATCATGCAGCAGGCTATCGAACAGGCAGCTACCAACCCCGGCAATGTGCCCGCTATGGAACAGCCTGCAGCTACTGAAGCACCTGCTGAGGCTCCTGCAGAAGCACCTGCACAGTAAGGAAAAGTTCACACTTAACCAGTCCCCCTCCCGTCTCCTCCCACTTGGGAGAGGATAGGAGGGGGATTCTTAATATACAATGATACTTATAGCTGATAGTGGTTCTACCAAGACAGATTGGATTCTCGTTGCATCCGACGGCACACAGACCGAACTGCATACCGACGGCATCAATCCCGCGCGCGACGCGCGCGATATTATATATAATGTATTATATCACGACCTGCTGACGCAAATTCCCTCCGACATCTCCCGCGAGGAACTGTCGCGTTCTGGCTGTCAAGGTTCGGAAGGGGCTGTCTATTTCTATGGCGCAGGTTGCATAGAGCCTTTCAGCCAGACGGTAAGGAGTGTCTTGAAGGATTTGTTCCCCTGTTGCAAGGTTGAGGTGGAAAGTGACTTGCTCGGAGCGGCTCGTGCTCTTTGCGGACACGAACCTGGCATAGCATGTATTCTGGGAACGGGTTCCAACAGTTGCCTTTACGACGGACGGGACATCATCATGCATACGCCGCCACTCGGCTACATCCTTGGCGACGAAGGCAGCGGCTCCTTTCTTGGCAAGGTATTGGTGAACGGACTCTTCAAAGGAGTTCTTCCAGATGAACTCAAGCAAGCATTCTGCAACAAATACGACATGGAGCTGCCTGGCATCATAGAGCACGTCTATCGCGAGCCTTCTGCCAATAGATTCCTTGCTTCGCTTGTGCCTTTTATCGTCGAACACCGCAACCATCCATCCATCCACGACTTGCTGGTCAATGCCTTCCGTCAGTTCTTTGTACGCAACGTTGCCATTTATGGACATAAAGAGATGCCGATACATTGCATTGGAGGCATCGCTTATCAGTTCGCTGATGAGCTAAGCGAAGCAGCCGCTTCCGAGGGGATGCAAATGGGACGTATCATGCTTCGACCCATACAATCTATTGTACAATATCATCTTCAACAGTAAGAAATCACACACTAAAGCGTCAAAAACACAAAAACATGCTAAAAAACATAACGCAAAGTCTTGCATATTGCATAAAAACCCACTACCTTTGCACTCGTTATCCTGAAAACAATCTTTTTACCTTAAACAAAAGCTAATACCAATGGAAGAGAGCAGCTGTGAAGCCACTCTCTTTTTTTGTTATAAATAGTCCCTTTCAACATCCATGAGAGGGCAGTGTATGTCCCTTCCTTTTCAAGGAGGAAATGATAAGGAACTGCGAATGATGAACTGAGTTATATGAATAAAGATATGAAGTTAGAGGTTTGTTGTGCCGATTTGCAGAGCGTGCGTGCTGCCAAAGAAGGTGGCGCACATCGTGTGGAGCTGTGCCAAGCGCTTAGTCTTGACGGGCTTACTCCATCATCGGGGATGATAGAACAGGCTATTGAGTTAGGCATACCGGTTCAGGTACTCATTCGTCCCAGAGAAGGTGACTTCGTTTACAACAGGGACGAGGTACGTTGTATGCGGCGTGATGTACGTCATGCTCGTCAGTTAGGTGCAAACGGTGTTGTCATTGGGGCGTTGAAGCATGACGGCAGCATCGATGAAGAGGCAATCCGCTGTCTGATAGATGAAGCGGAAGGGCTGAGTATCACTTTCCATCGAGCTTTCGATGTTTGCGCTCATCCCGAAGAGGCATTGGAGCAAATCATCTCGTTGGGTTGCCACCGCTTGCTCACTTCTGGCCAAGCATCCACAGCCGAGCAAGGCATACCTTTGCTTCGAGATTTAGTAAAGCAATCTGCTGGCCGCATCATCATCATGCCTGGTGCTGGTGTGAACCCTCTCAATGCTTGTCGCATCCTTTCTGAGACAGGTGTCAAGGAGATACATGGTTCTCTTCGCAAGAACGGCCACACCGACCCTGCATTGGTTCGTGCAGTCGTAGATAGCATGTGAAGCTATTCTGCGGAATCTGTGCCTAAGAATTCGCGGGCCTTTGCGAGTGCGACGTCGATGTGCGGACAAATGTGGTCGCTGTCCATGAGGTCATAGAAGCGGGCCTTTTGCAATTGGCTATGCACTTTGGGATTCACGCCGGAGAGGATGACGTGGATGCCCTCTTCGTGGTTCATCTCGATGAGTGTTTGCAGATTGTGTATGCCTGTGGAGTCGATGAAAGGCACCTTCCTCATGCGGATGATGCGGACTTTCGGCTTCTCATGCCCGATGTTTGCCATGAGGTCATCGAACTTGTTGGCGATGCCAAAGAAGTAAGGACCGTTAATCTCATAGACGGCACAGCCCTTTGGAATGACCAGGTGCTCCTCGTTCACAGCCATGTCCGATGCGTCGCCCAAGTCTATTTCGTCCTTGATGACAGAGATTTCTGTCGTTTCCATGATGCGCTTCATAAAGAGAGCACAGGCCAGGATGAGTCCAACCTCAATGGCGATGGTGAGGTCGAAGACGACCGTCAGGAAGAAAGTCACGCCAAGCACAATGACGTCGCTCTTCGGGTTCTTCAGCAGGCCACGGATGGTGCGCCAGCCGCTCATGTTGTAAGCCACGATGACCAGCACGGCGGCCAGTGAAGCCATTGGGATGTATTCGGCATAAGGCATGAGGAGCAGCAGGATGGCCAGCAGCACGATGGCATGGATGATGCCAGCTACGGGTGTCCGTCCGCCATTGTTGATGTTCGTCATGGTGCGGGCGATGGCTCCCGTGGCGGGAATGCCACCGAAGAGCGGTGTCACCATGTTGGCCACGCCCTGTGCGATAAGCTCCATGTTCGAGTCGTGCTTATCGCTGATGACACCGTCGGCAACCGTGGCAGAGAGCAGGCTCTCTATGGCTCCGAGAATAGCTATGGTGAAGGCTACAGGCATGAGTTGCTGGATGAGCTCGAAGGTAATGCTCGGCACCACCATCTTAGGCAGTTGCGCCTGAATGTGGAAGCGGTCGCCGATGGTGTCGATGCCTTCGATGCCCTGCTGCTTCAGAATGAGCACAGCCAGCGTTCCGAGCAGGATGCCATAGAGCGAACCGGGAATCTTGTTGAGGCCCGGCACCTTCTTCAGCGCCTTGGGCGAGAAGATGATGACGAGCAGCGAACCGATGGCGACGATGAAGTTCCAGAGGTTGAACGTGCTGATGTTCTCAGCATAGCAAATCCATTTGCCTACGAAGTCGCCCGGCGTCTTCAGGGGAATGCGGATGGCCTCGCCAGTCGTGCTCATTGCCGTTTGCGTCAGGCCAAGGATATCGCCGATTTGCGTCGTGAAGATAGTCAGCGCGATACCAGCCGTGAAGCCTATAATAATAGGATAAGGTATGAACTTGATGACCACGCCTAAGCGGAAAGCCCCCAGAGCGATGAGTATCACGCCAGCCAGAATGGTGGCAATAAGCAAACCTTGGAGTCCGTACTCAGGGTTGTTGACGATGCCGTAGATGATGACGATGAAGGCACCCGTCGGACCTCCTATCTGCACCTTTGTGCCGCCGAGCAGCGAGATGAGGAAGCCAGCCACGATGGCGGTGATGATGCCTTTCTCTGGCGTCACGCCACTGGCTATGCCGAATGCGATGGCGAGCGGCAAGGCAACGATGCCTACGATGATGCCAGCCATCAAGTCTTTCATAAATGTCTCCTTCGTATAGCCCTTCACGCAATCCATCAGGCGGGGCTTCAATGTCATTCCTTTCATGTCTTTTCCTTTTTCAGTGCAAAAGTACAAAAATCTTTAATCTTTAATCCTTAATCTTTAATCTTTTTTGTACCTTTGCAGGCAAATAATTAACTTAAATCAAATTAAAACATGTTTGAAGGTCAACCTAAAGGCTTATGGACTCTTGCCTTAGCCAACACCGGCGAGCGCTTCGGCTACTACACGATGCTCGCTGTCTTTGCACTCTTTCTTGGTGAGAACTTTGGCTTTGCCGCAGGCACGGCGAGCGAGATTTACACTTGGTTCTTAACTGCCGTTTACTTCCTGCCGCTCATTGGCGGCATGGCAGCCGACCGCTGGGGTTACAGCAAGATGGTCGTCATCGGCATCCTGATTATGTTCTTCGGCTATCTGCTGCTCTCCGTACCTCTGGGAAGCGGCACCGTTGCTATTGCAGCTATGGCCGCAGCGCTGTTGCTCGTCAGCCTTGGCACAGGCCTGTTCAAGGGCAACCTGCAGGTCATGGTAGGCGATCTCTACAACGCACCCGAGTTTGCCAACAAGCGAGATTCAGGCTTCTCGCTCTTCTACATGGCCATCAACGTCGGTGCCTTGTTTGCTCCCACAGCAGCCATCAGCATCATGGACTGGGCACAGACGTCGCTCGGCTATAGCAAGGCGGACAGCTATCACTTTGCCTTTGCCGTGGCTTGCGTATCGGTCATCGTCTCCATCCTTATTTACTTCTTGGGCAGAAGCACTTATAAGCAGGTGCTCACGGTAAAGAAGGAGCAAGGAGCAGGGAGCAAGGAGCAAGAGAAGGTCGAGGAGATGTCGCCTGCCGAGACACGCGAGCGCATCGTCTGCCTCTGCCTCGTGTTTGCTGTCGTCATCTTCTTCTGGATGGCTTTCCACCAGAACGGCTTGACGTTGACATGGTTTGCTGATGAGTTCACGGCTCGCTCTGCCACAGGCATTACAGGTATGGAGTTCAACGTGATGAACCTCATCTGGTGCATCCTCATCGTCTATGGTGTCTGCGGTCTGCTCAGCGGTGGCAGCTCGAAGTCAAAGGTCATCAATGCCCTGCTCATCGTCTGCCCTGCAGCTATTCTTTATTATAATTATCTTCAGACGGCAGGCGAGGTTGTGACCGTCGATGCTCCCATCTTCCAGCAGTTCAACCCTTGCTTCGTGGTAGCTTTGACGCCTGTCAGCATCGCACTCTTCGGTTGGCTTGGCAAGAAAGGCAAGGAGCCTAAGGCACCCGTCAAGATTGGCTTGGGTATGCTTGTCGCAGCCTGTGCTTACTTGCTGATGACGGTTTGCAGCTTCGGTTTGCCTGCAACGGACCATCCTAACCACGTCTATGACTTCAACCCCAACCTGCTCGTCAGCACTTACCTCATCCTGACCTTTGCCGAGCTGCTGCTTTCGCCCATTGGCATTTCGTTCGTGACGAAGGTAGCTCCCCCGAAGTACAAGGGCATGATGATGGGTGGCTGGTTCGTAGCAACGGCCCTCGGCAACAAGCTCGTCAGCATCCCCGGCCACATGTGGGACATGCCGCTCTACATCGTTCATCTTCTCCATCATCAAGAAGCTCAATAAGGTGGCGTAAGTTCATTGAAGATTGAAAATTGAAGATTGAAAATTGAAGAGACTCTCTCCAAACCTCCCCTCTCTATGGGGAGGCTTTCCTTCGTCTGATGTCCTCCCCCTAGGGGGAGTTAGAGGGGGTCTCATTGTCCGTTGTCTGTAGTCAGTTAAAACATTGAAGCGCCTTCCTCCTCTTTGGCTGTCGTGTGTGCCGCTGGCAATGCTTGTGGCGCTGGTGGCGACGGTAGTCAGCATCTTTGGTGACGAGACACTGGCCGGAGCGTCGCAGATGGCTTTGCTTGTGGCAACAGCCTTCTGTGTCTGCATCGGCATCGCATCGCGTCTCATCACATGGGACGACTTCGAGCGAGCCATAAGCGACAAGGTGGGAGGCGTCAGCTCGGCCATCATCATCCTGCTGCTCATCGGAGCACTTGGCGGCGCATGGATGGTGAGTGGGGTTGTACCTACTATAATATATTATGGTATGGAGATGATGAGCCCAAGATGGTTCCTCGTCTCCGCTTGCCTTATTAGTGCCTTGGTGAGTGTGCTGACCGGTTCGTCGTGGACAACAGTCGCCACCATCGGCATCGCCTTGATGGGCATCGGCCAAGCACTCGGCTTCGACGAAGCATGGATAGCAGGTGCCGTCATCAGCGGCGCTTACTTTGGGGACAAGGTATCGCCCATGAGCGACACCACCGTGTTGGCTTCCAGTACGGTAGGCACGCCGCTCTTCACCCACATCCGCTACATGCTCTACACGACGGTGCCGACGTTCCTCATTACCCTGGTCATCTTTACTATCGTAGGCTTGGGGCAAGGAGAGACGGTCACTTCGCATGTCGCCACGGTGCAGCAAGCCTTGCAGCAGACCTTCTGCATCTCGCCCTGGCTCATCGTTGTGCCTGTGCTGACGTTTATCCTTATCCTGATGCGTTTGCCGTCGATGGTCGTGCTATTCCTTGCTACGCTGATGGGCGTCGTGGCTGCTGTGTGGTGTCAGACGCACTTGCTCGACGAGATAGCGGGCAGCGACCATGAAGGATTGGCACAGCGCATCCGAGGTGCCTTCATCATTGTCTATGGCAGTACGGACCTCGATACGGGCGTGCCTGACCTCAACGCTTTGGTAGCAACAAGAGGCATGGCCGGGATGCTCAACACCATCTGGATTATCCTTTGCGCCATGGCCTTCGGCGCTGCCATGACTGCTACCCGGATGCTTGAAAGCATCATGCAGGCTCTGCTCCGACTGGTTCGTGGCACCGTTTCCCTTGTGGCAAGCACAGCTTTCTCCGGCGTCTTTCTCAACATTGTCAGCGCCGACCAGTATCTCAGCATTATCCTGACGGCCACGATGTTCGGCGATACTTACAAGAAGAACGGCTACGAGTCGCGCCTGCTGAGCCGTACCTGCGAGGATAGCGCCACGGTGACTTCCGTGCTGATACCGTGGAACACGTGCGGCATGACGCAAGCTAACGTCTTGGGAGTCAGCACACTCGTCTATGCACCATATTGTTTCTTTTGTTATCTAAGCCCAATCATGACCATATTGGCAGCGACGCTGCTGCCGAAGAAAAGGTAAAAAGGTAAAAGGTTAAATGAAACGAAGTCTATTTGCTCTTGTGGCACTCTTTGCTCTCTCTGTCCAAGCGGCCGAGCTGAGTTTCAAGGTAAAGTGTAAGTACCTGAACCTGCCCATCTCGCAGCAGGAGTCACGGCGTCGCTTGCTTTTCCAAGCGAAAGGTGTGGACGACCTCAGCGTTGTGGCGCGTCTTTCGGCTGCTCCCGAGTACTGGGTATTCAAGGACCTCACGGCTTACAAGGGCAAGACATTGACGCTCACATTTGAGGGCGATGAGAAAGCTCTCTTGTTGGTTTATCAGGCGGACACTATTCGAGATGCTTCCACAATGTACCGCGAGGAGTATCGTCCGCAGTTCCACTTCTCGTCTCGCCGTGGCTGGCTGAACGACCCTAACGGTTGCATCTGGCACGATGGCTTGTATCATCTTTATTATCAGCACAATCCTTTCGAGCGCGAGTGGGAGAATATGACTTGGGGACACGCTACGAGTCCCGACCTTCTGCATTGGACGGAGCAGGCTCCTGTGCTCTTCCCCGATACACTGGGCACGATGTACAGCGGCTCAGCCGTCTTCGACAAGGACAATACATCTGGCTTCGGAACCAAGAAGAACCCGCCGCTCGTCTATGCCTATACTGCTGACCGAAGCGAGAAAGAAGTTCAATGCATCGCTTACAGCCTTGATGGTGGCATGACGCTCCACAAGTACGAAGGCAATCCCGTCATCGATTCGCATGACAAATGGCAGACGCACGACACGAGAGACCCGCGCCTCTTCTGGTGGCCCCCCTCTAACTCCCCCTTAAAGGGGGAGGACAAAAGCTCCCTCCCTTTAAGGGAGGGTTGGGGTGGGTCTGGCTGGTGGGTTCTCGTCCTCAATGAACGCAACGGGCACAGCATCTATACTTCCGACAACCTCAAGGACTGGACGTATCAGAGTCATGTGAACGGCTTCTGGGAGTGTCCCGACCTCTTCCCTTTGGCAGTGGACGGCAACCCCAGCGATGTGCGATGGGTGATGTATGGGGCAAGTAACACGTATATGATAGGCAGTTTCGACGGCAAAGTCTTCACGCCGGAAAGCGGCAAGCACCGTTTTTCGACGGGCGCCATCTATGCCGCTCAGACGTTCAACGACGTGCCTGATGGGCGACGCATACAGATAGGCTGGGCCAACTTCGACCATAGAGGAATGCCTTTCAGGGGGCAGATGTTGTTGCCGACAGAGTTGACCTTGCGCACGACAAAAGACGGTGTCCGCCTCGTGAGCAAGCCTATCAAGGAAGTAGCCTCTTTGCTTAAGCCTCTTTATTCCTGCGACAAAGCTTTGAACGAACAGGAAGCCAATGCCGCACTGAGGACCCTCTCTAACTCCCCCTTAAAGGGGGAGAAACAAAAAGCCTCCCCTTTAAGGGGAGGTTTGGAAGGGTCTGGCCTTCACTTGCACGCCACGCTCAACCTTACCTATGCCACAAGTGCTGGTCTCAAGCTCGATGGGCAAACGTTGATTGACTACGACCTCAACCGTAACACGCTAAACGGTCAGTTCTATTCGCCGCAAGACCCAACGAGCCTTTCCCTCACGATGGACATCTACATCGACCGCACCTCTGTGGAAGTTTTCATCGACGACGGCTTGTACAACTATTCGATGGAGCGGAAGAAGTCGTTGGGCACACCTCAGAACCCTGCGCCCAAAGGCTTTGAATTCTGGGGCAGCGACATCAACGTCACCAACATTCAACTTGATGCCGTCAAAAGCATTTGGGATTAGTCTCACCAACTATCAGTGCAGATGGTTCGTTTAGCATTATTATTGTTCTGTTGCTTGCCGGTTTGTGCGCAATCATATCTGGGCACAGGACTTCCTGTTTGCTATATTAACACGGAAGACAGCCTGCCCATTGCATCCAAGCAAAATGATGTAAACGCTAAGATAACCATTACTTTGAATGGTGACACGCTTTTGCGTGAGACAGATGTTAGTGTGAGAGGCCATGGAAATGCTACTTGGGCAGCATATCCTAAAAAGCCTCCACGTCCTTGGCGTCAGCACACTTGTCTATGCACCTTACTGCTTCTTCTGCTACCTCAGTCCTGTGATGACCATCTTGGCTGCCGCTTTACTGAGAAAGAAAACGAGCTGAGCCAAGAGCTGTAGCGTTTCACTTCCGTCGATACCGCGTCTGTGAGCCTTTACCTTCGCTCACGATGCGGCCTTCCTTGACGAGGCGTCTGAGGATGGAACTAATGCGTCCGCGTGTCAGGGTCTGCTCGAAGGCTGTGGCCACATCCTTGTGCGTGACGATGTTTTTGCTGGCAAAGAGTTTGGCGATGCGTGATTCGATTTCAGCCTCTTCTGTCTGGAAGACCAGGCCAAACGGCTCCTGCTCCACTTCGAAACGGCGTGCCTTCTTCAGCAATTCGTTGTCCGGACGGAAGTGGATGCTTTCTACTCGGACATCTTTCCCGTGATAGTTGCCGTCCTTCACCTCGATACCTCCCTTCAGGGAAACGCGGAAAGTGCCGATGCCGGGCAGGGTGACGGCATTTCCCTTCTCGAGTTCGTGGAGCATGACGCGTTGCATCGTGCTCAGGGCAGCCTGAAGTTCGCCCTTGGGCATCAAGGAGGGCAGCCGGATGCTGCTGCTCTGGAAGTCCACGGCATCCACCGTCTGCGGGCATTCCAGCACGGGCCTCAGCTTCTTCAGGTCAGTCACTTCGTTGATGTTCTGCTGCGTTTCTTCTGTGGGCAACAGGCCACGTTTTACGATTGAAAAGTGTATAGCCATGATTGTACTGTGTTTGATTGCTCTACAAAGTTAAGGTTTTTTCTCCACTTCACCAAGACTTTTGCCGAAATAATTCAAGGTAGTAGTTTGATTGTTCATGTACTTGCAATTGCATATACATGAACATGCAATTGCAAGTACATGAACAATCAAACAACGCCCCTCGTCTAGTTGAGTCGAGAGGCGTTGAAACTTCCGTATGATAATACAGCTTTCGCAAGCTTCGCTTGCATGTAGATAGAAGAAGAAAGATGAAGATAGAAGAAGATAGATGACGTAAGTTTTGCCGCTCTAACTTTGAATTTTGTATTTTGAGTGTTGAATTATCAATTTTTCTGTGGTATCGTCCTCTATCTTCGCCGCTAAAAAGCGGCATATCTTCCTTTATCTTCTTATATCTTCTTAGATGCGAAACTTGAGTGATAACCGCCCAAACTTATGTGCTTTACTTGAAGAGTTTGATTTCGGAGAGCTGTAGTCGAGTGCCGTCAGCCATTTTGAGGAACTCGAAGCGGTAGTAGCGGTAGTTGCCGGAGGTTGCCGGTCTGAAGCGGTACTCCTGTTCGTTCTCATCGCGCAGGCGTCGGTTGCCCTTCTGTTCGTCGAGGACAGTCCAGCTCTTCTGGTCGTTGCTTCCGCTCATTTTCCACGTTATGGGGTTGCGTTCGGGATAGTCGTGCGTGTCATCACCCGTGACGAAGCGGTACTCTGAGATAGGTGCTGCTTCCCCTGCATCGAGGGTGATGGAGTAGGGCATCTGGCTGGGTTCGTCGATACACCATTTCGTGAAGAACCATCCGTCTGCAGCCTTTGCTGCTCCCTCCTTGCCGTCTCTGCCGGAACCGCTGACGTAGGTGGCTTTCACGGGCATCTGAACCTTGTCGTAGAGGTAGATTTCGCTGAGCTGGATGCGTGTTCCGCCAGCCATCTTGACGAACTCGAATCGGAAGTAGCGGAACTTGTCCTTTGCTCCTGCGGCTGTGGGCTTGAAGCGATACTCCTGCAGTCCTTCGGCTGGCAGGCTGCGGTTGTTCTTCTGAATGTCGATGATGGTCCAGTCTTGCTTGTCGTTGCTGCCGCTTAGCTCCCAAGTCACTGGATTGCGCTCGGGATAGGCATTCGTGTCGTCGCCCGTCACGAGTCCGTACTCGGCAATGTTTGTCTGCCCTCCAGCGTCGAGGATAATGGTGTAGGGAAGCTGAGGGGGGAAGTCGATACACCATTTCGTGGAGAGCTGGCCGTCGCAGATCATGGCCGGACCTTCCTGGCCTCCTCGACCGGAGCCGCTCACGAAAGTTGTCTTGATGGGAGCCTGAGCCATTGCTTCAAGGCTGGCGAACAGAAGCAGGAAAAGTCCTCCTCCTAACTTCCACCCGAGGCGGGCGGAACTGAACGACATGTGTTTCATATTGTCTTGGCTTTTGTTTTTTTTGACAAAGATACAAAGAAAATAAGAATTAGGAATTAAGAATTGAGAATTATTTTGTAACTTTGCAGGAAATAAAACGAAACTACTATGAAGATTAACCTTGCAGGAAATAAAACGAAACTACTATGAAGATTAACCTGAAGAACATCGTTGCAGCAACGTTAGTCGCTACTCTTGCAGGCTGTGCTGAAAGCGCAAAGGAGCCTGTCGATTACGTCAATCCTTACATCGGTAGCATCAGTCACCTGCTGGTGCCTTGCTTCCCCACCATCCAGTTGCCGAACAGCTTGATGCGCATCTATCCGTCGCGAGGCGATTATGTGACGGAGTATCTCGACGGCCTGCCCATCGTCGTCACCAACCATCGCGAGCGAAGCGCCTTCCGGCTGAGCATCACTCAGAGCGATGCTTTGCGTCCCATCATCCGGACAAGTTGGGACCACGAAAGGGTGACGCCCTACGACTATCAGGTCCAGATAGCCGACAACACCATCGATGCGCGCCTCGCAGTCTGCCATCAGAGTGCCATCTACGAGCTCACGCTCCTCGATCCCGCCAAGCCTGCCACCATTCTCATCTATTCCGAAAACGGCAAAATGCAGGTTGACGGCAAGTCAGCATCTGGCAGTCAGCGCCTTAGTCAAAACATGAAGATATACTTCGCGGGTGAGTTCGACGTCGAACCTGAGCAGAGCGGTCTGCTCAGAGACGGCAGCATATCCGCTGAAAAGGAAGCTGAAGAAGCACGAGTCTGCGTAGCTCTGCGCTTCCCAGAAGGCACGAAGAAGATACAGTTCCGCTATGGCATCTCGCTCATCAGCCAGGAGCAGGCAGAAAAGAACCTCGTGCGTGAACAAGGACAGGCCTTCGATATGGCCAAAGTCATCAAGGAGGGCCGGAAGGAATGGAACGAGACGCTGAGCAACATCCGCGTCGAAGGCGGCACAGAAGACCAGAAGACTGTCCTCTATACCTCTTACTATCGTACCTTCGAGCGCCCCGTCTGCCTCAGCGAAGACGGACGTTACTTCTCAGCATTCGACGGTAAGGTGCACGACGACGACGGGCATCCGTTCTACACCGACGACTGGATTTGGGACACCTATCGTGCCGCTCATCCGCTCAGGGCACTCATCCAGCCCCAAAAGGAAGAGGACATCATCGAGAGCTACCTGCGCATGGCCGAACAGATGGGCACGAAGTGGATGCCCACCTTCCCCGAAATGACGGGAGACACACGCAGGATGAACAGCAACCACGGCGTGTCGATGGTGGCCGATGCACTCTGGAAGGGACTCAACGTGGATGCCCAGCGAGGCTTCGAATACTGTCGTCGCGGCATCGAGGAAAAGACTCTTGTCCCCTGGAGCGGCGACCCTGCTGGCAGACTCGACCAGTTCTACAAGGACCATGGGTACTTCCCGGCCCTCGGCGAGGGACAGGTGGAGGACGTGCCAAACGTGAGCGGCTTCGAACAGCGACAGCCCATAGCCGTCACCCTGGGCACCGCCTACGACCAGTGGTGCCTGTCGCGTATCGCAGAATTCATGGGTAAGAAGGATGATGCAGCCAAGTATCTTGCCCTCAGCTACAACTATCGTAACGTCTGGAACCCCGAGACGCGATTCTTCCATCCCAAGGACGAAGCCGGCAACTTCCTGGCTAACTTCGACTATCGCTTCAGCGGTGGCATCGGCGCACGTGCTGCCTACGGCGAAAACAACGGGTGGACCTATCGATGGGACGTGCAGCACAACCTCGCAGACCTTGCCTCTCTGATGGGCGGACGCGAGTCGATGGCGCAGGAACTCGACCGTACCTTTGCCGAACCTTTAGGCAAAAGCAAGTGGCAATTCTTTGGAGAGTTCCCCGACCAGACGGGCAACATGGGGCAGTTCACGATGGCAAACGAGCCGTCACTCCATATACCTTATATATATAACTATGCCGGCGCACCCTGGAGGACGCAGAAACGCATCCGCCAATGCCTCGATGCGTGGTTCCGCAACGACGTGATGGGTATGCCTGGAGATGAAGATGGCGGCGGCATGACCTCGTTTGTCGTCTTCTCGTCGCTCGGCTTCTACCCCGTCACACCTGGCTTCCCTGCCTACAACATCGGTTCGCCGTTGTTCTCCGACATACGCGTCAAGCTGCCCGGAGGAAAGGAGCTGCACATCATCGCCAAAGGATGCAGCCGTGAGAACAAGTACATCCAAAGTGCTACTCTTAACGGCAAAGTATGGGACAAGCCCTGGTTCAGCCACGACGATATAAAGGACGGAGCGACTCTCGTCCTTGAGATGGGCAGCCGGCCCAACAAGGAGTGGGGCAGCGCAGAGAGTGCTACGCCACCTTCCGCTCCCGCGAAGCAATAGGGATTCTCCTCTTTATATGGAAAAGCTCGAAGCTCTGTCAGTCTTCGAGCACGCGGCTTTGTCTGTTTCAGGGCATGAAGCTTTGCCACTCTTCGGGCACGATGCTTTGTCTATTTCAAAGCACGTAGCATCCCTAAGATAAGGATGGCAGCACCTGTAATGGCCATCGGCGTGATGCGTTCGTCAAGGACGATGGCGCTGACTGCCATGGTAACAAGGCTCTGCAGGTAGATAAAGTTGGAGGCATGTACCACTCCTACTTCGCGAAGCACCCAGTTCCAAAGTAGGAAACAGCCGTGCGAAGCGATGACGGAAAGAAAGAGCAGATTGCCGACGATGCTCCAGTCGGTCAGCATCGTTGCCGTCATGCTGAAAGGCTCCACCAGCCAGAAATAGGGCAGGATGGTAATGATGCCGTAAGCAAAAATCTTCCGTGTGATGAAGCTCATGCTGTAACGGCCCATGATGCGCCGCAGCAGGAGCGAATAGAAGGCCCAGGCTAAAGCTGCCGAGAGAGCAAGCATGTCGCCCAAGGGGTTGAGGTGCAGCACCAGTTGACCGTTGAGCACGACCAGTACGACACCGACAAATGCAACGAGCGACCCCACGACCTGCCAGCCTCGCATACGTTCGGAAGGGTAGAAGAACGAGCAGACAAGAGCCGTGAGCAATGGAGCTGTGCTGACAAGGATGCTGACATTCGTCGCCCAGCCGTGGCATAATGCCATGTTCTCGGTCAGGAAGTAGAGCGAACCGCCCATGATGCCGAGTAGCACGAAGACAAGCTCGTCGTGCCAGCTACCTGAGCGGAAGCGGCGGTGCGAAATAGTCAGCATACAGAGATACGCTATCACGAAGCGTACAAGAAAGATGTCTGCCGGACGCAATCCTTTTTCAAGTAGCACTTTGCTGCTGACGAAAGTGCTGCCCCAGATGCATACGACAGCCAATGCCCCAATGTAACCCCATATGTGTTTCATCGCTGTTTGCTGTGCAGGACCTTACGATGATTGACGACGTTGATGCCTCTTCCCTGTTTCGGCATTCGCTGTCCGGAGATGTTATATACGGTCTGCACGCCTTCTCTCTCTGAGGAAATGGCGGTCAGGCCGTCCTCTTCGGTGACGGTGAACGAAGGGCCTTCTGTAAAGGTGGAGCCGGTATAGGCAGCATCGATAGTCTGTACGCCCCATGTATATGTGCCGGGTTCCGTGGGACGGAAGGTCCATTCCGTCCTCGTACCGATGCGGCCCATAAGGTTCGCTTTGCGGATGCCGTCCTTGTCCCCGCCGATGAAGGCTGGTGTGCTGTTCAGCAAGTTGCCTGCTTCATCTTTGATAAAGACATCATAGGTGAAGCCGGGTTGTGCTGTCGCAGGAGCTTGCCAGGAGAGAATAACGCCTCCATCGCGTTTTGTGGCAGTCGGGGCAAGCGGTGCATCCGGCCTCGACGGGGTGGGGTAAAGGTTGCAGCAGAGGATGGCATTGTCG
This sequence comes from uncultured Prevotellaceae bacterium, assembly GCA_900313705.1. GTDB lineage: Bacteria > Bacteroidota > Bacteroidia > Bacteroidales > Bacteroidaceae > Physcousia. The sequence continues at coordinate 15,343 of OMSJ01000033.1, forward strand.
CCAAATTGCTCTGCTGTGAGGTAGTTCTGGTCTTTCGACTCGCCGATGAGCAGGAAGTCCTTGCGTCCGTCGCCGTTGTAGTCAGGGAAGGCTGTGCAGGCTCCCAGTGCTCCGGGAATGGCAAAGGCGCGTTTGAGACGGCCATTGCCGTCGTTCAGGTAAAGCGTACCGCCATAGACGTTAGACTTCGTCCCGCCCAGCAGGATGTCGTAGAAGCCGTCGCCGTTCCAGTCGATGACGCCGGCAGAGTTGCTTGCAGCAGAGGATAGCGTATAGATGTCTGTTTGAAATTCGCTGTTGATGGTGGCGAAGCTGGGTACTGCTGTCTGCTGGTTGATGTAGATGCGTTGCCTCGTGGCCGATTCGCCCGATGATGCTTCGCCCAATCCGGCCAGCATGATGTCGGGCCATCCGTCGTTGTTGAAGTCAGCCACCTGCAGGGCGCCGCTTGACTTGCGCTTCAGGTCGGCTCCTTTCTCACCAAGCCCCAGACGTATGAAGTGTCCTGGGGCTTCGGGGTCGTTGAGGAAGATGTCGGTGAAGCGAAGCTGGTCTTCGCGTCCTTCTACAAGGGCAGAGATGGCGAAGTCCTGCAGGCCGTCGTTGTTGAAATCGGCTGGTTTGATGATGGCCTGGTTGAGGAGGAAGTCAGGTTCGTAAGGCTCTATGGAGAACCATAGAGCACGGCTGCCGGTGGGCGACTGGTTGTGGAGGATGACGTTGCAATTCGTCTCGCCCTGATGACCGACGAGGATGATGTCGAGCCGCCCGTCGTTGTCGATGTCGATGACCTCCGCATTGCTGGCAGCCCTTAAATCATTTTGAATTTTGAATTTTGAATTTTGAATTAGTTCGGTCTCTGCTTTCTGGAATGCTCCGCTTCCTTTGCCCAGGAAGATGCCTTCCGTGGTGTCGTCAGAGTCGCTGCATGTCTGGTCGAAGGCAATGATGTCCATGTTGCCGTCGTTGTCGATGTCGCATGGCACGAAGGAGGGCGAGTCTGCCACCTGAAAGGGTGGGGCAGCGGAGACCTTTGTCCATTTGTGCGTTGCCGAAGCGAAGGTGGCGATATATGAAATGCGTTTGCTTGTCTGCTCGTCTGTGGCAGAGTCCTGAACTCTGGTAAACCCACCGGTCACGATGTCTTGGTTTCCGTCATTGTTCAGGTCAACGGTGACCGCTCCGCCATTCTTAAAACCCCAGGACTGTGTGATGAGCTCGGGGTTATAGGGTGCCGAGGCAGAAAGCGTCGGACGTATGATGGGGTCGTTGAGCATGACGAGGTTGCTGCTGCGGAATTGCATGGCGCCGATGTACATCAGGCGGTCGTGAATCTTTTCCGTGCTGTTGTGTGCATGGAAGACGATGCGCAGCAGTCCTTCCTTGTCGTAGAAGAGCGAATGGTGCCCTGTGCCTACGAGGTCGTCCCATCGGCGCAGGATGGGATTGTTGGAGTTCTTGGTCCATGTGCCGTTGGCAATGTTTGTCGTTGTGGCATAGCCTACGGCATAGTCCTGGCTTTGGTAGTCGTTGCCGGAATAGGTAAGATAGTACCTTCGGTTATGCTTGATGATGTTCGGTCCCTCGTTGACGCGTCCCATCTTGAGTTCCCAGGACTGCGATGCGGCAAAGCATTTGCGCAGGGTACCGCTGACGGGTGTGATGAAATCGTCGGATAGCTTTGCCTGCCAGATGCAGTTGCCGTCGGTGAAGCGGACGAAGAAGACGTATGCCGTGCTGTCCTCGTCGATGAAGACGTGCGAGTCGATGCACTTCTCGTCGCCTATGAGGCTTTCCATCTGATAGGAGCCTACCTGCTTGAAGGGTCCTTTCGGTGAGCTGGCAGTTGCTGCGTAGAGATGCTCGTTGGCAGAGTAGTACATGATGTACTGCCCTTTGACGTGATAGACTTCCGGTGCCCAGAACCATCGTGTCTCCGTGGTGTTGGACTTGTTCAGCGCCAGACCTTCGTATTTCCAGGTACGCAGGTCGTCGCTTGTATAGCAGCGGATGCCGTTGGCGTCGTTTGTGCCGTAGGCATAGTAGGTGTTGCCGTCGAGTAGGATGTATGGGTCAGCCAGTGGAACCTGACTCTTGCCGCCTTCAGCCTGTGCGAGGGATGACAGGAGTAGTAGTGCTCCTGCAAGAAATGTCTTTGTCATCATGTCTCTTTACCTTAAAAAGGTATCGGGCAGAATCTGCCCGATACCCGATGTTACTTGACTTCCCAGCCAGCGGCCTTAGCCATCTTCTTGCAAATTTCGGTGTTGTCGAAGCGTCCGTGGAACTGCTCTGCACCGACACCTATGGCGAATGCGGGAACGTAGCCGTTGCTGTGGCCGCCGCTCTGCCAACCTATCAGGGCGCATTCGGAAATGACGTGCTTGACGGTGCTTGCCAGACGGTCAGCTCCGCTCTTGCCGCTCTTGAACTCGTTGAAGGAGTTTTCCAGACGTTTTGCCTGGTCGTCGCTGACGGTCACATCGCCCCAGAAGCCGAAGTTGTCGGTGAGGAACTTCTTTGCCTCGTCCCAGTTGAAGGCGTCGCCCATCTTCTCCTTCTTGGCTTTCAGCTCACGCTCCAGCTTCACCATGCTCATGCGCTGAGAGGCTACTGCCTTGAGGTTCAGCTCGTACGGGCCACGACCGAGGACCAGTCCGCCTGTCTCGTGGTCGGCTGTGATGACGATGAGCGTCTCGTCGGGGTGCTGCTGGTAGAACTCGTAGGCAATCTTCACGGCGTTGTCCATGTCGATGAGCTCGCTGATGAATGTCGGGTCGTTAGCATGGCAAGCCCAGTCTATCTTGCCGCCCTCTACCATGAGGAAGAAGCCGTCGCGAAGGCCCTGCTTCTTCATGAGGAAGTTGATGGCAGCACGTGTGATATCCTCCAGCGAGAGGTCGTCCTTCGTGCGGTCGAGGGCATAGGGTATTGAGCCGCGCTCCACCTTGCTGGCCTCTTCGGTCTGGAAGAGTATCATCTTGTCGGCTTTCTTTGCCTTCTTCTGGTAGTCCTTGTAGCCGCGTGCGATGGTGTAGCCGCTTGCCTGAGCCTGTGCGTAGAGGTCTGGTCCGCCATTGGGATTCTCGGGCTTCACGAAGTCACTGCCTCCGAAGAAGTCGAAGCCTGATGTCGGCAGCTGAGAGCCAATCTCGTAGGTCATGCCGCGTTTTGCTACGTGGGAGTAGAAGGCAGCGGGCGTAGCATGGTCGATGCTGACACTTGTCGTGACACCGACAGCAGCACCGGCTTCCTGTGCCCAGTGAGCGATGCAGGAGACGGGGGTCGTCAGGTCCTTCAGCACGCCCAGCGCACCGTTCTTTGTCTTGTTGCCGGAGGCCAGAGCCGTACCGCCAGCAGCGGAATCGGTCACACCGTTTGTGGCACTCTGCGTGTTGATGAGGCCAACATACGGGAAGCTGGGGAAGCAGAGCTCCTTGATGCCGATGCGACCTTCCAGCGCACCGAGATAAGTCTCTGCGGCATTCACCTGGTTCACGCCCATGCCGTCGCCAATGAAATAGAACACATACTTAGCCTTGCCCTCAGCAAAGCAAGCCAGAGCAACCAGCAGGATGCTCAGCGTAGAAAGAAATCTTTTGTTCATAGTTAGTGCTTATTTGTGTGTTTGTCTTTATATTTTCCCCACAAAGGTACGAATAAGTTGGGAAAGTACAAAAAGAAAAGCACTTTTTCTTAATAAAATAAAGTGCTGTAAGCCTCGAAAAGTGCCGTCAGGACGTGTCGCTTTTCGAATACCCCTTACAAAGGGACAGATGCTTGAAAAGTCGTAAACAACTTCAACTTAATACTGAACCTTCCTGGTTGTGCCGTCGGCAAAACGGACGATGTTCACGCCGCGCTGCATCCGATTACGGCGCTGGCCGTCGGGACCATAGACAGCTACTGTCTCTTCTTGCACACCATCATCTTCTGGCAACCCATCGATGAAGGTCGCAGTACCATCTTCGTCCACATAGGCAACGCGCAGGCGAGGAGCATGATTGGGCAAAGCAGGTCCCGCAATGTAGGCCATGAAAGCGTTCAGCGTAGAACCGTTACCTCCGAGTTTCAAGCCGCCTTCGCTGTTCACGATGCCATACTTGCCCGACATCGCAAAGCTCGGCGTAAAGTTCGACCACATGGCCCAGCCAGTATAGCCGCTGTATCCAGCCGATGGAGCAAGGGAATCTGCCTCTGCTTCCTCCACGCTGATACCGTCATCCAAGTCCGTCCACGAGGGGTTCACCACCTGATAGCCTAAGTGCAGCACGTAAGGCTCATTAGCTCTGATGACGCCACCGGCAACCTTCTGGAAGTATAGCGTATAGCCGTCGGCCACACTGCTCGTCACCGCCGAGAGCTGAGCCACCCAGTCCGCACTGCTGTCATACGCCTCATTACGTCCAGCCACCAGTTCCGACACATCCGTATCAAAAGGCAAAGCGATGGTCGAATAGCCAGCCTTGAGCGTGCGGGAGAGGGTAATATCTCCTTTATATAGTCCTTCAATGTCATTACCTGGAGTCGTTCCAGGATTAAGTATCAAAGATTTTGGCTCAAAGATTGCTGTAAATTCAACCACTGTAGGATTATTAATATCTTCTGAATCATATGTATAGCCTTCCCATTTATCGCTGGCATTTACAGATGCCTGTGTACCATTGGGCCACTGCCATTCTACGAACCTATACCCATCACTTGCCTCTGCCCTCCAATAGGCATTATTGGTGGCTTCCGAATCCGTTGTGAGACCACTGTTTTTTGTGATACTGGTTTCTGTTGCAGCAGCACTGGAAACAAAGGATACGTAGGCATTTCCACCCGTTGTAGCATGAGCCTCAGCGCGAGTGTAATAAATCGTTTGCGTGGTACCCGTGACGGTTAGCGTGACATTGGCATTAGTGCCATTGGGGTCGCTGATTGTTATGATTCCATTGTTTACACCTGTTGTATTGTTTTGATATCGTACCGTAACGGTTTCTGTACCCATTAAATCACCACCAGTCGTGTTAAGAACAGAAGGAGAAACGGTAAAGTTGGAGTTATTACTGGTTATGCTTACATTATTTCCTGCATTACAATGTGAGACTGTAAAAGTCTGTGTAGCAACACTATTACCTTTAGTATTCGTACTAAAGTCTAATGATGTCTTATCGACAGTTAGATAACGTAATTCTGTGACAGTCAGATTTTTGATAAAAGCCCAGTAGTTACCTGTATATGCGACCTTCAATGCACGTGTGGTTGGCTTCAGTTGTTTATTGACAGTATTATCTTTTGAACTACTCTCCCACAAATTAGGGGAACTATAAAATCCGTCTTCATCTATTTCCTGTACATAAAAGCCAATACCAGTTGGAGCAATACCCCCCACACTTGTAGTAAAAGTCAGTTTATCTGGGATACCTGAAAATTCAATAATAACATACTTTTCAGCAGAAATAAGATCATCCACGACATTGCTGTTACCACCAAGGCGAATACCTCCATCATACGCATTGCGGTTATTACTATTCGTGCTTGTTACGAACAGATTATATTTAGTGGAATTATCTATGGTAAAAGGAACATGGTTCTGTGCTTCTTCCACGGTGAGGTTATAGCTTTCACTTTTAGCAAAGAAATTCGTGGTTTCTATTTGGCTAATGGTGATGGTCACACTTCCCGTCCCTCCAGGGAAATAAAGATTGCCACCAACATATTTTGCTATGTTTTCGTTGGTACTAGTTACAGAGGGACTCACTTCATCGTTAGTTGTTGAAAAGAATTCCCTATATGTGCGTTTGGCATAGGCCGTAGAGGGCATATTCCACGTAAAGGTTGGATTGGCCTTGTTGATTGTGCCCGTTCCTGAAAGTGATATACTGGTGGTGGTAGTTCCAAGTGTCAATGTGGCCGTTCCACTGTAGTTTTGGGCTTCAGTGGGCGTGAAGCTGAAAGTTACAGTGACCTTTCCTGTTGCGGCAGTGATTTTTGTGTCACTGATATTCGTTACGGTAAAACCTGGGCTTGTAGTCGTGGCGGAAAAGGTTTGGGGATTGAAGCCATTGCTGTAAGTTACTTCTGCTGTTTCTGACTGAGTCTTGTTTAATTTCACTTCACCAAAAGAAACATTCGAAGCAGAAAGGGTAGTGGCGCGGGTGACTTTTACGTCTTTTACCCATTTATGTACAGTTCCTCTCCCCCTAAATCGAATGGCGTTGACATTAGAACTAATATTATACTTGTATTCAGTGTATGAGGATGAAACATCAATGGAAGTCGCAACTGTCCAATTAGCGCCATTGTCTGTAGATGTATGTATTTCGACCTTAGGGTTTATGGAATTTCTATGTTTTGCCCAAAATATGATGGTTGCGCCAGGGCCATTTAAGCTTATTGTTTCACCTGTCGTAGCAGTGTATAAGTCTTCTTCAGACGCCCTTTCTGCCACATAATATGTTTGTCCCCACGCCTCTCCGCTCCACGCGAGGGCGCAGATGAGACACATTATTATATATAGTAGCTTTTGCTTCATTATCTGCTTTGAATGGCCTTCAGAGGCCAGAGGTTTTAGTCGAATTCCCTGGTGTGGGTGCCTTCGATGAGAGGTATGATTTCGCCTGTCACGGGGTTGGCCGTGAGGGAGATGACGTGATGTTTCCCTGCCGTGAGGGTGAGGTTGCCATCGGCGGAGGTGATGTCCGTGACGTGGCTACCGCTTCGGGCTTCTGCTGTGATGGTGTAGTTGACGGTGCCTGCGGGGAAGAAGGCTTCCGTTTCGCAGTCTGTCGCGTTGCCCAGGTCAACGGAACGGCCTCCTGCCGTCAGTGTCACCCGTACGTTGTTGTATTTCGTGGAGAAGTTGTCATCCTGCTCCAATGTCAGTCGAGCATTCTTGGGTGCCCCCATGCTAATGCTCACCAGCGTGCTGCCGCCGATGGCGAGGTTGAAATTCTGTGCGGTGGTGCCTCTGTAGTTGGCACAGCCGTTGTCCACCAGCGATGCTGCATCGTTGTTGGCTGACAGACTGTAATTGCCTGCCTCGATGATAGCAGCATTATTGGTGAACGTGATGTCGCTATCGCGGACCGTCCACCCGCCAACGGTCGTGCCGTTGAGGGTGAAGACGAATCCGGTATAGTCGTTGAGAGTGGCGCGTGTCGGAGCATCGGAGGTATAGACTTCGATGCCGGAGAGCGCGAGCACAATGCGTCCCTTGACATTCTGCTCCTCGTGGAGCTGAATGTCTTCTTGCTGACAGCTTACTGCTACGATGAGCAACGCTGTCATTGCAAAGGCGAGGGATAGACTATTGTGCTTCATTATGGTGCGTGAGATTAGTTATTATTTACGATGCTGCCGTCGAGGGCATCGAAGGTGATGAGTGTGGTAGTCTGTGCTGTTGCTGCGGTGAAGTCGGTTGTCTCGATGTTGAGGCTGATTGTGCCGTTGCCGTTAGACTTGATGGTCAGGAGATTCGACGTGCCGCGGCCTCCCATCGTGATTGTGCCGTAGTCGGGGTTTGCGCCTGCTGCGGGATAGCGGAGGTCGGAGCTGTTGCCATAGTTATATGTGATGTAGAATCGAACAACTTCGGTAGCTGCGAAGTATGCTACGCCGCCGTTGTTGAAGGCACTGCCGCTGTATGTGAAGTTGATGGCGCGGGAATATGTGGCATCAGTAAGATGTATTGTCACGTTGGATGCCATGTTCGCACCGATGAAGTCAGACTGAGCAACTGTCAGCTTGGCGTTCTGAGGTGTTCCGCAGGCCACGGTAATTGGTGTAGCTACGGCACCGGCTATGACTTCTTGTGTCTTTTCGCCTTCCCAATAGGGAGCACCGTATTTGGTGTTGTCGCTGCTGCCGGAGAGAGGTGTCTGGTCGAGTGCTGTGGTCAGGTCAAGGAAGTTACGAACCTTGACAGTGCAGTTGCCAGCGGGAATGGCAACAGAGTTGAGGGCGTCGGTGATGGCTGTGAAAGCTGTACCTTCGCTCGGCCACTTATATTTGCTGTCCTTGTCCTGAACGGTAGCATACCATGTGGTGTAGGAATTGCCTGGTCCAGAAATAGTAGCACGAGTCACGGCATCGTCGGTCGTTGCATTGATGCGGATGAAGCCCGTACCTTCTGTTTCACTCTTTACCTGATTGGGAGTCAAGTCCACGTCGTTCTCGTTCATGCATGATGAAACGCTGAGCAAAGCCATTGTGGCCATTGCAAACATAAAAGTCTTTTTCATAATTTAATTGTTTGGTTATTACTTATTATATTGTTTGTTTTTAATTATAATCCGCAAAAGCACCCCTTGCTCCCCTCTCCGGGAAGCGGTCGGATAAGTACACGCACTTATGGGGATAAGTACACGTACTTATGGCGACAAGTACACGTACTTATGTCGACAAGTACACGTACTTCTTTCCATATGGTATTTTTGCGGATAATCATATTATTTTTTTGTATGATAGTTAGCATTCGTACTTCTACCTAAGGTGGAGTCAAACGCCTCGTGTGGCATTATGTATCCCGTTTTCGGGGAGCTTGTCGAAGGTCGTATTCTACGATGACTTCTTCTGATTTTCCCTCAATGAAGTTCTCTGTGGTGATGATGACGTCCACGTTGCCTGTCTCAGACATGCCTTTACGGATGTGGAGGCGGTAGATGCGTCCCGGTTGCAGGTCGATGTTGCGTTCTATGTGCAGCGTGCCGTCCCATCCGGCAGATGCGTTGATGAGCAGGTGCAGGTTGTGGGTTGTTCCTTCGTTGATGTTGTAGTAGGCGATTTGTCCTGAGTTGTCGTCGAATCGCAAGGCCCGGCGGTCGTCGGTAGTGACGGAGTAGCCAAGGGTGAAGTACGATGTGAAGGACTCGTCGAACTGTACGCAGAGCCCGGCATTGACCATGTGGCAATCGACGCTGACTGCGGTGTTCTCATCCTTCCTGATGCTGAAGGTTGCCGATTGTCCCCAGTAGCGGCGTTGTCCCCATCCGTCGTTAGCTGACTCGGCTTCTGAAGCTGTGCAGTTCTCGGCACTTACCACATATCCGCCTCCGGTAGGCTGTGTGCAATCGGTCTCTGTGATGTTTGCAAAGGGTATGTTACTCCATACGGGTTCGCCGTTCTGCACGAGGCTGACGGCAAACATCGTCTGCTCCGCTTCGGTCAGGTCGCGGCTGGCACGTGTCTCCACCTCTACGGCCAGGCTGTCGGTGGACAGCCCTAAGGTGAACGAGCCACGCGAGCTGTTGGGCCGCAGGTCGTCCATCTCAGTCACACAACCCGTCAGCAGAGGGGTAGAATATGGAGAAGGTTATGTTTCATTAATTTGTTCCGTAGCTGAAGTTAAGTTTGTAAACCTTTGTGCACGTGGCACCTGAGCCATAACTGCCCTCGCAGGTTACGGATGTGCCATTGTTAGACAACGTGACCTGCTTGATGCCTGTATTGTGTACATCGTTGTTGTACTTACTGTCTGTAACCTTTACAATCTCCTGATTACCTATTTTTACATTAGCATCAACGTCGACAGCTGCACGGTGGAGCACGATGTCGTAGTCGAGTGCAATGCGTGTTCCGCTAGGAATGTTGAACCATGAATCGTTCTTGATGCGATGAGGCTGAGACCATGAGTAATTACCCAAGCGCACATGGTCGCTGTTGAAGTTTGTGGTACCTTCATCATTACTCCACCCTGTATCCTGCGTCGGCGGCTGGAAGTTGGCAGGCAGGCCAGTGATGCGCACTTGCTTGCTGGCCGTCACCTGTGTGCCGGCAAAGTTGGCTGTAACGGAGAAAGTGTAGAGACTGCCGCTGACGGCCACGCCTGTGTAGTTCGACCATGATGGACTGTTGGTTGACTCTGTCGTGGTCGAGCTCTGGTTGTTATAGTTCAGTGTACGTTTGAAGGTCCGGGTGTAGTTGGTGTTCTGCATAAGAGCCGGAGCCACGGACAGCTTGGCGGAAGGGCTATACACCGTCAGTCGTTCACACTGGTTAGCGGCAACCACATCACCCTGTTCGTACTTGGTGTGGGCTGTGTAGCAGTTTGCCGTAAGGGTAATAGTCGGGGTAGGCACAACGAGGGCAGGGAGCGTCTTCGTAATCTCGCGGTTGTTGCTGGTGGTGTACTTGCACTCTACCGTGTAAGAGCCTGCGGGAATGTATGGCCAGGCGGCATCGGTCTCGTCCGAAGTCTGGCTGTCGCCCGTTATGGCGAGCGTGCGTACCACGGTGCCTGCACTGTTCTTGATGTTTACAGTCCAGGGCTTACCCTCAATGGGAGCACCGGATACGGTAAGCGTGGTCCCTTGCAGCATGTTGTCGGTGCTGTAGATGTGGTGACAGTCTGTAACAGTTGGGGTGTTCACGAGGTCGATGTTGCCAAGCGAATAGATGCGCCCTGCATCTCCTCCGAACTGTGTTGTCGATGCCAGGCTGTAGGTCTTGCCCTCAACTGTCTGCATCGTCATGGTGAAGCCATTGAGACGCACGGGAGCTGTCAGGATGTAATAGGTGCCTGCAGCAAAGGTGCTGGTGCGACGCGGAGGCAGGACGGTGATGGTCTTGCTCTCTGTAGAGGCGATGCCGACGATTGGCGTTGCACCTGAGTAGTCGATGCCGAGCTTGCCTGCTACTGCTGTCTGAGCCGTGAAGACGATGCTTGTGACTTTGTCTGCAACATACGCAGGAACCGAGAAGCGAAGCAACTGACAGACGTTGCGGAAGGTGACGCTGGATGGACTGCCGTCGATGTTGCGGGCACCCTTTGCCACGGAGATGTTCATTCCCACAGGGAACCCGTCGGCAACGGCATATTGCTCAGAAGGCAACGAAGCGGTAAGGAGTGCTGCGGAAGTTGCTGCTTCGCCAGCCAGGTCATAGGGATAGATGGCGGCAAAGGGTTCACTCTTAGCTGTTACCTTTCCCACAAACTTAGTACGCCCGTCTGTCGTCTGACTGGTAAAGCGATGCTTTGGGGCCTTGAAGTCATAGACAGCCACCTCATCGCCTTCGGACCAAAGCACAGAGGTCCCTTCCAGTGACGTACGGGTAGCCTCTGGCATAGCTTCGATGGTCATAGGCACCAGGTCCTGTCCCTCGTCGTCGAGAACCGTATCGGTGCAGGCTGCCATCAGGAAAGCTGAAAGCCATATAATATATATATGTATATTGCTCTTAGTCATAGATGTTGATGTCTATGTTGGTATTGTCCTCGGAATAGCCGTCGTGGTTGCTGCCCATGTCGGTGTCTCCCTGGTCCATCTTGATGTCATCGTCGGTGATGTAAAGGTCGTCTTCAATCAGCAGCTCCTCTTCGTCAATGGTGATGTTGAAGCTGAAGGTTGACATCTCGTAGCTGACGGTCAGACGTTCAATGGCGGCTTTCGTGAGTGTTATCTCAATGTCGCGGTCGAGTGTCTTGCGCGGGCTCACGGCATGTATGTTATAGGTGATTGTACGTCTCCCATCCTCCCCGACATTGAAGTAGGCAACCTGACTCTCTTGGGTAATGACGTTGTCGGAAGTAAGCCCACCTGTGTAACGGTCGAATACGATGTTGCGGCTGCCTTCTTTGATGCTGACCTGATACCCTCCGGTGAAGTAGGTAGAGACTGTCTTGTCGAACAGAAAAGCGATGCCGGCATTAGCCACAGAGCAGTTGATGGACACAGGTGTCGTCTGTCCGGCCTTTACTGCAAAGGGAGCCGACAGGCCGGCGTAGCGGCGCTCGCCCCAACCGTCTTCGCTGGATTCTGCTGTGCTTTCGCTGCAGCTTTCAGCAAAGATGGAGTAGCCATATCCTGCAGATAGGCGGGTGTTCATGTTCTTCAGGAGGGCTGTCTCGCGATAGACGTCGCTGCCCTTATAAATGGTTATGAGGAAGTTGTCGGCTTGCTCCTTGCTGATGGTCGTAGTGGTGGCACGCGTCTTTCGGTCGCCAGTGAGGGTCAGTTCGAAGCTGCCCATCTGCTCCTCTTCTTCAGCGGGTGCAACAGGCCCGAGGGACATATCCATCTCTTTCTCAGCGCATGACGCTAAGAATATGAGGCAGCTGAATATGAAGAGGTACTTGCTCATTATAGATTAATGGGATTGTCGTTAATTTCTGTGTCGTCTGTTATCACGATGTCCACGCCACCCGTGTTGGCATCGGAGTCGTAGTGATAGCACAGGGTAAAGAGCTTGCCGGCAGCGATGTCGGTGAAGTTGATGGCAGAATGGTTGCTGGTGCGTCCGTCGGTATTGGTTGCTGAGAGGGAATAGGAGAACCCGCCGTCGGCCACGTCGAAGTACGCCCGTTCTCCCTGCTTGATGACAACCGTACGCCCGCCGCTCTTCAGGCGGAACGTGTAGGAGCGGAAGAGCGCATCCCATAGATTCGGCATCTGCAGGCCGACAGCATAGTTGGTCATAGGCACACGCATTTGCAGTCGCTTCACCATGTCATATTCCAGACTTACGCTGACTTCTTGGAAGTAGCAAGCCTCGCCCAGTCCTTCGTTGGCTGTCTTCCATGTGTTTTGATTCGCTGTGTATGCCTGAATGGTAAAGGTGCCAGGTGCAAGCACAATCTTGTTGGGCACGCTACCTGCATTGTAATGACGATAAAGCACACGGTCGGCATCCAGGATGTCGATGGCCAGGTCGTCGTCAATGGCACGGGTAACCTCCATTGTGGGACGCCCCATGCGCTGGAGGTCGAGCTCCAGCACAGCCTCGCCTTGCGCTGTAGGCAGTTCGTCTTGCCGACAGGCAGTCAGCAATGTCAGGCTCAGGAGTATGTATAGCAACCGCTTCATGGTCTTGCTGCGTATTTCAGGGAAAGAGAGTAAATATGGGAACAGGTCTGTCCTGCTCCGTAGTCGTTATAGCAACGGATGGTTGTCGCATAGTTTGCATCGTCGTGGAAGATGTCAGTCGTGCCGCTGTACAGGTGGTCTGTGTCGCGGAACGGAGTTCCTTCCTCTTCCTTTTTGTATATTTCCATATCTCCGACCTTGATGGAGAGGTATGTGCCCACGGTCAGGGTGTGAATGTTCACGCTGTAGTCTGCATTGAAGTAAGTTGATGGCGGGATGCATACAGCAGAAGTCGTCTGGATGTACTGGCTGCCAGTGCTGAGGTGACCTAAGCGAACATCGTTTTCGAACCAATCGACGCCGCTCGACTCTGTCCATTCCTCGTGGATTGCCAGGTTCAGCGCATAGGGCAGGCCTGTGATGATATAAGACTTCTCTGCCTGCACGGATGTCCCGTCGAAGGTCAGGTTGCCTCGCAGGGTATGAGCAGACGAGCGGACTTCCTGTTCGGTCATGTCGCCTGGCTCATAGCTATTGCTTCCTTCTGCAACATTGGCAGTGGTGCCGTCGTAAGTATAGGTGAAGGTGTAGAGATTGCGGTAGTTGCTGTTGTTGAGCAGCGACGAAGCTACATTAGTATATATTGCAGGCTCGTAGATGGTGAGCCTATCGCAAGCATTAGCTTCGTCTATTTTGCCTTCCAGGTACTTCGAGTACGAGGTATAGCCACTGACAGTTACTTCCAGCCCTGTGGGGGCAGGGATGATGAACTCACGACTGCTGGCCTTTGAAGCAGTACCGTCTTCAGATATAATATAATATGTGGCCTTATAGGTGCCTTGAGGCAGATAGGGCCAGGCCGTAGAGGAAATGTACCCCGACGTGAGTACGCCTGTTCCCTGCATCGTGCGGACCTCTTCGCCTGCAGCATTGGTGACGATGGCTTTCCATTCCATGCCGGGGTAGCCTTCGTTGCTGGTGAGCAAGGTACCTACCATCTCGCCATAGCGGTCGAATTGAAGCGATGGGGTTAGGGTGGGGACGGGTAGCCAGGAGAGCGGTATCGTCTCGTCCATAGTGACGGTCTCGACCTCAACCTTGCTGATGTCAACGCCCAGAGCACTCTCGGGGTCGGGCAGCGAAAGAGTGACAAGGGCATGGTCTGCTGCATTCAGCACGGAGGGGAAGTCTGCGCTTTCAAGCACGTCGGACACCTCTCTGTCATCTTCCATCTTCAGCTTGCCCCAGAACTTCAGGGTGACATGACTGCCTGCCTGAACGTAGATGCTGTTCGAGGGATACGCCTTGCTGATGTCCAGGTGATTGTTCCCTACATATACTTGCAAGGCATAATCGCTGTAATAGCGTTCGAAACGTGTCAGTTCCTCGGCATTGCGACCGAAGTTGACTGACACGAGGGCATTGCCGACGCGAGCCGTGATGTCTGCCTGAGTCGTTACGTCCTTCCTGATTTCTACGCTTTCCGTTCCGATATAGTAAGGTGCGTCGATAGCCACCAAAGCATCGTGTCCATAGGAGACGGCAACATCGTAGCGGCCTGTGGGCAACGTGATTTCGTCTTCGGTGAAGACATCGTCGTAAACAGCTCGTCCGGTTGCATTGACGATGCGAAGACGGAAGTCTGCAACGCTGGGAATGCCCAGGTCGGTGGGTGTGGCGCGTGTCGTCGTCGTGTTGATGTTAGCCAACGACAACTGCAAGCGTCCGCCTTCGCCCATTGCGATGGGTTCCTCTTCGCTGACACATGCCGTCAGGCAGTAGGTCAAGCAAAGCAATAGCGCACAGAACAGATGTTTACTCATATAGTAGTTCAACGTTGTCTATTTGTAGGAGCGATTCCTCGCCGCCGGTGAAGTAGTCGCCATACTTTGAGCTGCTGGCTACCACAATAATGTATTTAGGTTGACGGTCTGTGATACGATAGTTTATATCTATGGTCTCAGTGACCCACGATGAGAGGTTGCTGTCGGGTACGTCTTCTCCCTTTGACAGTTCGCCGTATGCGATGAGGTGTGGGTCGTTCATGTTCATCAGGTGTAAGGCTGTAGGCCTGGTGCGGATGAGGTAAGGCACATCAATGGTCTGTCCTGCCTTTGCACCGAACTGATAGGTGTATTTCTGGGGTTCCCAGTCGCCGAGGGCTATGTACACGCTGCAAGTATCTGGCTTGCCTTTCATGCTTTCATACATGGCCCTTGATATATACTTACCCCATGGCTCTTTCCAGTCGCCACCTGTCTTGGTGATGGGCGATGTTTTGTACTTGTAGTCGAAGCGCATCTTGGTGGGGAAGGAGGTGAAGGGCCGTCCGAAGGAGAGTACACCGTTCGTGCCGTCGGTCTCGAGGTATTCGCCGGTGAAGATGTTGCCTGCGGCAAACTTGACAGCGATGAATTTCGACCTCAGGTTGGCAAAGCGACGGCCGTCTTCATCTTTGTATGTGCTGTTACTGGCACCTACAGTCGTAGCTCCGGGATTGCCTGTTCCCCAGTAGGGAGCCTTTCCTTCGCCCCAAGGTTGATAGAGTGCCTTATTGCTGGTCGGGTTGACGATGTTCCATTCCTCGAAGCCGGCATTCTCGAGTTGCTGCTCGCCGACTGTTGCAAAGGTGAGTTCCTCACTTTTGGCATTTCCTGCTGTCACGCGATAGGTATAGGTTGTGGCGGGGCGTAAGCCATTCAGCTCTGCGGTAAAGCGTGACTTATCTACTTTGACCTCTGACTCGCTTACGGTGGCCCACTGGTTGGTTCCCGCAGCATGGTATTCCACGACTGGTTGAGCACCCCAGGGGATTTTGCCGCTAATGGTGGCTGAGACGCTGCGGGCGAAGGATGTTGCCTCGACTGTCTCAGCCGCAGTTGTCTTGTAAACGATGACTTCCCATTCCTGTGTTTCGTGTGAGCCAGCCATCTTTACCTGGAAGGTGCGCATCTTCGAGAAGTCGTAGGTAGCGTATTGTGTAGGGTTGGGGGTGACGGTGCCATGCTTGCCGCCCAGCGAGAACTGGAGCACCTTTAGGGCGCTACGGTCCTTGTTGGCTGCCACATAGATGATGACTAACCGGTCGTAGGGATTGATGATGGCGTCGCCCACCTGTCCTTCTATCTGGATGTCACGCAGGATGACCTGCTTGACATTGACCGTCCACTTGTAGTCCTGATAGGTGCGCAGGGTAAAGGTGACTGCGCCTTTGGAGAAGTCCACCTGGCTGCTGATGTCGTCTGCTGCTGAGCGTGTGAAGCTGGTGGAAGGGAATTTGGCGGGGCATAGACAGGTGTTCTGCTCCGGGATGATGGTTGCTTCGTTGCTTACTTCGAAGCGTTTGATGCTGAGTGCTGCGATGTTGACCGTATCGCTGACAAAGACATCCACGGTGCGGTGTTCCTTGTCGATGACGGCTGCGGCTGTATCGGTGTCGAGCTCGTTGCATTGTCCATCTACCTTGAATGCTGTAATCTCTGCCCTCTTGATGGGAAGGGGCAGGTCGTCCCTGATGGCACACGAATTGAATGCCACAAGGACTGCCAGCAGGTAGCAGATGGAACAGATGTTACGCAGATGCATCATAGGTAGAACGTCATGCCGATGTTGACGGTAAAGATGTTGAATTTGAAGTTAGCGCCACCGCTGTGGTTCTTGCCGTACTCGTACTCGGTGGAGTTGGGATGGACATTCTTGAAGCTGCTCCATCGGTAATCTACGCCAAGCACACCGATAGAGGTCTCAACCGCTGCAAAGTTGGTAACAAAGATGCAGAGGCCTGGACTTACGCCCAACTGAATCTTGTTGACCGTCTCGTAGGTGCCGTCGAGTGTGTTGATGCTCTCTGTCCTGCGTCCTGAACTGTTCTTGCCGTTGGCGTGGGAGTAAGTGGCCCGCACCTCGGCAAATGCGCCAAGGATTTTGCTTCCGAAGAGGGGCATGTAGTTACGCATGAAGAAGCTTACTTCGTGCTTGTGCTCGAGGTAGTAGAGGTCCTCGAGGTCGATGTTGAGTCCTTCGCCCAGGTTGAGGTCCAGATTAGCCAAAGAGAAGTAGTAGCGGCTGTAGTTGTAGCGGAGGCCTAAGGCAAGGTTATTCGTTACGAAGTAACCTACATACGGAGAGCAGGAGAGGATGTGACCATCCATGTTCAGGTTCTTCAGCACCAGGAGGTTTTCGTTCTCATTCTCCCATTCGCGGTAGTTTACGGTTGCTCCGCACATCCACAGGCCCTTGGGGATAAAGGTGGCCTTCATCTCGCTGCGGTCTATGCGCTGGATGTGACGCTTCTGCAGGTTCTGCTCGTATTGGTCGCGCAACTTATAGCGCTTTGCCTGCTTGGGCTTCGTACCGTTGACCATGTCGGTGTACGAAGTCTGGTTGTAGGCTTCGCTTGCGTCGTAAGACGACTTGTTGTATTGCGCACAGATTGCTGCCGGCACTAATGCCAGCAGCAATCCAAGCACATATCTACTTGATTGATATATCATTATTGATTCATAAGGTTAATACCTTAGTTCGAGGTCATCGAGGTAGAGGACAGAACTGCTTGAGCCGTGGAAGTAGTCACCATACTTGCTGGCTGCAGCGACGATGATGAGGTACTTGGGCTTGACATTTGTCTGGTAGTAATCCAGAGGAATGTCGAACTCTACCCAGTTGTTCTGTGTTGTCTTCTGGAGGTTTCCATTGCTGACATCGAGCGGAGCGTTGATATTCATCAGCGCACAGAAGATGTGGCAATGGTCGGGTTCTCCGGAGCCGGGAGCTTCGCTGGGCAGTGGCGTACCATCCTTTGCAGCAGAGTTAGTGATATTAACGGATCCCGGTTTGTACATCATGTAGCCGTGCAGGGATGCGGGACGATCGGTGAAGGGAACACCCCACTTCAGGGACGCTGTCTGTGCACTCACGTTCAGTTCTCCGAACTCACCAGTGTAGAGGCTGGCAGCTGCCAGGATTCCCATCGTGGCTTTTGACTGCAACTTGGCAGCATAAGTACCGCCGTGTACGTAGTCGGTGGTCTTGTCGGTCAACTTTGCAAGGCTCTTGGTGACACTGCCGGAGCCTGGGTTGGAGGATGACCAGTACTTAATGTCGCTTGAGGCTGTGGGATATGCAATGTCATTCTTTCCTTCGTAGTGCCAGAATTCGAATCCACCATTGTAGAGTGCTGTTCCTTCAATGGTGAAGGTGACGGTATTGCTCGTCACGACGGGGTCTCCGTCTTGGGCCAGCTGATACTCGTACTGTACGGCAGCCTCCAGGCCAGTTACGTTGTAGCTGACAGTCACGCCGTTGGTAGCGTTTTGGATTGCGTTGGCAGCAGCGAGTGTGGCGTTGTCAACGACGGTCCACTGTTCGACGCCCTTCTTACGATACTGCAGGAACAGTTTGTCCTTGTCTAGGTCCTTGCCATCGGCGGTACCGGAAAGCACAGCGGACGAGCCTCCCACTGCGGCTGCTGCGGCAACGCTTGTAGTTACGCGGTTGACGTTAAGGCTGACAGTGCTCTCGCGCGGTACATTAATATTAATAGTATACGTGCGCGTGGTCTCATCGAGGTAAACGTCGATGGAACCTGCTGAGCCTGCTTCAGCTACAGAGAACTTGATGCGGAAGTAGTCGCGTGGCTTGACGTCGGTGATGGTGTTGGACGTGTCGGTTGGACGTGTCGTGACGCACGCCGCGCTTGTTCGTGGCGGTGAGCTGCCATTCCAGGTTGCCTACGGGGAAGTAGGCAGCACCGTTGCTGGAGCCTGTCATGTTGAAGACGCGGGATCCGACTTCGTCGTTGTTCTCCATGGAAACCGTTGCCTTGGCCGTGGTGAAGTTGTCCCTGAAACTCTGGTCCCAGATGACATCAACCTTCACGTTGTCCTGCGTCAGCTTCAGCTTAGCCTTAGCCAAATGGCCGGCTGTGACGGTGGTGGTGGTAGTGCCTGCATAGTAGGCTGCGTTCCATCCTGAGCCGGAACCGTCCCAATTGGCTGAGTGAGCTTCTACGGTATAGGTTCCTGGTGTAAGCATGATGGGACTTGCAAACTCGGTGTTCACGAATGCGCCGTCCTTCCAGGTACTTTCCTTCACGACGTTGCTCTGGGCATCCAGGATGCGGACCACAAGCGTCTTGCTATCGTAGTTGGAGGGAGCGTCCATGATGTCGGCACGTGTGTTGGTGGAGGCGATGGTCTCCATCTCCAGCTGGAGGTAGCCTTTGGTCTCTTCGATGTTCTCCATGTCGTTACTGCATGAACTGATGCCAATGGCCGTCAACAGCAACGCAAATACATTAAATATCTTTTTCATTGTCGTAATCAATTAAATGTGTTATTGGGTTACTGTTATCTTGAGCGTACCGTCCTTCACGGTGCCGTCCATGTCTTCGGCCACCATGTAGAACTCGTGTGCCTTGCCGGCATCAGTAGCGCCAAACATCTGAATCATGCTGTAGAATGCATAAACGGGGAACTTGTAGAGCTTGTCGCCAGTCTTGGGGAGCTCAGCTCCGTCCACGCCGTCGAAGATGTCGCCCAGGTCTTCCGAGCCGATGATTTCCAGGTTCTGCAGGAAGCCGGTTGCGTTGCCGAATCCTGTGTTGCCGCCGGTCACGGTCACCTTCAGGCTCTTCAGGCCCTTTGGTGTCTTGACAACAACCTCGGTGAGGGGCAGGTTCTCTTCGTCTTCGCTTGCGCTGAAGCTAACGTTCCATCCGCCGGTGCATTCCAGCGAGGGAGTCTCGTCGCCAACTGGAGGTGTGTCACCACCTTCGCCTCCTTCACCGCCTTCGTCATCCTTCAGGTTCTTGTCGGTCAGATAGACAGTGACGGATTCCTCTGTCTCGTCGAAGGTGATGGTAGCGGTGAGGGTTATGCCCATTTCACCTGTGGTAGCCTCGGAGGGATTGAAGTTGAAGATGAGCTGGTCGCCGCCCGTGAAGGCCTGACTGTCATCGTCGTCATAGGGACGCTGGAAGTTGTCCTTCGAGAGGACCTTCGTGTCGCTGACAGGAGAGCCGTCGCTTTTCAGGGTTCCCTGGAACTGTACGGTCAGGCTTTCCACGTCATCCTCGAAGAGCCAATATACGGGGGCAGGGTTGTTGCCGTCTTCGTTGTCGAACTTCAGGGCTGTCTCGCTGCCATCGTCGATGGTAACGGTCCATGTGCCGAACAGCTCAAGGAACTCCTCGGAATAGTTGACCTGAATCTTACTGTTCTGCATCTTGCAGACAACATCAACGTCCGTCACGATGCCTGTCTGTATTGTAATAGGTTCCGTACCTTTATAATAAGGGTTGGTCATTTTCTTCTCCAGAATGCCTGCTGTGTGCGACTCTACGTTGTAGTTGCCTACGTTCATGGGAATACCCTCTGCGGGGAACTGGCTGGCAGTCTCGTAGCGCTTGATGAGGTTGTTCTGGCTGTCGTATATCTCAATGGGATAGTCGTTGGCTTTTGGCATAGCAGCCAGTTGCTCGTCGGTGTATGCCGAGTTGGCACGTGTGCCAGCAGGTTCTGCAATGGCTACACTGAGCTTCATCACGCCCTGCTCACCCTTGGCATTGGTAGCGTCCTGGCCCTGCGGGAAATCCTCGCTCACACACGAAGCGAGACCTGCGATAGCCATCAATCCAAAAAGGAATAATTTATTCAGTTTCATATCTTTAATTATCGTTTATAGGTTCTTAGTGTTCGTGGTTCGCTTTAGTTGAGCCAATCGATGGGTACGACGACAGGTACATCAATTTGGTTCGTGCTTTCGTCAATCTCTATGACAATCTTCAGGCCGCCTTCGGTCGTGGCTGTGTAGTCGGGCTTGATTTTCAGCTTGTAGGCACGGTTGCGCTGGAGCTCAAACTCCTGAGTTACTGTACCGTTGGTAATTTTGTTGCCCTGAGCATCGGTGTATGCGTAGTCCTCCTTGGCAGTCAGGCTGATGGTGTAGCGCAGTGTCTCACCATTGGCAGCCAGCTTCACGTACCAAGGTTCTGTGTCGTTGGCAGTCCAACTGATGGCAGAACCGCCGAAGGCAGCAGCCTGGCTGAAAGCGACATCGTAGCTGTCGTAGTAGGTTGACATAGCGGGGTCGAACTCGACGCTGAGCTTGCCGCAGGTGGGGAGGCAGCTCAGAGTGACGTTGGCCTGGTCGCCTGCATTGACAGTGACATTGTCCTTGATGCCTTCAACGTAGAACTCGTTGCGACTGTAGTTCTGCTCTGTGCCGTAGAAAGCCTTCACGGTGTAGGTGCCGGGGTTGAGGGAATTCAGCTTGTTGTAGTCTAACTGCGAGTACAGGTCATCTACAATCAGGTTTCCCGGATTGTCGTTGTTGAACACCTGAACGCGGTAGTTGGCCGTGTTGCGATAGCTGTCCTCGTTGACGGCACGTGTTGTTCCCTGATCCCTGAAACGCGCATCGGCGTTGAGATTGAGCACAATCTTTCCCGTCGTGGACTCACCCTGAGCCGCAGGAGCAAGGTCGAGGTCGCGCTCGTCGGACTGGCATGATGTAAAGAGCGACAAGGCGCTCAGTCCCATGCATAAAAACAAATGTTTCTTGTTCATTACCATGTTTTGATTTTATTTAAGTTGTTTTGTTTGTGCTTAACTATGTTTTGTGTTCATACTCAAATTCGGGCGCAAAGTTACAGCATTATTATAAAACGGAAGCGCAATTAAGGTAAGAGACCAAAAATTAACGGTAAAAAGTGATTTGAAAAGTCGGTAAGACAACAAATATCGGTAATGAATTTCGGTAATCCGTTGTGTTACAAAATGATGAAAATGGCATTGTGTTTATCGTGTCACGCCGAAACATTCGACTAAAAATGCTTAATTATCGTTAATGAAGGATTAGTTAATACTTCACGGTAAGTCGTGTTAAGATATAAAAATAGCTAAGGTGCTTAGGGGTGAATGAGCATTCTGTCAGGAAAATTCACATTTTGGTCTGCTCTGAGGGCTTGTTTTGGATGTCGTGGACTTCAGTGCCACAGAACACAAGAAATGCCCTTAAATTGAATCGGCATTGTAAATCAAGATGTTATAAGCTCGTTCCTTATGTAATAAAGTTAAAAGAATACATGAATCAGGTGTTGCAGCATCAAATACTGCGTAATTTGAGCATGAATCTCACGTGACGCGCTGGTAAAAACTACACGTACTTATGGCAACAAGTACGTGTACTTATCCCGATAAGTACTGGGAGTTTTGGCAGAGACGACATGATGTTTAGCCGATATCCCAGCAGTCTTGCAACATTTCATGTAAAGAGTTTTCGTTTGCAATTGCTTTGAAGTCCTCTTTCCGAAATGCTTCGCAAGTGAAAAGTGAAGAGTGAAGAGTGAAAAATGCTTCGCAAGTGAAAAGTTAAAAGTGAAAAGTGAAAAATCAAAGTTACCTTCATCTGCTTGTGATCAGTCCTATTCGTGTAATTCGTGTAATTCGTGTAATTCGTTTTAATTCGTTGTTAAAGTCGTCTGCGGCGCAGCCTCATTTTGAGTTTTGAATTTATTAATTTTGAATTATGATATAATCCGTGTAATTCGTGTAATCCGTTTTAATTCGTTGTTGTTTAATGTCCCGCAGAAATGAAGGAAATAGCAGAAATATAATTCATGTATGAATTATTATAATCAGTGTAATCTGTTGCAGTCGCCTTTGGCGAAGTGAAGAGTGAAGAGTGAAGAGTGAAAAATCAAAGTTTCCTTCATCTCCTTGTAATCAACTCCATTCGTGTAATTTGTTTAATTTGTTGTCAGAGTATAATTTGAAAAGACTATTAATCTGTGTAATCCGTTTAATCTGTGGTTGTAATATTCTCTTCGTTTTAATTCGTTGTTAAAGTCGTCTGTGGCGGAGCCTCATTTTGAATTTTGAATTTATTAATTTTGAATTATGATATAATCCGTGTAATTCGTTTTAATTCGTTGTTAAAGTCGTCTGCGGTGCAGCCTCATTTTGAATTTTGAATTTATTAATTTTGAATTATGATATATTCCGTGTAATTCGTTTTAATTCGTTGTTTAGTTATATCTGTGGTAGGGTGCAGAAAAAGCAATCCCCGTAGTGCGTGGTGCACCTCGGGGATTGCTTTTCAGTTCCCTTTCGCAGGAAAGGGGTAGGGTTGTACGGTTTATTCGTCGCTCCAGATGTCCCAAGCGGCGTCTTCCTTTGTCAGGGCTTGACTGCCGTCAACTGTAACTTCGCTGTTGATTGCTAGACTCTCTGCGAGCATCTGAGCTGCCAGAGCCTCATCTACCTGCATGGCAGGACAAATATACTTTTTCATAATTGTCTTATTCTATTTAATTATGTAATAATATCTTTTCGCTTCCCAATTCCCCTCCCCATAGAGGGGGAGGGGTTAGAGGAGAGGGTCTTGTTTATTTCAGGATCTTCTTGCCGTTCACAATGTTGATGCCCTTCTGCATCTTGCTGATGCGCTGACCGGCGAGGTTGTAGATGTTCTCGCCCTTTAAGGGAGAGTTAGAGAGGGTCGTCTCTTCAATGCCTGTTGCGTCATCGCCGAACTTGAAGACGAAGCCCTTTACTCCGGAAGCAACTTCCAGATAAGCCTTGTTAGCAGCAATCGTGCCTTCTGTAGCGGGATAGAAGCCAACTTCCTCGGATTCGGGCTTTGCAAGAACGTACTTGCCGGCAGCCTCGATAGGTTCGAGAGTGCCCTTCAGGTCGTTGACTTCGATAGCAGCAGCTTCGCCGCCCACTTTGTAGAGGTAGGTGCCGGGCGTGCCTTTCAGGACAACGGCAGTCTCTGCGGGAATGGTGCCCTTCACTTCTTTCAGCGACAGATAGTTGCCTGCAATCTTACCGGTGTAAGCCATTACGGGAGTGCTCATGCCAACGGTCCCGAGCAGGGCAACTTCTGCTGTTGACAGAGCTTTGTTCCAGAAGCGGACCTCGGATGTTGAGATGTCGTTGTCCTCACCGTCTTCATCCTCGAAGAGGAGGAAACCAGTGCCCAGGCGCCAGCCTTCATGCTGTGCAGTGCCCTTGCCAACCAAAACGCCGTCAACATACATTTCTCCATACAGGTTATTGACGACGAAGACGAGGCGATACCAAGTGTCGGCTTCGATTTTGCCGTTGTAGAATAGGTTGCCGGAATTGACGCCGACTTTCCCGTCGTGAATGAACAGGCGGGCATCCTTGACGTTTGTAACGTCGGGCTGCAGGAGGGCTGTATAGACGTTTGCGTCGGGCACCTTGACATCCATCATAATCGTGTAGGTGTCGAGAGTCTCTTCCGAGAGGTTGGTTGTCACCTCAACCCAGTCGGCCTTGGGAATCGTGATGGAGCCGTCCTCGTTGGCAGTCACGCCGCCTGTAGCCGTCATAGTGGCAGTGCCTGTGCCGTTCGGTGTGCCGCCCTCGAAGGTCCAAGCGCCTGTTGCCTCGGGCAATGTAATCAGTTCGGGAGTTATTTCCTCAGCAACGGTGCCGAGCATGGCAACCTGAGAGGCATCGAAGGGAACATCCCAGAAGCGAAGGCCAGTCACCTTGATGGCCTTCTCCTCACCGTCTTCGTCGGCAAAGAAGACAGCGCCGGGGCCTTGCAGCTTCCAGTGCTTGTTGTAGGAATCATTGTGTTCGCAAGCACTAATGCGCTTGCCATCGACGTAGAGGGCAGCCTTGTTGGGCGTGTCGATGACCAGAACGACACGGTACCAGTTGCCGACACTGAAGTTGCCGTTGTAGCCGAGGGAGCCGCCGAGGCCCATCTGGCCGTTCTTGATGAAGAGGCTGCCGTCCTTGTCGTCGGCCATGCTGTTTTGCCAGAGAGGTGTGTAGCCGCTCATGTCGTCGGAGCAGATGTCGAACATCACGGTGTATTTGTCGAAGCCTTCAGCGCCGTTGTTGGTGTTCATCAGCAGGCTCGAGCCCTTGGGGACATACAGGGCGCCGCCTTCGAGCACCTCGATGCCGGCAGCTTCGAGGTTTTCCTTTGTCTCAAGCCAGCCCTTGCCAACGTTGGGGGTGCCGTTGGTGCCGTGGATGGCGGGGGTGAGGGTAGCTGTGCCAGTGCCGGCTAGCGGGTTCTCGGGGTCGTCAAACGTCCATGCGCCGACAGGTGTGGGAAGTACCTGGGGGATAGCACCGACGAAGGTGATGGGGTAGGGCATGTAGGCGGTGGCATAGCCGCTCTCGCCGATAGTCAGTTCAACGGAGTCTTCATCTGCCCATGCGCCTGTGAAGGCAGTGCACATCAATGCCACGAGCATTCCGGCACGCAGCTTGAAAGAATTTAGTAATTTCTGTTTCATTGTGGTTTAGATTAATTAGGTTAATTGA
Source organism: uncultured Prevotellaceae bacterium (assembly GCA_900313705.1). GTDB lineage: Bacteria > Bacteroidota > Bacteroidia > Bacteroidales > Bacteroidaceae > Physcousia. Next base: position 40,445 of record OMSJ01000033.1, read on the forward strand.
TAAGTTAGTTTTATGTTTTTCCCTGCAAAGTTACACATTATTTATAATATAACAAAGCAAAACAGGAAAAAAGTGGATAATTCACACAAAAATCCCCGGGGTGCGTGGTGCACCTCGGGGATTGCTTTTCTGTACCCTTTCGCAGGAAAGGGGTAGGTGTGTGAGGTTTATTCGTCGCCCCAGATATCCCAAGTGGCGTCTTCCTTTGTCAGGGCTTGACTGCCGTCAACTGTAACATCGCTGTTGATTGCCAGACTCTCTGCGAGCATCTGAGCTGCCAGAGCCTCATCTACCTGCATGGCAGGACAAATATACTTTTTCATAATTGTCTTATTCTGTTTAATTATGTAATAATATCTTATCGCTTCCCAATTCCCCTCCCCATAGAGGGGGAGGGGTTAGGGGAGAGGGTCTTGTTTATTTCAGGATCTTCTTGCCGTTCACGATGTTGATTCCCTTCTGCATCTTGCTGATGCGCTGACCAGCGAGGTTGTAGATAGGAGCAGATTCATTCTTCACACTTAATTCTTCATTGATAGAAGTAGCGTCGTCACCGAACTTGAAGGTGAAGCCCTTAACACCAGCAGCTTCAACTTCCAGGTAAGCCTTGTTTGCGCCAATGGTGCCGCCTTTAGCCAGATAGAAGCCGACTCCCTCTTCAGGGTTAGCAAGAACATAAGTGCTTGCACCCTCAACAGCCTTCGGCAGGTATGTTCCTTTCAAGTCATTATCTGTGACAACGTCAACATCATCAGCGATGTCAAAGGTGTAGGTGCCTGCTTTTGCTCCTTCCTTTAGTGCAAGAACTACAGGCGTACCGGCTGGAATCGTACCTTCAATGTCTGTCAAGCTCAGCCACTGATCATTATTCTTGCTTTCGATTGTACCCTTCTTAGCTTCAACATCCTTAGGAATAGTAACTGCGAAGGGAACATACAGTGTAGCATAGCGAGCATCACTGATAGTTACGTCGATGCTTGTGGCTTCTTCGACAATCCACTGGGCAGCGTCTGCCTTGTAGTCTGTGCCACCGATGACAGCCCCATCCTCATTTGCTGTATAGATACCCTTTGTCAAGTAAGAAGCATAACCGTCAGCACCATTACCATAGCAAATAGCAAAAGCAATCTGGCCAGCTGCATTGCCTGCAAACCAGTTCGCATATTTGTCCCAAAGATTGGCATTAACCCAAGCATTACCACTACCTTGTGACTTATCCGCAACAACCCAATCGAAGCTATGGTTTTGGCTGTGCATATAAAGCTTACCATCCTTTTCTACGAGTTTGACAACAGTTGCCGCACTTGTTCCATCACCATTGGCAAAGACGCCATTCTCTGTGCTGGCATATCCTGTAGCCTTTACGGCTGTAAGGTATTCGCCTGTTGCAACATTCTTGAAGCGATAATAGCCAGCTGTCGGAGTCACGAGGGCGATATTGGCAGCAAGAGTGTTCAGAGCTGCGTAGCAATCAGCATAAGCAGCAGTCTGAGAAGCTGCAATGGCAGCACTTACATTTGAAATTGTAGAAGTAGCCTGTTCATTCGTAACAACGCTTGGGTTAGTTGTGTTATACTGACCGATTGCCGTACCGAAGGTGTAGTCTTTCATGTTGTCATAGAGAGTAATGAGTACATCTTCATCGGTAGAAGCTACAATGGTAGAACCTTGGTCATTGTGAACAGCACTCCATTCGCTGACGCTGCAAGTACGCAAGTAACCATTGCTACCTGAAATGTTTTGGTGGTGGAAATAGATATTGGTGTTCTCCTTCATGCGCAGGACGAAGCCGCCATTGTTCTTGTCGATAATCCAATAGCGATTGTTGAAATCACCGGCAGCAACGAACTGTATATTGTTGTTGGAACCGTCACTACCGCCATTCCCTCCTGTTACGACACTTGTATAGGTCAGGAAATAGTCAGTACCCTTTGTCTTATTGATAACCTTGAAGCCTGCATACGGTTCGCCAACGAAAGCCCAGGAAGCATCAGCGTTGAAGGGTTCGCTCTCGTCCTGAAGTGTCACCTCACCTGTAGCTTCGCTGTTATAAACGAGATACTTGCTGCGGATGCTCAAGTTGTAGTAATAAGGATTTGCAGCGTCTGCTGTGTACTTCAAAAGCGGTTCTGCCTTTGGAGTAGCGACGAACTCAACATAGGTATTGCCACTATTGCTGATGGTTACATCTACCGTGTTGTAGGTGTAGAAGTTTGTCAGCTGATACTCAGCAGGCAGAGTCGTGATAGTGGCACCGTTTGTTGTTCCAACAGGGTCGGAGGTGAAGAGGACATTGTCGCTACCGTCTTTTACAATGTAAGTCACAGTGTAGTTAGGATGGAAGTTGTTCCCAATTGTTTCAAGAGCTTCTGTTGCATCGAAATCAGCAGCTTCACAAATTGCCACGCGATTACCGCCGTCAGCGAGGTCATTCCAGAACGTAATGACTGCAGGATTGTAGCCATTGGAAATACCTGCTTGGTTAGAACCATTGAAAGCAATAACTGTAGGATAATTGCTATCACCAGAGCTAGCAAGCAATGTAACTTTATCACCAGGTTCTTCAGTCAAAGTGGTATATTGACCTGACTTGGATACGAATTTCTTTGCACTGACACTATAAAGGTAGTAACCATCGTTGTCATCATTTTCTGTATCATCATAATAAATAAAAGCAAACTGCTGCTTGGTATCTGTAGCAAGAGTCGCCAAACCTGCATTAGTGGTGGAAGTAACAGCAGTGGCTTCGTTGGGGACAACCCACCAACCACGATCGTGTGTGCGGATTGTATAGCACTTGTCGTTGCTTAAATCACTTGTCGTGATAACACCAATTTGTGTGCGCATAACCTTGATGGTGCAGTCTGTGTTGCCAATCTCCCCCTCGACAACATAGCTGTATAACGGGCTACTTGTCCAAGAAGTTGGAACATTCAATGCACTGTTGGCTTCCTGTACTTTTGTAACTGTTTCAATTTTCGATTCGCCCTCCCAAAGTTCATAGGTTACGTTCACTGTTTGAGCTGAAGTTGAAAGCAAAGTGATGCTCATTGATGGAATGTAGAAGCTATTCGCACTTGCAGCACTATATGTGAAAGATGCTGTCTGGGCATCAAGACCACTAGCCGTGAGGGTTACACCACCCGTAGATGTTACCACCGCACTACCACCAGCAGATGGTGTCAATGTATAAGATACCGAATATGTATTACTACGGGCTGTCAAACTATATCCTGTTATTATATAGCCGCTTGGTGCAGTCATTGTAATGGTGCCAGATGCAGTAGAAGTCAAGGCAAGACATGCACCATAAGGAAAGTCCGTCGCTGTAGTACCTATTATACCATCAATTGTAACGCCAGCCATACCCGAAGCATCATTCGTAGTAAAGGTTGTCCCTGACAACGAACCGTAAGCAGTAGGTGCTTCAGAACTCCTAATTACAGTCACGTCCGTAGCCCACGTCCCCACTGATGTCAGCAGGGCGAGAAATAAGAATAGAAGTTTTCTCATAATGTTTATTTGTTTTAGTTAATAAATAAAGTTTGTTTGTGATTTGTTTGTTTGTTTGTTTGTCTTGTTGATTAATAATTGTTTTTGGTTAGTATTATTTATTTATGTTTGTTGTCTTATGTCTGCCTGTTCCGTGAGAGTCAACGGCCAGGGCAATAATTCCTATGAGGGCGAATACACTCATGCCGATGTAGATGTAAACGAGTTCCATAATATTCAATTTTATTTACTTGCTTTTTTAATAATCATTGTGCCAAGGAAGACAAAAAACATCAAAGTGACAAGTTCCGAAACGAGCAGTGGCATCTTATAATCTCGGTAGTCAAGGAGTATAGTCAAAATTACACCACCAAAAATTAGTTTTGCAATATCAATAAAGAACTTGCCTAATTCCACTATATGTGGTAATGGCTTATCTTCAACTATTGTCGCCTTTGACGAAATTGGTGCTACTATAATTGAGTTCTCGTCCTCTCGTTTATTTTTTGTCCGTCTTGCTGTTATGTGCTGTGTGAGATAACAGTTGCTTCTCTTGTGTCAATTGTGCTTAATGGCTAATAAAATTGATTTGTTTTGGTCTGTTTGTCTTGTTGATTAATAATTGTTTTTGTTTTGTTGATGAATTATATTTGGGTTATTATTATTGTGGGTTTATGTTTGTTTGGTTATAATTTTTCACTCAACTTCCATCATGTCGAAGAACATTAAGCGTGTATATTCGTCAATAGTGTTTTTGGTCTGTTTGCTATTGGCTTATCCGTTTGCTTGTGTTTTGTTTAATTTAGGCTCATTATTAATAATAATTTGTGCAAATATACAATTAATTTATTAATTGCAAGCAAAAAGCCTAAAAAAATAATGGTTATAAGCGAATAATGTGCTTCGCAAGTGAAAAGTGAAGAGTGAAAAGTGAAAAATGCTTCGCAAGTGAAAAGTTAAAAGTTAAAAGTGAAAAATGCTTCGCAAGTGAAAAGTTAAAAGTGAAAAGTGAAAAATCAAAGTTTCCTTCATCTGCTTGTAATCAGTTCTATTCGTGTAATTCGTCTTAATTCGTTGTTAAAGTCGTCTGCGGCGCAGCCTCATTTTGAATTTTGAATTTATTAATTTTGAATTATGATATAATTCGTGTAATTCGTTGTTGTCTTATGTCCCGCAGAAATGAAGGAAATAGCAGAAATATAATTCATTGATGAATTATTATAATCTGTGTAATCTGTTGAAAAATATTAATCGGTTTAATCCGTTCAATCTGTGGTTATAGTCGCCTTCGGCGAAGTGAAGAGTGAAGAGTGCTTCGCAAGTGAAAAGTGAAGAGTGAAAAGTGAAAAATCAAGGTTACCTAAATCCCTTCGTGTAATTCGTTTTAATTCGTTGTTGTTTTATGTCCCGCAGAACTGAGGTCGACGGCCCGTAGGGGAAAGTCAAATGAAGGAAATAGCAGAAATGTAATTCATGTATGAATTATTGTAATCTGTGTAATCTGTTGTAAATTTTTAATCAGTTTAATCCGCTTAATCTGTGGTTCTTGTCGTCTGCGGCGCAGCCTCATTTTGAATTTTGAATTTATTAATTTTGAATTATAACTTAGTGTGTTTTTATTGTCTTTGTGACGGTGAAGCTGTCGTCTTCGTAGATTACCTTGCGGATGATGATGCCCATTGAGGGTTGTGGGTTCGGTATTTGTTGTCCGGCGAGGTTGAAGTACTGTACGGTGCGGATGCGCTTGTTGGTGGCAATGGTGGGCTTGATGGCGTCTGGGTTGCTGCTGTCGTCCAGGAGTGCGAGGTAGTCTGCCATTCCTATCTTGTTGCTCTTGTCGATGGTTGGCTGGTTGAGGACGGCTGTCATGTTTCCTCCGTCGGGATAGCGTCCGTAGGTTTGCCATTTGCTTTGCTCCTGATATGTGAGGCTGTCGGTCCAGGAGCCGTCTGCTGCCTGTATGCTGACGTATGCTCCGTCGGCATTCTCGAGCTTGAAGGGTGCATGGAGCTGGCTGACAGCTTCCTTGCCGTCGCACCAGACGATGCGTGTGCCGTGGGCTGGAACGGTGAGGAGTGAAGAGTGAAGAGTGAAGAGTGAAGAATTTGCGTCTGCTGTGATTTGGTACTTCTCCGGCTTGTTCGGGTCGTCGCTGAGGTAGAGTCCTTCCAGGCTGATGTCGCGGTCTGTGGTGTTGTAGAGTTCTATCCAGTCGGCTTTCTTGCCGTAGTCGTTGATGTGTATGTCGCCGACGGCGCTCAGTTCGTTGATGCGGATTGGCGTGGCTCCTGTTTCCCATCGTTGCTGTTCGTCCGTGATGGGGGTGAACAAGGCTCGCAGGTCGATTATGCTGCCTGAGGTGAAGGCTTCGTGAAGGTCCAGAGAGTCGGCTTCTGCGATGATACCGCCATCTTCCAGTTGCCATCCGCTGAAGGTGTATCCGGCAGGCGCTTTTGCTGTAAGCATAATGGGCATCCCTTTGTAGGAGAATAGATGGCCAGCGAAGTGGCCAGTCGGTATCTCTTGTCCGTTCAGAGCGATGCGTGCCTCTGGCGTGTTGGTGGAGAGTGTGGCGTAGAGGCTGTAGCTGATGTTGTAGTAGTTGCGCAGTTTGCTGATGCGTGTGCCGTTGTAGGCTGAGCGTATGCGGTCTATGAGGCTGAGTGAGGATTTGCTGTCTTCGAAGGCAAGTGCAGGGTTGATGTTCTGGTAGATCTCTGTGATGATGTCTGAGCATCGCGTTGGTTCGAAGACGCTGCCATCGACGATGCAGAAGGCGTCCAGGAACTGCTGCCGGAAGGGTTCGTACTTCATAAGGTAGCGCAGGAGGTCATCGACGTTTGTGGAGACGGTGGAGTTGAGCACAGCGGTGAGCATGTCGTCGAAGGCGAATGCCGAGTCGGTGTCGAAGAGGACGAAGTGGAACTTGCCGTCAGAGCGGCTGCGGAAGCCTTTAACGTTGTTGTTGTTCGTTATCCAGTCGGATGGTCCCATGTAGCATTCCAGGGCCATGTAGTTGATGAACTCGTCGATGTCGAGCAGGTTGCATACCTGGCTGTAAACCTCAGGCGACCTGCTTTGTGCCAGTTGCCTGACCAGCTTCTGGAGTTGTTGCCATGCTTGGTTGTCGCCCACCTTCTGGTTGTACATGGCGTTGCTGAGGTCGAACTGGTCCATGTCGTCGAATGCGATGCCGTAGTTGCTGTACGCGAAGTGCTTGTTGTTGCTCTCGCGAATGTTGAGCATACCGTAGTATTCGCCGTTGAGGAAGACGTGAGCCGGTTGGTAGTCTTGGCAGTCGATGTAGAATCCGCTCCTCAACACTATCTGCTGTATGGCGGGGTCTTTGATGCGTGCCTTGGTGTCGTTGCCGCCGTTGCGCACCTGCCAGCAGCGGTATTTGTTGTGGGGTTTAAGTGGGAAGACGGGGTAGTCCAGGGCGCTTACTCCCTCGTAGCGTTTGTCTGTCTTGATGCGGAAGGAACTGCGTGCCTCCCAGTACCTTCCGTCCACGACGCCACCTCCATAGGCCCTTGTCCAGCCTCCACAGATTTCGATGTCTGCCTCATGGTTTAGTGCCATTGACCATTGAGGATTGACCATTGAGGATTGACCATTATCGGGTGCTGGTTCGGGCACCAGGTACTCGATGTTGACGGGGCGTTCCCAGTCCATGTTCCAGTTGCAGGCGCTGTTCTGCCCGTTGCCGCTCATGCCGTTGGTACCCTTAACGAAGATGCCGACTTTGGTGTCGAAGAAGTTCTTGGGCTCCGAACAGACGGACAGGACAGGCAGGTAGTAGGGATGGTTGCTGTAGATGTAGCTGCGCGTCACGACCGGACTTGGCAGGTATCCTTTCCTGAAAAGGCAGAGACGCAGTACGGTGGTCGAATAGATGTAGAATCGCCCGTTCTGACTTGTCTCGCCGTTGCTGGGCGACGGTGCGCTGCCGTCTGTGGTGTAGCGCAAGGTGCATCCCGTCGGGATTCTGACGTGGACGGCGAATGGTTCTGTGAAGACGCGGCTGTCGGTATCCACCCGTGGTGCCTCCAGCCTGTATGTGGCAAAGGAGCTGGTGGCGTTTGTTGCCTCTGGCGTGGGCTCTGCTGTGGTGCCCCAAGTGTCCTTGCCGTCCTTGGTGCGTGCCCATGAGCAACGCGGAATGGCCGGCGGATAGCTAACAGACGAGACCGGCGACTTGTAGGAGTTCAGGAGGGTAATGGTGCCTCCTTCGGGTTCCAGTTTGAAGGGAATCTGTTGCCTGGCCTTGCTGCCGTAGTTGCCTTCCGTCATGTAGTGGCCGAACCAGAGCGTCTTGAACCCTTTTGCCGGAACGGAGCCATGAGTGCTGAGCAGGCGGTGCTCGTTCATGCCGTCGGTGAGGTAGAAGTCCTTGAGGGAGATGTCTTCAGGGGTGGGGTTGTAGAGCTCTATCCAAGAGCCGTAGCAGTTGGCGTTGTCGAGGAACTGGTCGAGGTTGGCAACCTGTACTTCGTTGATTATGAGTGTCGTGTCTGCTGTTTCCTGAGCCAAAGCTTGCGAGAGCAAGAGCACCAGGAAGCATGTTATGGCATTTCTCATGGCTGGAAGATGCAGTTTTCTTCTGCAAAAGTACAAATTAATATGTAAAGAGCAAAAAGAAGGGACATTATTTTTCACTTTCCTCAGGCCCATTAGCATCCTTGCGCGCTTTAATGCGCGACATATTATTCACTTTTCACTTTTCATTTTTCACTTGATACCTATATCTTGTTTGGGGAAGTACCCTGTACCCTTGTACTGGCGGATTATCCTGTACCCCTTGCTCCCCTCTCTAGGAGATGGTCAGATAAGTACACGGACTTATGAGGATAAGTACACGGACTTATGGAGATAAGTACACGTACTTATGGCGACAAGTACACGTACCTTTTCCCATAATGTATTTTTGCGGGTTATCATTAATATAAATTATGGTAAGAAATGTCCCTTACATGTCAATTATATGTTAACGCGAATTCAAGTACTTAACCTCCCCCAGCCACATTTTCAGGAATTAATTCTTCGTTTAGTTTGCAGATGTGTATAAATAATAGTAATTTTGCCGCGATAAACTAATGACAACCATGAAAAAACGTCTATACTCCATCTTGTTGTGTGTCCTTTCGTGCCTGGTCTTTTGTCCGACACCGCTCTACGCAGATGCTCCCATAGCAGATGGCGTCTATTACATCACGAATCCTGCGTTGGAAGGCTATCTCGGCCTGGGACAGTACCACAATGTCGATGCCTACATCTACTTCGTTACCGATGGGAGCGAGAAGACCGCCGATGCCTACTGGGTGCTGACAAACACCAGCTCGGGCTACACCATCCGCAACGAGGCAACAGGCCAGCTCCTGGTCTTTACCTATGACAGAGAAGACCAGTACTACAAGTATATGAATTTGGCTTCCGAGTCGCTTGGCGACCAATCGGAGTACTGGAACATTATCGCCGGCAGCGACGGCGCGTTCAGCGTGCAGAGTGCCTTGGATACCGATTACTATTGGAACCGTCGCAGCGGCACGAACATGCTGGGAACCTACAGAGGCAGCAATGGTACTGCTGCGAACGAACGCTATGTTTTCCACAAGAAGAGCGACACTCCAGACCCTGGGCCAGACCCAGGTACCAACCCCGATTCTATAGCAAGCTATAGCTTCCCCGATGCCCTGCATGTCTATCTCTCCGATGGACGTATCGATGCCTTTCCGCTGACACTCGTCGCCAGCCATACGGAAGCCGACGGAAGACTGGATGTGGAGACTACCTTCGGTCGGCACTATACCTACGACCTCGCTGAGGTGGACTCCGTGAGCGAGAACAAACCGACTGATACCCCGTGCTTTGAGTCATTTAAGTTCAATAACAGCTACAACGACCAACTCTTCACTACGGCCAATGGCGAAGTGGTAGGCGACACCGTCTTCGTAACGGTTGCTGCCATCGGCAAGCGCCTCACTCCTTCGTTCAAAGTGACCGACGAGAACGCCGAGGTATATGTGGACGGCGTGCTGCAGACAAGCAAGGAGAGCCGTCTGCGCTTCGACAAGGACATCTATTATCTGATAGCCAGGAAAGGCTGCAGAATACTGACGCCAGAAGAAGACAACAAATACTTCATGCTGCCCTACGGACGCTACGTCCGCGTTCACGTCGATTGGCTGACAGACAGAGCTGAGGTGCCTGCCATCTACATCAACACCGCCGACGGGCAGAACATCACCAGCAAGGACTACTTCAAGGACGCCACCATCACCATAGACGGGCACGGCATCTTCCCCTCGATGGAAGAGACAGCCATGCAAATCAAGGGCAGAGGCAACAGCAGTTGGGGATGGCCCAAGAAGCCCTATCGCATGAAGTTCGCCGAAAAGGTGAAGCCTTTGGGTATGACAAAAGGAAAGAACTGGGTGCTGCTCTCCAACTACCAGACTGGCTCGCTGATGTCGAATGCCGTGGGCATGAAGGCTGCAAACCTGATGAAGGCCAGTGCCGCCAACCACATCGTTCCCGTTGACCTCTACATCAACGGAATCTATCGCGGCAGCTATAACCTGACAGAGAAGGTAGGGTTCGCTAACAATAGCGTCGATCTTGTCGATGAGACGGCAGCCGCCATGCTGGAGCTGGACTCCTACTACGACGAGCCGACGGGACAGAAGTTCCGCTCGATGCCTTACAACCTACCCATCAACATCAAGGAACCAGAGTTTGCCGAAGGCACAACCACCCTGACGCTGCAGATGATACAGGACGACTTCAACAGCTTCATGCAGACACTCAACAAGGGGCAGGACATCTCGCGCTACGTCGATGTCGAGCAACTGGTGCGCTTCCTCATGGTTAATGAGCTTATCTGCAACTTCGAACTCTATCACCCCAAGAGCACCTTCTGCTACCGCGAAAGCTTCGCCAGCGACACCAGCAAGTACGTCTTCGGTCCGGTATGGGACCTCGACTGGGGCTTCGGCTACGAGCAGAACCGCTCCTACTTCAAAGCCAACGCGACCAGCAACTTCTGGATAGACATGCCTAACTTTGAGGTCAAGCAGTTCATCCAGGACCTCCGATGGAACTACGAACCCATGTGCGACCTCTACAAGCAGCTCTGGAAGAAGTTCATGGACGAAGACCTGCAGGAACTCATAGAGTACTGCCAGGACTACTACGACTTCGCCCAAAACTCCTTCGAGCGCAACCGCGACACCTGGGGCGACGCCACAAACTATGCGCAGCAAGCCATCGATGCCGGCAAGTGGCTCGAGAAACGTGCGGGCAGAATCTATCAGGACATACTCGACAACAAGCGTCCCGACAAGCCGGAGCCAGCAGAGCCAATCGAGTTTGCCAACAACAAGCTCTACACCATCACCTGTGCCAGAGGCGACCTGATTCTCAGCTACGACTACAAAGGCCTGGAGGCAGGACAGAGTGCATGGTGGACGGTCTATGACTACGAGAAGCAGTTTGCCATCATCAACATCGAAGGTAACAACTACCTCTACAGCCCCTACCTCAAGAGCTACCTCAGGACAGGAACGGTCCTCAACGGCGAGTGGGTGAAGCAGCTCGGCTCTCCCATCTACTTCGACACCACACATCCCGATGGCCAGTACCTCTACATGATAAGTACACTCACCGAGAATGGCAACATCCAGTGGTTCAACAACAATGGCAATACCATCGTCATCAATAACTATAGCACTCCTGACCCGGGCGACCGCTGGAAGATAACAGAAGCGGGCGACTTCGACCCCTCGGAGGCCATAAGCATCGCCCAAAGCGATTTGATGGCTGTAACGATGAACCTCCTGTACGATGGAGAAGTCATTGCCACCAATACCAAGCAACTGCCCTATGGTGCACAAATGCCTGAACCGCCATCCGACTGGAGCAACGCCTTTGTCATGCTGGAACCCGTCGGCACACAGCCGTATATGGTCACAGAACCAACAACTGTAGCCTACGAAGCAGTATGGGCAGGTCCCTTTGACTTCACGACTTCGATGGACGACGCCAAGTGGTACAACATGACCATCCGCTCAGACTACATGGTCGGCAAGACGGAGACAGAACCTTATTATCCAGTAGAAGTGCATAGCGTCGATACCCTGGCGCTCCTGAATTTCCAGTGGGCCTTCAGCGGCAATCCCTACAAGGTGAAGGTCTATAACCGCTCCACCGGACTGGATGAAGTGCTGACGCTCGTCGGACAGGATGCCGTGATGCGCTCAGGCAACTACGAGTGGGACATCCTGCCTAACAACGACGGCTTTGTGCTCCGCGTGCCTGGAACAGCCAGCACGTGCCTCAATCAATTCGGCAGCACGAAGGGTCCCCTCCGCTACTGGGACAGCGCTCGAAGCCTGACAGACAACGGCTCCACCTTCCGCGTGACGGAAGCACCCGACCCCGATGGCATAGAGATGGTGGCTGGTCATAATAAGATGACCGGCGAAATCTATAATCTCGCCGGCCAACGTATATCCAATTCGCAAATGAAGCGTGGCATCTACATCATCGATGGAAGGAAAGTCCTCGTGAAGTAACTACCTTCAGAAGAGCACCTTCTTTCCGTTAACGATGTAAACGCCTTTCGGCAATTGGCCATTGTTCAAGAGCCATCTGCCATTGATGATTCTGCGACCTTGCAGGTCGAAGATGTCTGCTTTCTCATTGAGGATACTGAATCCCGAATCCCTGACAGCCTTGATGCCCGTCGCATTCTCCAAGGCTTGCTCCGCTGCCTCAATAGCCTGACGCAAAGTTTCGCAGTCATTGGCCGAGGCGGTGCCTGCTCCTATGCGCATACGCATCGTCTGAAGCTCTGCCTGCAAAGCATCAAAGGCAACCTTGACGTCAGGTTGCAGGTAATAGGGCGACTCAGCTTCGTCAATTACAGCATCGTGCAATTGGAACTCACTCATTGCAAAGATATGGCTGTCAGCACGGTTGCCGATGGTCTGCATGACCTGGAAGCGCAAGAAGCGTGATTCACCATCGGTGAAGACGATGGGCGAGGTGTAGCTCTCGCTGACCGAGGTCGGCATGTTCTCCGAAAGACGCGTGACAGGCAGGAAGTTGCGCGTGTTGGGCGAAGCATATACGATGATGTCCATCGGTGTGTCCGGCAGGCCGTAGTCGGGGTTCTGCGAAGGCGTGAAGCTAAAGGCAAAAGCGTTGATGCTGCTTGGTGTACGCGCCTGGATGTATGACATCTCATCAGGCCAGCTGATACCGCTGTACCACGTCTCATAGTATGTGCTGGTCTTGCCGTCAATGAGCTTAGCCAGGTTGTGCTCTCCTTGTTGCGTCGTGTTGGCATTGGAGGAGAGGACCGAGGTGCTGCGGATGAGCTTCGAGTTCAGGTTCGCATGGGCTACAAAAGCTTTCGCATAGGTCTGCAGGCCCTGTTGGAAGAGATACTCAGGGGTATTCTCGTGGACAATTTGCTCCGCACTTGTGGTGAGCTTGAAGACAGCATCTTCGTCAGGCCTCAGATACTGGTTGGTGCGTAGCTGGAAGATGGCATTTGTCCCTTTCGAGGCAAGCAGGACAGCAGGCGTATCGGCATCGGCTTTGATGTTGAGATACTTACTCTGAATGCTGAACAGGAAACCGCCGTTGCTGAAGCTGATGCTAATCGGCATTGGCGTACTGGAGAGCGAAAGGGTAGCGTCATCGATGCAGAGGAACTTCTTTGCTCCCAAGTTGTAGAGATAATAGTCGTTGTATTTCTCGGAGCGCAGAATCATCCAGTTGCAATAGGGGTTTGATACCTGGCAAGGCTGGCGGTATGCCTCGAGAGCTGTCGTTGCGTTGGAGCCAACAATAGATAACACATCTTCCGTAGTGGCGATGAGGTCTCCGACACCCGCCAAGTTGTGAATCTGATAGACAGACAGCGGTGTAAAGCACTCTGCCTTTGCAACGATGCCGTAGGTGAGGGGCTGTGCTGTTTCTCCAATCTGCTCAATTGCTTCGCGCAGAGCATCAATGTCGGTACATGTTCCGTCAGCATAAACGGCTGCAAGCGACTCCATGTCAGATGGTGCATAGCCGCCCCAATGGTCGGACTCGTTGAACATCTCCTGCGCGAGGGTAAGCAGGCTTTCGAGCCGGTACTCGTCCTTGAAGTATAGCTCATTGATTAGTAGGTTCGCCCCATAGCCTGCCGTGAAGCGAAGGCGGAAGAACTTGGCTGTGACGGGTTGCGGCAGAAAGACAGTGGGGTAGTCAGAGTCCTCAATGTCGAGGCGCGATGCTGCCACTTTCCAGCTGGTGCCGTTGTCAGATACATAGAGCATCATCTGCTTGGCACGATAAGTGCTTTCTCGGCTTTGATAAAACCCTATCGAGCTGACGGTCACAGGTTCGGGAGCCTCGAAGGTGAACGTATGAGGATAGCCTACAGAACCGTTTTTCCACTTGTTATGGTAGTATGTGCTCTTGTTGCCGTCGAGCATCATGGCTGCGCGTCCGTTATCGCCCTCGCCAACGGTCTCTTCATCTGTGAAATCGATGAGCTTCCATGTGGCAGGGTCTGAGACGGTACGGGTCATCTCGATACGCGAATTCATGGTTTTTGCCTGATAGTTGCGAACACCTTCATCTACGCGATGAGCCAGACGGGCGATGTTGATGGTATCTACCCAGGGCATTTCTCCCATGACGGGAGGTTCGCAAGTGTTGGCGCTGTCGCGTGTACCCATATAGCCGCCAGTCTCCAGATAGAAGGTCTTGTCGAAGAGCTCTGTGAGTCCGTGTCCGTAGTCGTAGCGGGAATTGCGCTGGTTCTTGCCTTGAGTATGTCCGTATCCGGCATGGTTCAGGGCGTACCACTTGCCTGTGGAGGCAGAGCGCATGGCTCCATTGCGGAAGTAGCAGCGGCGCATCAGATGACCGCCTGACTCGCCGAAGTTCTCCAGGAAGCTGTAGATGCCGCTGGTGAGGCGGTTGGCTCCTGCCATGCGGAGCGTACCCATATAGCGCCAGTCTGCATCTTCAGCCTGCTTGAACCATACGGTCTGCAGGGTGCTCTCATACTCTGAAACTGTACCGTCCTCGTTGGTCACGCTAATGATGTCAGGGCGTACGTTATACAGGAACTGTACCCAATGGTCGAACTCCCAGAAGTCATCGCGGTTGTATCGGATGCTGGAGCCTGTTCCCTCGCCGCCAAAGCGTGTGGCATAGGCTTCCGGACCTAAATCGACTGCTGCGGCCCGCATGATGTCGGGCAGGTTCTTGTCCTTATCTACATCACCGTTGTCCCATATTGAGAAGAGAACCGTATGACCGTAGCTGCCGTCGCTTCGCGTGGGCATCTGTATGCCGGAATACATGCCATCTGTGCCGATAGCCATCTGATATGTGGCAGGCTGACGGTATTCGCTGGGATACATTACCTCAAGGTAGGTCCAGTTGTAGCTCTGCCCAGAAGGAGCTCCAGGAACCTTCGTACTCCACCAAAGGTGTACGCTTGGTGCCATGAATATCTCGGAGTCGGTAATGTTGAGTGCAGAGCTACGTTGGAAGAGAAGGAGATTGAGGCGGTCGAGAGTGCTCGAGCCATTTGGGCAGGTTAGTTCGAAGCGGTACCAGCCGTCGTAAGGCATCTCTGTATCAGGCATGATTTCCATCGTCTGCTCGGCAGTCGTGACCTTTGTGCTTGTTGCTTTCGTGTCGAGCACGACGGTTCCTGTCGCCGGGTGTACGATGCGTACGCCGAATGTCGGCTTCTTGCTGCTCTTGGCTTTGAAGACGGCATCGGCGCGGACATGTCCTGTGGGGAAATGGATTCCATAGACGAGTGTGGTGCCCTCGGCATAGTTCCAGTTGATGTATGTGTTAGAGCGCTGGCTGCCTGATGGCAGTCCATGGATTTCGCGATAGTGGCGTGCCGGCCAGATGGTGTCAGTCTTGGCCTGCCATGTGGTGGCTTGCATCGGAAGCATAGCTGCCAATGCAAGCATGATAGTTATTATTCTTTTCACGGATTCGATTTTTTATTTGCTATTCTTCAATACTAAGCTTTTATTTTACCTTCAGGTATTTGCAACCGTGTGATGGGATGGTGCAGTTCAGCTCGTCTGCGGTGAGGTTCTTCTGTCGCCACAGGTCGCGTATGGTTCCAGCCGATGCTGCGTTGGGAGCAAGCTTCTTGATGTCGAACTGCAGGTCTTCGTTGCCGACGTTGAAAATGCCGATGGCTTGGCTGCCGTCGGAGAGCGGACGAGCCCAGACTTCGATGTCACCATCTTTGGAAACACGGTCGGCCTGTTTGCCAAGGATGTCCTGATTGACAGCATTGACCTCATGGTTGCAGAGGAGGCCAATGGTGAAGTCGTCCATCTGAGCGATGTCGCAACCGATGAGCATATTGGAGGCAAGCAGCGTCCAGAGCGTGATGTGGGTGTATTGTTCGTCGGGTGTGAGGCGGCTGTCGCGCAGGTTGGAGTCGTTCCAATGTCCGGGTGCGGCGTAGGGAGCAAGGCCAGCCTGACGCTTGAATCCGATGTCGTACATCGAGCCCCATGTGTCGGTGATGTCGCCTGTGGTACGCCAACTGTTGGCATCCACAAAGCGTCCCCATTCCCATACGTCTGCCATACCGTACTGGCAGAGGCTGTAGAAGATGTCGCGTGGCTGCTCGCGCAGGAACTTCTGCATCAGCAGGTAGGGACGGACATATGAAGCAACGCCTTTGTCGCGTTCCTTGGCATGGGCACGTCCGTATCCGCACCAGTCGTACTTCAAGTAGTCAACGCCCCAACTGTTGTAGCTTTCGGCATCCTGCAGCTCGTGGTCGATGGAACCGAGATAACCGCCGCAGGTGTAGTCGCCGGGCGATGAGTAGATGCCGAACTTCAGTCCACGCTCGTGGAGCCAGTCGCCGAGGGCTTTCATTGAGGGGAACTTTTCGTTGACGGCAATGGTGCCGTCGGGGTTGCGCTTCTCTGCTTCCCATCCGTCGTCGATGTTCATGTAGCAGTAGCCGTAGTCGGCCAGTCCCTTATCTATGAGTGCCTGAGCTGAGGACATGACCTTCTCCTGCGACACGCTCAGCGCCCAGCAGTTCCAGGAGTTCCAGCCCATGGGCGGTGTCAGGGCAATCATGCGGTCGCCCACCTTCAATGTGAACTTCTGCGAAGCCTTGCCTTTCGCATTCTCTGCTACGACGGTGAAGGTGTAGTCGCCCGGCTTCTCTATCTTTCCGCTGAGCACACCCTCAGCCTCTGTGAGCTTGAGTCCGGCAGGCAGGTCGGTGCAGGTGAACTTCATGGGTCGCTCGCCCGATACTGGGAAGCGGTAGATGACAGGTGAGCCTGGACGTACGCCGAACAAGGGGGCGGCGTTGAAACGCGGGGTAAGTGGAGCTGCCGGCGTAAGGATGTACTTCAGCGGGAGCTTCCTGCTGATTGCTTTGCCAGTCTTTGCGTCGGTGAAGGTGGCCGTAAGGAGACAAATCTTCTGCTTGTCGTAGGGAATGCTTACGCGAGCGGGCTTGCCTTGCTTGGGCGATAACTTTTTCGTCAGGCCTCCTATCTTAGCTCCCGTTTCGCGGTTGATGATGCTGACGGCAAGCGTGCCGCTGGCTGTCAGAGGATAGGCATTGCTCAGTTCGATGTCGCAATGTGACTGCCCTTCGTTGACGTCGGTGAAGTGCATGGAGAGTCCTTCAGATGCGTTGGGGACACGGACGGAAAGCGGGTTGTTGAACAGTCCGCCGGGTTCGCCTCCGTTATAGACGCGTATGGCTATGACGTTGTCTGCATCCCAGCGAATGCCTCCGTTCTTGACATCGACGGGGTAGTGGCGCGGTAAGCTCCATGCAGAACGATAACCGCCTTTGTCGCCAGGCATACCGCCAGTCTTGCCAATGAGCTTGCCATTGAGGTAGCACTCGTCGGCGTCATCGGCTTTGGGCAGTTCGAAGACGACAATCTTCTGTTGGTCTGCACCTTTGAGCAGAGAGCTGGGAATGTTGAGGTGCACGCGATACCAGGCGTATGCGTTGTTGATGGCGTAGCCCTGGTCGTCCCAGTTCTTTGTCATGTCGATTTCGCTCCAGGCGGCATCGTTGGTTTCGGGCTTAGCCCAACTCAGGTCATCACCTTTCTGGAAGCGTGCCTTGCTGATGCTCACATTCTGTGCTGCTGCACAGAGTCCTACGATGGTCAGTAGGAATAGAAGGAAGTGTCTCTTCATAATAATATAGTTTAGGTTTCGATAGTCTTATGTTTTGTGTTAAGTCATGCTCCTGCTGCTCAGTATGCTGACGCCTCATCCAAGGTGGGTTTTTGCAGCAGGAGAAACGTCTGAAGAACAAACGAGGCAAGTTCCGTTGTTTGATTGTTCATGTACTTGCAATTGCATATACATGAACATGCAATTGCAAGTACATGAACAATCAAACTCCATAACCTGTTATCTTTCTCCTTCAGCCGCTTTGTGTTTCCCTTTTCTTACTGCTGTCCTCATCTGTAAGCAATACTTAAATCCTTGATTTGTTCCGTATATATATCATGTAGTAAGTCTTTATTTCCAGTCCGTAGTGCTCCACCTCCTGTTCTCCTCCATGCTATAAAACCGGAAACCTTATAATATATAATAATGTATAGAGTGTTGGTTTTAGTTCTTAGGTATGGCAAAGATAGCATTTTTTACTTTAAGGCAAGCAAAATCTCCCAATTATTTGAACAAATACGCTATAATTCATCCTCCTTTTCTCTTTGTCTTGTTAAAAAATGCTAACTGGAGATAAATTTTGTTATTTCCGTGAAGGTTTGTTCCTATAAAAAGATTATATTTGCATGTCATAAGGCGTTGAAACCTTCAAATACCACATAAAACACTAATCTGAAAGCAGAAACAAACAACTAAACTATTTTTAACTTCTAAAACCTTAAAACAATGAGAAAACATTACCTACTGCTAATGTCGTTGTTGTTCCCATTGGCAACAATGATGTTCTCGGGAAGTGCCTATGCACAGACCGATGAAGAGTACGAGGCAGCGCTTGCGTCCATTACGGATGGCGGCACCTACTACATTACGACAGATGTAGAAGGCCTCAAGTATTATATGACTAACGGAGGCTATCTGATAGCGTCAAGAGAGGAAGCTTCCATGTTCACCTTTAATAAGAAGACTGGAGGCTCCTATAAGACTTATGGCTTCCAGCTTTATTCTGGCGGTTCCTATTTCAGCAATCCTGTCAACAGTAGCTATACTGACGACGTAATTACTGATGACCACATCAATACCAGTACGCGCGGAGATGCAACATGGGAAACGCAGGTCTTCTTCCTGAAAGACGGTCTGTATGCCATTCGTGCGTGCAACTGCTCCTATGCTGAAAGTAGCTGGAATCATGTAGGCAGCTCATTCTGGACTGCTATAGGCGATGTGGCAAGCTACGATTATACGCCGCAGTACATCTGGTCTTTGGAGGCACCTGAAGATAAGGATAAGATAATTACCGTTCTTCAGAATATCTTTACGACATACGAAGAACAGGTTTGGGACTATGGAGATGGTGAGACGATGAATATCGGTACAGGCTTCGGACAGCGTTCGGATGTGGATACATGGACCAAGTTCTGGACTCTCCTTCAATATGTCAATGATACCCTGGACAAGATGTTGGATCCCAAAAGCGACTACTTCAGCAGTCCCGATGCCATTACCCTTGAACAGGCTAATCAATATAGGGCAGATGCTGACTCTATGTATCAGGTGATACTCGACAGCGAGGTTCCATATACAGTAGAGGACGGCTACTATCGCATCTACGCTCACAACCGCTATAAGTCAACCTTTGACGAGAGTGGTTTCGTAGATAAGGCTATTGCAGCTTCCTTTGATAAGGACCACGAGAACAAGATTGTGTTCAGCACACTCCAGAAGGAAAGAGCTAACTTCCTGTGGAAGTTCACCAAGAGCGAAAGCGGCGACAGCATCCTGTTGCAGAATGCCGGCATGGGCACTTATATCAGCTTGGCTTCTTCCATTAAGGAAGGAAAGCTTGTGACGACCCCCGATGTGAGCCAGGCAGGTTATGTGATGTTTGACTATGCTTACGACGGACCTCAGTACGTAGAACCCGATGGCATCGGCGACGACAAGGACATCTTCTGCATACGATTCACTCAAGATCCAAGAGCTGGTGAAAGGTATTTCCATCAGAATGGACACAGTTCAGTAAGAGATGATAGCTCTCCTTGGGGCAACTATGGCGTTGACACAGGTAAGGAACAGGAAATGGGCTTCTGGAGAAGAACTTGGGACTATGATAACACCAGGTCTGACTTTAACGCCAGCGAATGGTTCCTCGAGTTCGTTCCTGCCGAAGAAGCTGAGGAAATCATTGCTAACTTCGAAGCATACAAGAACCACGACGTCCTGGTCGTAATGAACAACGAGCTGCGTGCTAAAGTCCTCGAGACTCTGACACTTGCCAAGGACGTCATCAAGACAAAGTTGATTACCTCTGCCGATCAGATGTCCTCTCCATACAGCCATAATGATCAGGCTGGTAATGGTCGAGATGGTGGCGACCTCTCTGCAGGTGTCCTCATTGATGGCGACCCATCTACTTATTGGCATAGCGCATGGCAAAACAGCCCCGAAGGACAGCACTACATCGAGCTTTCCGGCATGGAATACATGATTGGCGACTGCGAATTCTATCTCCAAGAGAGAGCAGGTGCAGCAAACGACCGTCCAAAGCAATTCCGCATTGTGGGTTCAGACAACTTGAAGAATCCTGACGAAGATTGGGAGGAAATTGCAATCATTGATATCCCCAACTTCGCTGCCGGTGCAGAAAGCACAGTTCCTTTCTACGTTGAGACTGCATATCCCTATGTACGTGTCATAGGTACTGACTGTGATCCTTCTTACCGTACCTTCTGGCATGCTGCAGAACTTCAGATATCCACGGTACGTGACAACCCCAACTCTCAGTTTGCTTTGCTTGGCGAGGTTGCCGAAGAGCTGGAGAGCATTTATGAAGCAAACGCAGCTACACCTGACGAAGACATCACTCCCGATATGTATCAGGCATTGCTCGAAGCTTACAAGACCTTCCTCTCCTCTGGCCTTGTCGATCCGGCAGAGCTCCGTGCTGCCCTGGCTGCTTATGCTAAGGTAACAGAGGCTGTCGTCGAGGGTACAAATCCCGGTCAGTGGAAGGACACTCAGGTAGCAAAAGACTATGATGACCTCTATGCCGAAGTCGAGGCTTACGACAAGGCTGGCAAGTATAATGCAGCCCAGAACCACAAGTATGCCGTGATGCTCAAGGCCATGAAGAAGAGCGTCATGGAGCAGGCCAATGTCATCGAGACCGACAAGTGGTATCGTATCATGTACCCGACAGAGGAGATGTATGACGAATACGGCTTCAGCAAGGACGGTGGCGACAAGACCAGTCTTATCGAGGAGCAGGGTACACTGTTTGGCACCTTCGTTACAATTGGTAAGGAGGTAAGCGAAGAAACAACTGACCTCAACGAACAGGGTGAAGAAGTTACCGTTACGGTTAACCACATCGAAACTCTTGACGCCGAAGATATCCGTGAGAGCAACCGCATGTTCTTCATGGGCGAAGACGAGATTGACTACGAGGATGCTAGCGAGTTCCGCTTCGTAGAACGTGAAGCAGACGCAGCAGACTATACATCTCTCTTCTCTGAGGTGAAGGAGAATATGTCTATGGCTCTCGACATGAGCACCACTTATACTCGTGGCGAAGCTCTGATAACCGATCCTAAGCAGCTCTCAAGTAATGCAAACGACAAGAGCGAAGGTCTGCATATCGAAAACCTGATTGACGGCAACATCAATACCTACTGGCATAGTGACTATCATAAGGAATTCCTTGAGCCCGGTTATATCCAGGTAGCCCTCAACGAACCTGTTTCCGGTCTTATCCAGATTGACGTCACACGTCGTCAGAATGCAACCAACGGTCACATCGTCCGCATGTACATCCAGGGTAGCAACGATGCCGAGACTTGGACTAACGTCGGTTACATAGAGACTCCTTTCACCAACCAGAACGAGTCTGTTACCAGCCAGCCCGTTGACCTTGACGGCACATACAGCTACCTGCGCTTCACTATGACCTACAGATATGGAACAGATGCCGGTGGTAACATGGAGTTCGATCCCTTCGCAAAGATTACAAGCGCAGACGAGTACAACACTCTGTGGACATACTTCCACGCTGCTGAGTTCCAGATTTATCCTGTAACTCTCGACAAGGAGCTGGATGCAAATGGTAAGGCTCTCGAACAGGCCTTCGTTACAGCCAATAAGGTTATCCTGGTCGATGCTACTGCTGAGGACCTCGCTGCTGCTGCACAGGGTTACAATGCATTCAAGGACGAGTTCAATGCTCAGGAAGGTAAGGCTGTTCTGCCCAATGGCGCAGACAAGGCTCCTTCTACATACGCTATCCAGAACAAGGCTACTGGCCTCTTCATCAATGCTAAGGGTGGCAATAGCAACGACATCTACCTGAAGACCATTCCTACCTTCTTCACCTACAGCGCTCCCGGCTATCAGAGAAGCTTCCTGCATGGTCAGAACATCGATGGCACGAACTGCACATATCTCCATGCCGGAGAGTCCAACCGCAGACTGTGCACATGGAATGCAAATACTCCTGGCTCTAACTCCGGTCTTGTTATCTGCGAGGTAGAAGAAGAGTATGAAGCTCCTGCAGAGTTCACCTACTACAAGGACGTTAAGCCGGGTCGCATCATCGACTGGTGTAACAGCGTAAGCATTACTCCCGTTGAAGCTCCTGAAGAAGCAGTTGCCTACGCCGCTGTCGGTCAATATACCGAAGAGGAAGATGGCGCAATCTTCTTGGCTCTGAAAGCCCTCGAGACCATCGAAGCAGGCCAGCCCGCTCTCTTCATCTATGGCGACACGTTGGACTATGATGCTGAGGACGACTACGTAGAACCCATCAAGTTCTCTATCCCTGGTGACGCAGAGATCGTAGTTAAGGGTGCAATGACCAATGGCCTCATCGGTACGCTGGTTACCACGCCTCTCGATCCTTGTCTGATTTACTTCGACGGGAACCATGCAGCATGTCCTACCGAGGATCAGAGCCTTGCCGTTACTCCTTGCAGCGCAATCCTTGACCTCGACAATTGCCCGCAGGTTGATCCTAATGGCGAGTACGACTTCAGCATTTGCCTCGGACAGGCAGGTACCGACGCTGCTGATGGCGTAAAGAACATTCCTACTGCCATCGAGAAGATCAGCCAGCCTGGTGCTGTTTACAGCATGGACGGCAAGCTGCTCCGCACCGGTGCTACCCTCAACAGCCTGAAGTCTATGGGCAAGGGTATGTACATCCTCAATGGTGTGAAAGTTGTTGTTAAGTAAATAATCAACCTATCAAAAGAGGGAGTTCTTCGGTGCGAAACCGAAGGCTCCCTCTTTTACATTATAATATATATATAAAGGACCAACCAGATAGTTCTGACATGAAAAGCCTTAAGAGTCTGCTTCTGATAGCAAGTCTTGTGCCAGCCTTGCAAAGTGTGGCGCAGATAGAGAATTACACGTTGCCCGACGGAAAGGTAGTGAAGATTGACCGCAGCGTCTTTCCCAACCTCAAGTACGATGTGACACCCAAAGCCAAGCCTGCTGATTATGTTGCCCGCCGTAAGGCCCGCAAAGTCAAGGCGCAGTTGCCGCCTTTTGTATATAATGGACAGGACAAATACTTCCCGCCCATCTTCAATCAAGATGGCGGTTCCTGCGGCTCTGCTGCCGGTGTGGGTTATCAGTTCACGCACGAGATAAACAGCTATCGCGATGCAGATGCGTCTTTGCCAGAGAACCAGTATCCCTCGCACTTCACGTGGCTGATGGCTTATCAGACCAGCACCACTGAGGGCATGGCCAAGGCAATAGGCATCCCCAACGTGCCTACTTACGGCGGACGCACCTATAGCCGACTCTTTGGGGCTCAGACACATGACGACCCCGACTATGGTTGGATGCAGGGCTACGACAAATGGTACAGTGCCATGTGGAATCGCTCGGCCTATGACTTCAACCTTGCTCCTACCAACACCCCCGAAGGCCGGCAGGAGCTTAAAGAGTGGCTCTACAACCACAGCGGCGACGAGACCATGCATGGCGGCGGTGTGGCAGGCATCGGCGTTGCTGCCTATGGCACATGGGCTGCCATTCCCAGTTCCGCTGCCAACAAAGCTGCTGGGGTTGTCGGCATGAAGTATGTGAAGAAGTGGGGCGATACCTTCAATCATGCCCTCACTGTCTGTGGCTACGACGACCGCATTGAGTTCGACCTCGACGGCGACGGCATCGTGGGTGAGACAGAAGAGGATGAGGTTGGCGCCTGGATTATTGCCAACTCTTGGGGCGACGGATGGGAGAACAAAGGCTTCATCTATTGTCCCTATAAGTACAGCTATGCAGTCGATAACGACACGTGGACATGGACGCCCGGCGCTTATGTCATCCGGCAGGACTATCGTCCCTTGCGCACCATCAAGCTCCTGATGGACTACGACCATCGCAGCGAGCTGTTGCTTTCGGCTGGTGTAGCAGAGAACATCAATGCAGTCAAGCCCGAAAAGACCATACCCTTCGAACATTTCCGCTATGCCGGCAATACGCTTGGTGCCAGTCCAGCTCCCGAGGTGCCTATGCTTGGCCGGTGGGTCGATGGCATACACGACGAGCCGATGGAGTTTGGTTACGACCTCACGGACCTCACCTTCTCCGTTGACCGCACCAAGCCGCTGAAGTACTTCTTTATCGTCAAGACCTCGTCCGATGCCATTGGCAGCGGCCACATCTACAAAGCCTCCATCATCAACTATGAGATAGAGAACGAAGGCGTAGAGATACCTTTCGAGGAGAAAGATGTGGAGATAAAGAATCGCGGTCGCGAGACGATTATCAGCGTTGTCGTGCCTGGCGAACAGCTCTATCCTCCCATGAACCTCGGCCTTGAAGATGGCGTGTTGGTTTGGTCTGCTCCTCAGGCTTCCAGCCTTTCGCTTATCGGCTACCATGTCTATGAGGGCAAGAACCTTGTTGCCCAGCTTTCTCCTGAAAAGACCTTCTTTACTCCTGCCGCAGGTGCTACCGACGCATTTACCGTCAGGGCAGTCTATCAGGCAGGGCAATACGGCCAGGAGTCAGCTCCCTCCAATGCCGTCGTGCTTGAGATACCGGAGCCGGGAGCCAACCATTATGTCGATATGGACCAGAGTGGCATTACCATTCCCGGAGCCATCTCCGAGATGCTGGGACAGGTCACCATAGAGTTCTGGATGCGCAACGACCAGAATACCAACTACACCCATCAGGTAGGTCCAGGCTGGGGCAAGTTCCTGTTGCACAACAGCAGCAGCGGAACGCTGTCCGTGGGGTGGGATAGTGGTGGCTCAGACCGCCTGAACGTTTCAGGAGTCTTTTCCACTCTCAAGAAATGGAACCATATAGCCGTCGTCATCAACGGCAGCGTACTGACGCTCTACGTCAACGGCATCAAGAAAGGGACTATCACTTCCAAGACCTACTCGGGCCTCGTAGCCTTCGGCGACCTCCAGTTCGGTCGCACAGCCGACATCAACCAATGGTGGATAGGCGGTCTGGATGAGATACGCGTTTGGCGGACGGCCCGTACGCAGACTGAGATAAGAAACAATATGCGTGTCCCCATTTCTGCTCCTGCGCTGTACCCAGACCTTTTGGTCTATCTGCCAATGGAGACCATCGAAGTGGATGGCACGACGATGTTGCGCGAGTGTGTAAGCGGCAAGCACGCTTACTTCCAGACCATTGGCACGTGGCAGGTCGAAGAGGCCGAGGGCCCATTCTCCGGGACCGTACCGACGCCTACGCTCACCATCGTGGAGGAAGAGACCACCCACTTGGCCGGTGTTCCCTTCAAGCTGAAGGCTCAGACGCTGCTCAGCGCCAAGAATTGGGAGTGGAAGGTCAACGGCCAGCCGATGACTGTCAATGCCCAAACCTCCATCCTCAATCTCCAACAGGCAGGAACATACACAGTTAGTTGTACCGTAACCTATACCGATGACTCTACGCTTACAGCCGAGAAGGAGATTTCCGTTGCCGATGGCGAAGCCCCCGTTGCAGCCTTCGACGTGCTCGACGACAGCCTGCCGGCAGGCGACCGCTTCAGCTTCATCAACCATACCGAAGCCAGCGGATGTACCTACGTGTGGGACATGCCAGGGGCAGAGATGGAACAAGTGAAGGGAACTAATGCTACGGCACTCTATCCCACGACGGGAACCTTCAGCGTTACCCTTACAGCCACCAATCAGTACGGCTCCAGCAGCCTTACGAAGGAAGTGACGGTACGCGAGTCAGCACCTGCTGCCCGCTTTGATGTCTCGCAGACAGCCATCATGCTGGGCGAAGGCGTGCAGCTTGTCGATGCCAGTCGCTACAGTCCCGTCTCGTGGCAATGGGAGCTCAGCAACAGGTGCCGTGCCTTGACGGTCAATGAGCAGTCGCCCTTTATCGTTCCCACAGCGCCGGGCATCTATGACGTCAGCCTCCACGTGACGAATGCTCTTGGCGAGAATACGATGACGCGCAACCGCTACCTCATCGTCAGCAACGACGACGCTCTCTCCTGCCTCAACTTCACGGGCGTTGAAAGTCTTAAACTGAATTGTCCCTTCACGGAGGAGCAGAAAGCGCTCACCCTCGACTGGTGGATGCGTCCGCAACAGTATCAGGGTAGCGTGTGCCTCGTTTCCGAGCAGGGCAGTCTCTCCACTTCCGTTGACAGCAAGGGCACGCTCACAGTCAAGCTTGGCACGAAGTCTGTCCTTTCTGACGAAGGCTATATTGTCAAGGACGAGTGGCACCACTATGCCGTGACCTACAATTCCGGTACCGTCAGGTTCTACCGCGACGGTTTGCCCTTCAGCAATCCGACCACCAGGCTCGCCACTCGTATGCCTGCTTTGGGAAGCATCTCTGTAGGAACAGAGACAGAAAACTTCAAGGGCCAGTTGGATGAAGTCCGGCTCTGGGGCACCGCTCTAACTGCGGATGAGATAAAGTCACGCTGCAACCAGCATATTGCCGATGTTGCTGAAGCACAGGCGACAAGCAATCTTCTCTTGTACTACGACTTCAATCAGAACAGCGGCGATGTGGTGGACCGCACTTCCAACGGCTGCAACGCCCAGCGTATCGGTTTCGGTCCCGACGGCGATGCCTGGAACTCAGCCCTCGGCGTCTTCACCCTCGACACGGAAGCCTTGATGCATGGCGACATTTCGGCTGACTATCTGACGAACTACAAGAACCCCTACATCACCGCATCCGGTACTGTCAATCCCAGCAACAGCAGCCGCTTCCTCCGCCTGGCCATGAGAACCACGCGCTCCAGGTGGCAGGACGCCAATGCCATCGTGAAGGGCAACGTCACGACGGGAGCCCACATCGACACCAGTCACCACAGCGACATTCAGTTCGAGACACAATGGAGCGGCTTTGCCACACCGCTGCTCGACTATCGTCTCTGGCAGCCAGTCACCTTGCCAGCAGGCAAGTATTGCTTCAGCATCACGCCTGGCGATGTGGACGATATGCAGAGCAGCCGTCTCGTCGTCTGCGAAGGCAAGACGATGGTCAGCGATGCGGAGTGCGAGGAGAAAGCCATCGTCTGGTGTCCGCTTGCCACAGGTACCGTCAGCTTCACGCTGGCCGAAGAGACTGAGGTCTCCCTGGGCATCATCGTCAACCTCACCGGTCAGTCCAGCTTCGGCATTAATGCCTTCAAGCTCGAGGGTGTCACCATTGAGCCGATTACCCCCACAGACCCCGACGGACTGCACGAAGTGGAAAGCACGAAGCCCGAGGTCGAGAATGCATCATCTGCCGTTTACGACCTCAGCGGACGTCAGGTTGGTAACATCAAGCTAAAGAAGGGCATCTATATCAGCAACGGCAAAAAGCAGGCTGTAAGGTAAAAGTCAGAATTCTTTACATCGAAATCCGACTTAAAGCACCTACTTGACCAACTAAGCGTGCCTAATTGGCAATAAGTCCACGTACTTATGACCAATTAGGCACGTACTTATTGCCATAAGTCCACGTTGCGTTTGCTATCGGCTTACGTTACTTTTGTCTCAAAAATACGCCTTGTTTAACAGAATAGTGTACCAAACTGATGTATTATTGACTTTCTCTTAGAAAGGGTACTTGTATAAGGCCTTGATTTTCAATATGAATTTGATTTAAGCATTTGTTTTGTGTTTAGGGTATTAAAGTGCCCTCGGACTCAAAATAGGCTGCCAGAAGAGGCCTATTTGCGAATAATCTTGACAAATTCATTATAATATATTATTCTGGGCAATCCGCAGCCTATGCTTCCTGAGCAGAACAGAGAGCGTCTTATGCAACGCTTCAGTCGTTTCTGCCGCCTGTCTGCGAATGTTATTTCACTTGAAACGACAATTAATTTCTCACTCTTCTTTCTTCTTTCCTGAATTCTTTGTACCTTTGTGCCCTGAAAATAATGCAAGGGAATGAAGAACGAGACGCTTACACTTTTCGAGCTGAACAACCTGGTTCACGAGGTCATCGAGGCAAGCTTCGATGAACCCTATTGGGTTGTGGGCGAATTGAGCGACGTCAGCACACCAGCCTTCGGAGGCCACTTCTACGGAGAACTTGTCCAAAAGGACGAGGAGAGCGACCGCATCGTGGCAAGAGCGCGCATCACTTGCTGGGCAAGGAACTACAACATCTTGCGGCTTCGCTTCCAGAAGGAGTGTGGCGAGATGCTTCGGAAGGGATTGCAGGTGAAGCTGTTGGTCAAGGTCAACTTCCATGAGCAATACGGATTCTCGCTCAACGTCCTCGACATCGATTCGACTTTCACCTTGGGCGACCTCGCAAAGCGCCGACGCGAGATTCTCATGCAGCTCGAGAAGGACGGCATCCTCCACGACAACCAGAGCTTGCCTTTGCCACGGCTGCTCAGGCGAATCGCAGTCATAAGCAGCGCTACGGCAGCAGGTTACGGCGACTTCTGCAATCAGCTTGAGCAGAACGACTACGGCTTCCACTTCGACGTAAAGCTTTTCCCTGCAGTCATGCAGGGCGAACAGGTGTCCGCAAGCATCATCAGTGCCCTCGAAGAGGTTCTTGCCTCCCCAGACCATTACTTCGACCTCGTTGTCATCATCCGGGGTGGGGGAGCGAGCAGCGACCTGAGCGACTTCGACAACTATGAGTTGGCAGCCTGCATCGCACTCTATCCCCTGCCGGTGCTGACGGGCATCGGTCACGAACGCGACGAGACGGTGCTCGACTACGTGGCCCATACTCGCGTCAAGACACCAACGGCAGCAGCAGCCTTCATCATCGACCACCAGGCAGCAGAAGCCACTTTGCTCGACGAACTCTATCAGCGCATCACACGGACCGCAAGCGAACGCATCCTTCGCGAGAAGCAGCGCCTCGAACGTCAGCAGGCTGTCCTTCCTTTGCTCATCACGAACATCATCCAGGGAAGACAGAACAGGCTTGCGATTCTCCTTCAACGCATGACAAGTGTTGCCGCACAGCGTCTCGAACGCGAGCCTGCCAGACTCCAACTCATGCATCATCGTCTCTTGACGTCAAGCGGACAACGTATTGAACGTGAGCAGCATCGCCTTCAACTCATGAAGCAACGCTTGGACAGCCTCGACCCGCGACTTCTCCTGAAGCGAGGCTACTCCATCACCACTTGCGGAGGGAAGCTCGTCCGCGGTATCGACACCTTGGTAAAAGGCGATGTACTGACCACATACACAGAACATGGAACAATAAATTCAATAGTAGATACATGCAAGAACAACTGACTTACGAGCAGGCGATGCAGAAGCTCGAGAAGATGGCATCGCAGATGGAACAGGGTGAAATAGGCATCGACGAGATGGCTGAACGTCTTCGCGAAGCGCAGAAGTTGATGAAGTATTGTCACGAAAAGCTATACGAAGCAGAAAAAAACTGCAAATCCTTGCTGAATGTCGAGGAAAATACGTAATTTTGCAACGCATTTAAGATAACAGGAGATAGAAGAAGATAAATGAAGATAAAAGAAGATAGAAGACGTTAGTTCGGTCAGATGCAATTACTATTGTCCTCTATCTTCGTGGCTGAAGCCACATATCTTCCTCTAACTACTTCTAACTACTTAATTTAAGAAAACTATGAAAGAAATCGATTGGAGTAACCTCTCGTTCGGTTACATGAAGACAGACTACAACGTACGCTGCTACTATCGCAACGGCGCTTGGGGAGAGATAGAAGTAAGCAGCGAAGAAACCATACCGATGCACATGGCAGCAACCTGCCTGCACTACGGACAGGAAGCTTTCGAGGGACTGAAAGCCTATCGTTGTCCTGACGGCAAGGTGCGCGTCTTCCGTAGCGATGAGAACGCAGCCCGCCTGCAAAGCACCTGTCGAGGCATTCTGATGCCCGAACTCTCCACCGAGAAGTTCAACGAGATGGTTGATAAAGTGGTGCGCCTCAACGAGCGCTTCATCCCGCCATACGAGAGCGGAGCCACACTCTACATCCGTCCCTTGCTCATCGGCACGAGCGCTCAGGTAGGCGTGCATCCCGCCAGCGAATACCTTTTCCTCATCTTCGTCACACCCGTCGGACCATACTTCAAAGGCGGATTTGCCACTAATCCCTACGTCATCATCCGCGAGTACGACCGCTCAGCTCCGCTCGGAACAGGCATCTACAAAGTCGGCGGCAACTATGCTGCCAGCCTCCGTGCCAATAAGATGGCCCACGACCTCGGCTACAGCTGCGAGTTCTATCTCGATGCAAAGGAAAAGAAGTACATGGACGAGTGCGGCGCCGCCAACTTCTTCGGCATCAAGAACAACACCTATGTCACCCCGAAGAGCACCAGCATCCTGCCCAGCATCACCAACAAGAGCCTGATGCAGCTTGCTGAGGATCTCGGTCTGAAAGTAGAACGCAGGCAGATTCCAGAGGAAGAACTTGCCACCTTCGAAGAGGCAGGCGCATGTGGCACAGCAGCCGTCATCAGTCCCATCGAGCGAATCGACGACCTTGACACCAAGCAAAGCTTCGTCATTTCCAAGAACGGAGAACCTGGTCCCATCTGCCGCAAGCTCTATGAAAAGCTTCGCAACATCCAGTACGGCATCGAGCCAGACATACACGGCTGGACACGTGTCGTCATCGGATAACAGCATCGTAAACACACAAAATCGATACAGAACCGAAAAATAATGCTCGAAAATTTGTGTATGTAAAAAGAAAGTCTTACCTTTGCAAACGCAATTGAGCAAGAGGTGCGGTAGTTCAGTTTGGTTAGAATACTAGCCTGTCACGCTAGGGGTCGCGAGTTCGAGCCTCGTCCGCACCGCGAAGCAAAAGTGTTTTTCATGGTATTAGATTTTTAAGGTTGAAGATTCTTGGTCGTGAGATTAGGAATCTTTTTTTTATTCTAATATACATTGAATCCGCTGACCCCCTTTCCCTGTTTAACAGACCATATAAATCAACATTCTATCAAAATATGTATAGCCTACAATATAAAGTAACGACAAGCACCTGCGACAGCGAAGGACGACTGAAGCTCTATTCGGCCCTCCAGATGATGCAGGACTGCTCGGAGATGTGGATAGACTCAGAGCCAGGCGTCAAGCAGTATTTCGAAGAGCAGAACATGGCCCAGCTGTTGGCAACCCGACAAGTGGAGGTCGTCCGTGTTCCCGAATACAAAGAAGAGCTGACGGTAACGAGTACGGTATATGGCATGAAGCCGATGTTTGGCTTCCGCAATACGTTCATCTACGACGCTCAGGGCAATCCCTGCTACAAGACTTGGAGCATGGGAGCCTTCGTGGATAAGACTGCCGGCAAGCTGAAACGGGTGGATGATGCCACCATCGCCTCGATGAAGCTGGAGCCGCAACTGGAAATGAACTACAAGGACCGCCGTATCATCCTGCCCAAGATGGAAGGTGAGGTGCTGGAGCCCATCAAAGTATTGCGTGCCGACATCGACTACAACCGCCATCTGAACAACGCCAACTACATCCGCATGGCTATGGAACTGCTGCCCGAAGGGTTTGTGGTTCGAGGTCTTCGCGTGGAATATCGCGTGGCAGCCAAGTTGGGCGACATGCTGACTCCCACCATCTACAATACGGATGCCGGTATCGTCGTGGCCCTCTCAACCGGAACAGACGTTTGTGCTTTGATGGAGTTTAGCGAGTAATCAAGACTAAATCTTAGAATAAACTTGTGATAAGATGATACAGTTAGCAGGCCTTCTCATTCCGTTTCTGGGCACGATGCTCGGTTCAGCCTTCGTGTTTTTCATGCGAGGCGAGATGTCAATCCGACTACAGAAAACCTTGTTGGGTTTTGCTTCAGGCGTTATGGTCGCAGCATCGGTCTGGTCACTCCTGATTCCGGCCATGGAGATGGAGGCAGCCCAAGGCTCATGGTCCGTATTGCCTGCAGCTCTCGGATTCCTTTTAGGAATGGGCTTCCTGTTGCTGATTGACGAGCTTACGCCACACCTGCATATAGGAGCAGACAAGCCAGAGGGCGTTCGTTCTCGACTCTCCCGGACCGCTATGCTTGCCTTGGCTGTTACGATTCACAATCTGCCAGAAGGCATGGCAGTAGGTGTGGTATTTGCAGGTGCAGGAAGCAGTACTTCGAATATCACCCTGGCTAGTGCAATAGCTGTATCACTTGGCATAGCCATCCAGAACGTCCCCGAGGGAGCCATCATATCCATGCCAATGAGAACCGCGGGCAATTCCAAGTGGAAGTCATTCGTTATCGGGTCGTTGAGCGGAGCCGTAGAGCCAGTTGGCGCGTTTGCCGTCATGTTGCTGGCCTCCTTGTTAATGCCCGTCCTGCCATACATGTTGGCCTTTG
Organism: uncultured Prevotellaceae bacterium; assembly: GCA_900313705.1. GTDB lineage: Bacteria > Bacteroidota > Bacteroidia > Bacteroidales > Bacteroidaceae > Physcousia. Next base: position 72,953 of record OMSJ01000033.1, read on the forward strand.
CTGCCGGAGCCATGTTCTATGTTGTCGTTGAAGAACTTATCCCTGAATCCTCTCGCGGCCAGCACTCCAACCTCAGCACCATTGGCTTTGCGGTAGGTTTCGTCCTGATGATGGTCCTTGATGTCGTGTTGGGGTAAGCTATAAAGGGAGAACGCGAAACAAGCAAGGAAAGGCTCTCAGCAGCTAAAGAGAAGGGCGAGTATATAAAGCTAATGCATCCTTCATGATGCATCATGGTCGAAAGCCAAAGGAGGCTGCGCATCGAAGGGGAACCACTCAGTCAGCGGTAGCACCGCGCCTTCGTATTCCGAAGCATTCAGGTTGCCACGCAGTTTGTCCGCAGCCCTCCATATCGCATCCTCGAACCCAATCGAGGTGGTATTGTCTTTCTTTGCTGTGTAGCGTCAGAATGTCGATTTATTTCTTGGACTGCTGTTTGTCGTATTTCTCCCAGAGTTTCTTCTTCGCCGCTAACTCCTTCTGCCTTGCAGTACTCTCGCGAGCAACCTTCTCAGCAGCAGCCTCGTCTTCGGGAGAGGCGTAGGCATGACGGAAACCTTGCTGCTCGTTCCATCCTCCACGAGTGAAGTCGGGGAAGGCGACGGCAGCGCAGCCGTTGTCCATGCTCAAGGCACCAAGCTCGGCCAAGGCGCACCATTCAGCCAAGTCATAGACATCAATGTCAAGAGGCAAGCCGTTCTGCAGGCAATAGACGAGGCGGGCATCCATCGTATAGTCCATTCCGCCATGACCGAACTCACGACCCAAATCGCCGAACTTCTTCAGGATAGGATGGTAGTATTGCTTCATCAGCGCTTCGTATTCCTCCTTTGGCAGGAAATTGTGCCCTGAAATCTTGCCAGCCATTTCCGCAAGTCCCATGCTGCTGGCGCTCTTCTTGCTGATATAAATCTTCGGATCGGGATATTTCGTGCAGAATCCAGTCATGCCCGTCAGTTTGTACATGCGGTTATAGGGCTGAGGGCTCATCACATTGTGCTGAATCTCCATGACCTTACCCTTTTCGGTTCGCATGAGGGTAGTGGTGTGGTCGCCGTTGCGGAAAGAGTCGCACTCCTTGCCAGTCACTTCCTTATACCCCTCGCGTCCGCAGAAGGGGTCGGTGTCCATGGCGATGAGCGTCTTGATGCGGTCGCCCCGATGGATGTTCAGAGCCTGAGCGATGGGGCCGAGTCCGTGGGTGGCATAGACGTCGCCTCTGTTCTCCTTGTTGTATTTCAGTCGCCAATGCAGGTTCTCTGGGTCTGAGCCGTCAGGATTATGCCAGTATCCCGTCCAGATATTTGCCTCGTTCAGCGTATGGATGTAAGCACCCTCGGCACGAATTATCTCGCCAAAGAGTCCCTGCTGAGCCATGTT
>OMSJ01000016.1 GCA_900313705.1 uncultured Prevotellaceae bacterium
GCCGTCGGCATTGGGAGTCATGTAGTCGGGGTCGAAGAGGCCGCAATAGTTGCAGAAGCCATCGACGATGTTGTGGTCGTCCTGTACGATGCCTGTATCTTCGTTGGAGAAGGTGGCACCCTCGTAGATGTCGCCGTTGCAGTGCAGACGTCCGTTCATATAGACTCTCGCATGAGTAGCATCGAGGACCGGCTGACTGTCTGTGCCAAGCGTCTGATACCAGCCGATGACCGTCTGGTCGCCGTTGAGCAGGTAGCAGACCTCGCCCGTCGGCAGTTGGTCCTTGGTAATGCACTTGGCCGAGGCGAGTGTATTGTCCTTCGTGCCGCCCGTTGCGCTGCCTTCCAGCCAACAGTTGCCTGTCAGCCTCGAAGCATCGTGGTTCCTCAGACGGCCCACGATGGCGCCGCCCCATTTGGGCTCTGCGTCCGGCTCGTCAAGGATGAGGGTGCCCATGTTCAGGCAGTTCTTCACGTAGCTGGTCGTATTGTTCAGGTAGCCTGCCACACCGCCAGCCGTGCAGTTCACGTCGTAGAAAGTGATGTCACCATAGTTAGCGCAGAACGCCACGCTGTCGCCACCGAGGTAAGCCACCACGCCGGCAAAGTTGTCCGTACTGCCAGCCGCCACCGACATGTTGCCGGCGAAGGTGCAGCCAGAGATGACGTTGCCGCCACGGGCAGAACCTACCACGCCGCCCACATGGTGCACTCCGTTGACCGGCACGAAGATGTCCAGGGTGGAATGCACGTTTGCTATGTAGCTGCTTGTCGGGTAGCCCACAACGCCCGAACCAGTACCGGCCGTTGCTGTGAGCACGCCGTCGATGCTGAAGTTCATAATGGTTGCCCCGTTGGTATGGCCAAAGAGACCACCGCCGTCGCTGGAGAATTCTCCTTCGAAGCCCGTAATCTTGTGTCCCTTTCCGTCGAAGATGCCGGAATAGGCACCGCCGGGTGTGCCGATGGGGGTTCCCCAGGCAGAGGAGAGCGCAATGTCGGCTGTCAGCACAGCATTGGCGCCCAACTCACCATCCTTCACGATAGTGGCAAACGTCGCCAGGTCGTCAGCATTGCCGATGTTGTAGAACTCAGTACCATCAATCTCTGTAGTGGTCAGGCTTTGCGCCAAAGTCTGCGTTCCTCCCAGTCCCAATAGGGCTGCAAGGATGAATAGGTAAAGATTCTGTTTCATTGTATTTAGTGTTAAAGGAGTGAGGTCTAAATGTTTCCAAGCGCATTTGCTTGTGTAAAAATACCTTTTTTTAGCTTACGCACATGCGTTGCGCTATATATTTTAACGATAATTAACATCAAAAGGCACTAAGGGAATGTCTCAATGAGCAACATGAATAAATTCAGCGTGACAAAGAGGGATTTTCAGCGTGGTACAGAGAGAATTTCTATGCCTCACAGCATAAACTTCACACAGGCATGTTAACAAATTATTTTCAAGCACGGAGTTAGGACTTTGATGGAACGATGTAGAGGTTTTGTTTGCCTGATGTTCGGGCTTTGCTGGCGCGGTAATCGGGCTTTGTTTGCCTGATGTTCAGCCTTTGATGGCGCGGCGTTCGGCTTTGATGGCTATTTGCGATGGGGGAATAGTACGCGGCCAATAAAAAGCCCCTCCCGTGGGGCCTGCGTGCAGGACCTTTTGGGGAGGGGCGTAAGAGCGTGTGGTTGTCTCTGGGTTCACTCGTTGTCTTCCCAGATATTCCAGTTGTTCCAGTCGTTGTTTTCCTTTGTCAGGACTTCTTCCGAGTTATCGGCTACACCATTGTTGATGATGGAGATGGCAATGATCTCTGAGCATTCTGCCTGGAGGCTTTCTGCTTGAGGCTTGATATATTGTTTCATGGCTTTTAATCTTTAATAAAGTACTTTCTTCCCGTTTACAATATAGATGCCAGCTTTGGCTGGTTTGCTACTGAGCTTGCGACCTTGCAGGTCATAGGCTTCAATGGTCTCGTTGGTCAGGGCATCAATGCCTGTGGCATCATCGCTCAGGTAGAATACCTTGACGCTCGATATCGGAGCATTCAGCCAGGCACGGAAGGCACCGACTTCTATCTCGCTCTCTACGTGGTAGAAGCCAATCACGTCGTTCTGCTTCTGCAAGACGTAGGAACCAAGTGGAGCGGTGGTTGCCTTGTATGTGCCGCAGAGGATGCCGTTGGCCGGGGCTTCTCCGGTGGCTGCCACGGTTGCATTGGTTGCTGTCAGCTCGAGTGCGCCTTCACCTTCTATCAGGACTGGAGTGTCGGGACTGATGGCTGTAACCTGTTCGAGGTTAATCTTTGCGTCGGATACGGAAGTCAGGTTTGCTGCAGAGAAACCTTCTGGAACGTTGGCTTCGAAGGGGAGGACGAGAGTCTTATATGCCTTGACGTTGGTGGTGAAGCTGGCCTGTGTGGCGGTGAAGGCGTCGGGTGTGCCGAAGTCCTTGCCGTCGGTGAGTACGAGGCTTTCGCAGACGCCGCCGTTGATGATGTTCTGTCCTGTGATGCCCGATTCGGGAGCCACGGTGACGAGCAGGTTGGAGGCAGCGGGCATGTTGCCGGTCAGGGCCTCTGCTTCGAAGGTGTAGCCCGTGAGGTCGAGGGATGTGGTGGCCTCTCCAATCATGTTCTTCACGTCGGTGGGATAGATGGTGCCGAGCATCTTCTGACGGAAGTCAGCGATGTCCTTGGCGCTGATGCCCACCTCGTCGTGGACGTAGGTGTAGAACTTGTCGGTGAGTGTCTCGCCGGTCAGCGTGTTGATGTACTCCAGGATGCCGTCGATGTTCTCCTTGTAGCGATGTGTGTCGTAGTGGGAGAAGCTTGTCAGCTCATAGTCCTTGTACAGGTCGCTCAGTCCGACGCCCAGCAAGCCTTCGAGGATGACGCCGAGTGTGCCGGTACGGTCAGCGCCGATGTGGCAGTGGAAATAGACGGGCTTGTCGTTCTTCACACAGTCGAAGACGAAGTCGAGATTCTGCTTGTAGAGGTCCTTGCGGTTCTGCATACCGCTCTCGTAGTAGTCTTCGTTGGTGATGCGCTTGTAGATGACGTCGCTGCCCAGCGGTGACTGTGTGGCGTATGCGGCCTCCCAGTCGATGCGGAGGTCGAGCTCTGCCTTGATGCCAACCCTGCGGAGTGCAGCGATGCCGTTTGCCGTGAGGTTGTACTCGCCGTTCCACTCTGCGCCGCGATAGATGAGGCCGTACTTGATGGGCTTGCCGCTGGCTGTTGCCCAGCCGCCGAGGTCGCGCATGTTGCCTGTGCCTTCGGCATAGATCTGGCGGAGCTGTCCGCTGGTGGTGAAGCTGGAGTTGATGATTTCGGTGGGAGTGCCGTCAACGGTCAGCTCTACCTTGAAATAATAAGTCTGGCCGGGCAGGAGGTTGTAGATTTCGTAGTGGGCATCGCTCAGGGCAACCTCTGCTGTAAAGGCATCGGAGAAGTCGGCTTTGAGGCCCCAAGTGACTGTCTGAGCCGTAGCTGAGGGATTCTGCGTCCAGAAGATAGTGGCAGGGTCGGGAATGTCGCGACGTGCGGGAGGTGCGACGTTGTAGGGCCTGATTTTCGTCTCCTCGGTACCTTCATACGTTACCTCTGCCATGTATTCCCTGACGCGGATGTTCTCAATGTTGAAGTCCTGCTCGAAGGTGCCGCTTTGCACGGGATGGAAGCGCCACCATGTACGGTTGTTTTCGTCGGTATAGTCGCTGCTGACATACACATAACTGCTGGACTGGCCATAGAGGCTGCTTTCAGTACCCTCGTTAAGGCATTTCATCTTGTAAATACCGCCTTTAACCCAGGTGATAATCTGTTCATTTACTGGCTCGCTGGTGGACAGAACCCAACCATCGGCATCGGGAGCACCGAAGTATATCTCACTGGCGGCAGCTTTGATATACCAGTTGCTGCCCTTACGGGTGAGCTTGAAGCAGTATTTGGTATCCGATGCATCGAAAGTCTTTACGGCTAAATAACCGTCGGAACCTGCTCGGACATACTTGTTGTTATACAAACCCTCGATGTAGTAGTAGCCCTCGTTGAGGGGGTTGACTTGCAACTCATCGACAGCGACAATCATCTGGAGCAGTGCTTCGTTGCGTTGCTGTGCCGTAGCGCCCTCGTCAAGTGCGTTTGCCGCTGCCAGTGCATCCTTGACGGCCTGCACGCTTGTTGTGGTATAGCAACCGGGGTCGGTGCCAACTTCGTCGTCGGCAGGCAGCTTGGCACTGAAGTTCGCGATGGCGTTCTGCAGGTCTTCGTGCGTCATGTCCTGCACGAGGTCGGGAACGATGTTGTAGCAGTTCCAGTGGTAGTCGGTCTTGTAGTCCAGGTAGAGCGACGGATAGATGTGGATGGTGGAGGCAAAGTCGTTGTCGAAGGTATAGATGTCGGGCACCTCAGGCTTCGTGTCGCAAATCATATAGACATCGTAAGCATCGGATGCACGCCAGAAGACCCATCTGCCCCATTCCTTAGTGGCTGCCTCGCTGCCTACGGTAATCTTCTTCAGCAGGGAGTTGTATCCCATAGCGTATGTCCCCATGGTCGTTACGGAGTTGGGCAATGTGATTTCGGTAATCTGTGTCTTGTAGATGGCTTCCTCACCGATGGAGACCAGTCCGTCGGGCAGGGTAATGGAGGTGATGGGTGCATAGCGGAAGGCATAGTTGGCAATGCCCGTCACGTTGTAGGTCACGCCGTCGTGGGTGACTTGAGCCGGAATGGTGATGTCGCCGCTGTAGAGGTTGGCATTGCTCGAGCTGGGCTTGCTGTCGTTCTTATAGACGACGCTCACCTTATCCTCTGCCGTCATCTTGTACTTGATGCCGTCCTCTACGAAGTCGATGAATGTCACGCTGCCGCCAATGTCTGGCACAAGGTTATAGCAACTCCACTTGCTGTCGGCCACGTAGGTGTCGTACATGCTTGGCTTGACATGGATGGTCGATGCGTGACCTTGGTCGAAGGTGATGTCATCGTAGAGTGAAGGCTTGACGTCGCAAATCATATAGACATCGTAGCCGTTGCCATCGCGCCAGAAGACCCATGCGCCCCACTTGCCGCCGCCACCCTCGTTCAGGGTGATGGTTGTCAGGTTGGAGCAGCCTTCCACAGCCTCGTCACCTAACTTCGTGACAGAGCTGGGTACGTTAAGCTCGGCAATGCCTGAACTCATCAGCGACTTCTTGCCTATCGTAAGCAGTCCGTCGGGCAGGGAGATTGATGAGATGTTTGCGGCGTAGAAGGCTCTCTCGCCAATCTCAGTCACATTGTAGGTAACTTCATCCACGGTAATAGTAGCCGGAATCGTAATGTCTCCCGTGTAGGTGCTGGGGTTGTCGGACCCTGGCCTGCTATCGTTGGGATAGGTCACAGTGGCGGTCGAGCCGTCAAGGTTGTACTTGATGCCATCGACGGTCACACTCGTTTGTGCCGATGCGGTAATCACCATCAGCACAAAGGATAGGAGAATAAAGGTTTTTTTCATGGTAGCTGTTGGTTTTAGTGATACATTATATATATTATATAGGTCTCTCTCTTATTTGCTCGAAGCAGGCTTCTTGGAGAAGATGGCATGGATGCGCTTCATGTCGAACTTCGAGGAGCGGTCGTAGAAGTAGATGCCGTTCTGCTCCTGCTCCACGTCGGTGAGCTGCGTGTAGGTGTAGCCCCAGACGTTGTCTGCTATCTCCATCAGGGCATCGACCTGACCTTCGAGGCGTGTGTAGAACTCCTCCAATGAGTGTGGCGGTTCGCCGTAACCCCAAGAGGCGCCGGTGTTGCCCGTGGCTGTGTCCTGACCTTTCACCCACTTGATGCCGCCGAACTCGTCGAGGAGATAGGGCTTGTCGGCCTTCTCGTAGCGCGGGAAGTCATAGACGTTGACGTCGGTCGGGCGGTTGAAGCCGGTGTTGGTGCGCGGCACGTCGCGTGTCTCGTTGGGTGTCTGGAACCAGCGCTGGCCGTTGTAGATGGCTTCCTTGAGGCGCTTGGGGTCCTGCTCGTAGTTGTGCGTGGTCCAGATGTCCGTCTTGATATGTACGCCGCCGCTGACGTCGCAGACGGGACGGGTGGGGTCGAGGGCCTTGCTGAGGTCATAGACGTCGCTCACGAAGCGCGGGAACTGCACGCGGTCGGGCCACCACTCCTCGTTCATAGGCGTCCAGGTGACGATGCTGGGATGGTTGCGGTCGCGCACAATCTCCTCGGTCCATTCGCTGAGGAAGTTGCGAGCCACTTCGGGGTCGTTAGCGTTCATGCCCCAAGAGGGTGCTTCGCCCCAGGTAATGTAGCCCAGTTTATCAGCCCAATAATGGAAGCGTTCCTCGAAGACCTTCTGGTGGAGGCGTGCGCCGTTGAAGCCTGCAGCCAAAGAAAGCTCGATGTCGTGCCTGAGTGCCTCATCGCTGGGTGCCGTCCAGATGCCGTCGGGGTAGTAGCCTTGGTCGAGGACGAGCCGCTGGTAGAAGGGTTCGTTGTTGAGGTACGTCTTGTTGCCCTCGACGTGTATCTTCCTCATTCCGACGTAGCTGTTGACTTTGTCGATGACCTTCCCCTCTGCGTCCTTCATCTCGTAAGTGAGGTCGTAGAGGAAAGGACTCTCAGGGCTCCAGAGCTTCTGCTTCTTGACGGGCAACACGATGGTCGAGTTGTTCTGTGCGCGGACAGTCTTTGTGGCGACCACCTTTCCGCCGTCCTTCAGTGTGACAGTCAGCGTGGCAGCCGACTCGCGATAGAAGGTGGGATGCACGACGACTTGGCTCTGGTCGATGTCCGTAATGACTTGTGCGCGGAGCAGGGCATTGGCATCGACGGGTTCCATCCAGACTGTCTGCCAGATGCCTGTGCAGCGGGTGTACATGCACTCAAACTGGTTGAGGCGCACGTTCTGCTTGCCGGCCGGCTGCTTCGTGGTGCGTGTGTCGCTGTAGGCATGGACGACGAGGGAGTGGTCGTTGCCGTCAGCGAGGAAGCGGGTCACGTCGATGGCAAAGGATGTGCTTCCGCCGAAGTGACGTCCAGCCAGGCGTCCGTCGATGAACACTTCGCTGTTGTAATAGACAGCACCGAAGTTGAGCATGACGTTGCGGCCTGCCCACTCCTGCGGCATACGGATGTTGCGCTGATACCAGATGTTGCCGATGAAGTCGGTGTAGCCTACGCCGCTAAGCTTGCTCTCTGGGCAGAAGGGAACGGTAATCTTTCCCGTGAAGCCACGACTCTCGTGGAGCCGCTTCTCCATGCCTGAGCCTACGAAGTCGAAGGCGTAGGTCCAGTCGCCATTGAGGTTGAGCCAGTCTTGGCGTTCGAACTGTGGGCGCGGGTACTCTGCTCGGGGCATGGCCCATGCGCTTGCCGCGAAGCAGCAAAGCAACAGGAATAGAAAGGTCTTTTTCATTGTGAAAGGGTGAAAAATTGAAAGGGTGAAGAGTTTATGGTAGTTTCACTTTTGCCATGACGGGGAAGTGGGTGGAGGGCAGTCGGCGCTTGTTGGTGCCGTCGGACTCTTGGGTGAAGTAGCTGTACTGCAGTTGGCCGTAGGCAAGGACGCTGATGTTGCGCGAGGCAAAGACGAAGTCGTAGCGGTCGCTGCTGTGATTGGCGGCGAGGTCGAAGTTGTTCACCGTTCCGTATTCTGCGCTGACGACGGGTGCTTTCGTGTAGCAGTCGTTGTACTTGGCAATGATTCGGGAATAGGGTGTCTTGCCATCGCTGACGCCGAGGTAGCCTAAGACGAAGGTAGGGAGGTTCCCAGGGTTCATCTCTGCTATGGCGGTGCGTACTGCGGTTGCAGCAGTGGTGGCGTTGGTGAGGTCGGTCTGGAAGCAGACGTTGAAGACGTAGAAGTCCTTCTCTCCTTTAGTGAACTTTGCCCATGAGCATGTGCTGCCTTCGGGCAGGCCTTCGAGTGTTCCACAGGTGTCCAGTTGGATGGTGTTCTTGTTGTAGAGGATGTCTGCGGCAGCATTATGGGCTGTGAGGCGGAGCTTGATTTTGCTGAGCTGTGCTTCAGTCAGCGACTGGAGTCCCAGAACGTCGGGCTGCTCGAAGTTGAACATGTCGCAGATGACGGGCAATCGGTTTGTCCACTTGTCGCCTCCGTCGCCGTAGAGCTTCTCCTCTTCGGTGGTGGTGACGTAGTAGCTGCCGATATAGAGGTTCTGCTGAGCACTGATGCTGAGCGCGAACAGGGTTATGATGAGTGATATGGTGCGTTTCATTTCTGTATGTACTTTTTGCCGTTAATGATATAGATACCGCGAGGACATTTGCCATTTACCATTCGTTGGCCTGCGAGGTTGACTATTGTCGAGCCTTGCTTGTAGATGGCTTGACCGTTGGCCATTGACCCTTGACCATTGATGTCGTCAATGCCGGTGTAGATGCCGTCCTGGAAGGTGACGATGCCGTGGCTGCTGTCGAGGACGGGATAGGGATCCTCTCCGATGGTCTGATACCAGTTGATGACGGTCTGGTCGCCGCTGTCTTCTCCTTCTGACGTTGCCCCTTCGTTGAGCTTGTAGCAGACTTCTCCGCTTGCCAGAGTCTCGGCATCGACGGCTGTGGCTCCGGTGGCGGAGGCTGCGTCTGTGCCAGAACCGAAGGCCGGAAGGCTTGCTCCGTCGAGGTAGTAGAGCAGCGATGGTGCTGTGGTCATGGCCTTCAACTGTCTGCCGATAATCTGTCCTGCATAGGTGGGGTCGCCGCTTACGCTTCCCACGTTGACGCAGCGGGAAATCTGGAAGCCAGCGTAGTTGACGTATCCCAGGATGCCGCCTGTATTGGTGGCCGACCCTTTGGTGGTGACGGTGCCGTAGTTGATGGCGTTGGAAATCTTGTTGTCTGTTCCGTCGGCATAGCCTACGATGCCACCAATGGTGTTGGTGCCGGCATCGTTGAGCTTGCCGCTATACGAGCACCTGCCTACCGTAGAAGCGGCAAACAGGGAGCCTGCTATGCCTCCGATGTGCTTGGTCTCGGTGTTTGCCTTTGCGGCTGTGATGTCGAGTGCGGAGTGTACGTTGGTGATGGTTGTGGCAGAGGCATATCCCACGGTGCCGTGTTCGCCATATCCTTCGGGAATGGTGAGGGTGCCGTCGATGCTGAAGTTCTTGATGGTAGCTCCCGACGTGTAGCCGAAGAGTCCTGAGTAGTTCTTGCCAGCCTTGATGACGATGTTGCGGATGGCATATCCCTGACCGTCGAAGGTGCCCTTGAAGGGCTTGCTTTCTGTCCCCATGGGCAGCCAGCTTGTCATCCCTGCCATGTCGATGTCGTTCAGCAGGACAGCTTTGGCTGCGGTGTTCTGTGTGTATCCGGTTATGCCGTTCACGATATATGAGAAGGCTTGCAGGTCTTCAGGGGAAGCGATTTGGTAGAAGCCGTTGACCACTTTCGGTGCTGCTGGGAGCTCTGCTGCCTCGGGGTTCTTGATGGTCAGCTTTGCTATCACAGGGCTATGGTCTGAATAGGCCCTTTCGTGGTAGGAGGCTGTGCCGGAAGTGGAGTAGTAGCAGGGGTTTAGCACTCCGTAGTGCTCGACGTTGAAGGTCCTGGTGACAAAGATGTGGTCGATGCGTCGCAGCTCTCCGCCTGCCGTGCTGTAGTTGTTGGCATCGAAGCCTGGGCATGTGCCGTTGGTCATGAACTTCTGTTTGGCTCGGTGGAAGCAGTCGAAGAGGACGCCGGAGTTGTAGAACAGCTTGTAGGCTTCGCCTGTCTGCACGGCGTTGTAGTCGCCCGTGACGATGACGGGTGCTGTGGTGCTGGCTATCTCCTGTATCTTCTGCCTGATGAGGTAGTAGGATTGCTGACGGTTCGTCTCGTCGAGGTCCATGTGTGTGTTGAAGTGGTAAACGACCGAGCCTGTGGCTTTGTCGAGGAACTTGCCCCAGGTGCAGATGCGGTAGTACGAAGTGCCGCCGCCTTTGCTGGGGAAGCCTTTCGAGGGTTTCCATGGTGTGTCGCTGAGCCAGAAGTCGCCGTGGTCGAGGACGACCATTCGCTCTGTACGATAGAAGATGGCGGAATACTCTCCGCCCGTCTTGCCGTCGTTGCGTCCGACGCCGATGTAGGCATAGCCTTTCAGTCCGCTTGCCATGTCGTTCATCTGAGCGCTCACGGCTTCCTGCACGCCGAGCAGGTCGGGCTGCTGGAAGTTGACGAAGTTGACGAGGTATTTGTAGCGCGCGCTCCAGCCGTTACCGGCATCGTTGTCGCCCGAGTTCTTGTACCGGACGTTGTAGGTACACACGACAAGTTCTTGCGCTGAAACCGAGAAGATGGTCAGCAGCACAAAGATGAGGTAAAACAAACGCGTCTTCATAGAAAAGGTAAAAAATTGAAAAGGGTAAAAAGCTTTTAAGGTGTTATTACGCTTGCAAAGTTACGATTTTTATCCTTTTGTGCAAACAATTCCTCTGTTTTCCACTTTTTAACTCCTCAACTTTTTATCTTTTCAACTTATTTTCGTACCTTTACCTTCCCAATCCTTAAATATCAGACATCATGATTTCTACTCCAGACTTCAGCAGGACGGATAGCATCTATGAATGGGTGAAGGCTGTGCCATTCGATGTGCTCCGGCACGAGCGCCTCTATACCGCTGAGGAACTCTATCAGGGCTACGAGCCTTCCGACGATGAGGCTCAGGACCGTGCCTCGTTTGCCAAGTGCTACGACAGCCGCGTCTATCAGCATTTCATCGAGCAGGGGAAGATTACGCTGAACATGGGTGAGTCGGTGGCACGGACGATGCACGACCACGGCATCCACTTGGCTCTCATGGAGTTTCTGAAGACTCACGACCCTCGGCGCTGCATCGGCATCATGGGCGGACATGCCATTCTGCGCACCGACCCTCTGTTTGCTACCATCACTTTGCTGAGCAAGCGGCTCACCGAAGAAGGCTTCTTCATGGTGAGCGGCGGTGGCCCCGGAGCAATGGAGGCTACGCATCTGGGGGCATGGATGGCTGGTCGCACGGACGAAGAGGCGCAGGAGGCCGTCAGTTCCCTTGCCGCTGCTGCCGAATCCTTCCAGAACTGGCAATGGCTTCCCTCAGCCATGAAAGTCAAGGCCCGCTATCAGCAAACAGAATACGTCAGCCTGGGCATTCCCACATGGCTCTATGGACACGAACCTTCCACTCCCTTCGCCACCCACATCGCCAAGTACTTCACGAACAGCGTCCGCGAAGACACCATCCTGACCGTTGCCTTTGGCGGCATCATCTACACGCCGGGCAGCGCGGGTACGCTACAGGAGATTTTCCAGAATGCCGTGCAGGAGCACTACCTTTCCTACGGCTTCTCCAGCCCGATGGTCTTCATGGGTAAGGAATTCTGGACGGAGGATGTGCCGGCCTACAAGCTGATACAGCACATGGTGGCGAACGGCAGGTACAAGAACCTGCGGCTCACCCTGACCGATGACCCCGCAGAGGTGGTCACCGTGCTGAAGGACTTCCAGAAGACGATTCCCTATTGATGCATCCTCTTGCAGCCCTCGCATCGTCTGCGGGCGAAGCTTGCTCAGATGCTCAGCTCGTTGAGCACGCGGATGAGGCGCTTGTCGAAACGCTTGTCCGTGCGGATGCACTCGCTGAAAGGCACATAGACGATGTCGTCCATGCGGTAGCCAATCATGACGTTGCGCTGTCCCTGCATGATGGCCTCGATAGCTCCGGCTCCCATGCAGCTTGCCAGGATGCGGTCGTGGGCCGAAGGTGAACCGCCGCGCTGCAAGTGACCAAGGATGGAGACACGCACGTCGAAGCCCGGAAACTCCTTCTTCACGCGGTCGGCATAGTAGAGGGCACCGCATTTAGGACTCTCGGAGACGATGACGATGCACGACTTCTTCGACTTGCGGATGCCGCGGCTCATGAACTCTGCCAACTGGTCCACGTTGGTCGTCTCCTCAGGCACGATGGCTGCTTCAGCTCCGCAGGCGATGGCACAGTTCTGAGCCAGGAAGCCAGCGTCGCGTCCCATTACCTCGACAAAAAAGATACGCTCGTGCGAGTTGGCTGTGTCGCGGATGCGGTCCACACACTCCATGATGGTGTTCATCGTCGTGTCGTAGCCAATGGTGGCATCGGTGCCGTAGAGGTCATTGTCGATGGTGCCAGGCAGTCCGATGACGGGGAAGTCGAACTCTACGCCGAACTTCCAGGCGCCCGTCAGCGAGCCGTTGCCGCCGATGACCACCAGCGCGTCAATCTTCTCCTTCTTGCAAGTCTCGTAAGCCTTCTTCATTCCCTCAGCCGTCATGAACTCCTTGCTGCGGGCCGTCTTCAGAATCGTGCCGCCACGGGTAATGATGCCGCTCACGTCCTCGGTCGTAAAGGTCTTCACCTCATCGTTGATGAGACCCTCATAACCACGGTAGATGCCTTTGATGTTGAAGCCGTTGCTGATGCCGGCACGCGTCACGGCACGGATGGCAGCGTTCATGCCAGGGGCATCTCCGCCAGAGGTCAGGATGCCTATTGTCTTAATCTTGCTCATATTCCTAAGTTTTTTATTCGGTTTAGTACTGTTTCTGCTTGCAAATATAGAAATAATCCGTAGAACGACAAAGGATTTTCTTGCCTATCTTTCGATTTACGCCTTTATTTCTTTCCATTCGGCTCGTTACTCGGGGATGTGCTGTGTCGTAAACCTTCAATCAGGCTGACAAGTTCACAAATCCACAGGGAAAAACTCCTCGTTTCACACGACAAAATCTCCAAAAACACACCACCAAACCTCGACACCCGCACTACAAAATCCATTTAGGTTGGTTACAAAATTATTTTCAAGGCTTGAAAATATATTTTCAAAGCTTGGTTATTTATTTTCAAGGCCTGATTATAAATTTTCAAGCCTTGAAAATAATTTTTAATCAAGCCAAGTCGGAAAATGCTCTGTGACTATAGAAATTTGGCAAAATGTAGTGACGACATTATGTATGCAGCACAAAAGGCCATGAATTGAACGTAAAATTTTGACGTAAGGTAAATTTTTAGTAACTTTGCAGAGGAAATAGAATAGATATGGCTCAGTTTATTCCATAATTCCTCCAGTGACATCAGAATATCTGCCAGCTTCTATATTTTATTTTCGAAGCATCATAATAATGACTCAACAATGAAAGCAAAACCATTCGTCAAGTGGGTTGGCGGCAAAGGCCAGCTCATCGAACAACTGGAAGCGTTGCTGCCAGTTGACTTTGACCAGTGGGAGAATGTGACTTACATTGAACCCTTTGTGGGCGGCGGAGCGATGCTCTTCCACATGCTCCAAATACACGAGAATATCAAAGCGGCTGTCATTAACGACATCAACGCAGACTTGACCACCTGCTACAAGGTCGTGCGCGACAATCCAAGCGAACTTGTTGATTCTCTACAAGAGATACAACGGGAGTATTTTTCCCTGAAGTCCGAGGAAGTGCGCAGACAGTTCTATCAAATTGCTTGTTAACTATGAAGAATAACACACAAGAACATCAGGTTATCGAGATGTTGAGAAGGGAAGGCGGATATGCTACGCTGAAACGATTGAACGAAATCATGGACTTCTCGACTTGGAAGACTAAGACACCTGAAGCTACTGTGCGTCGCATAGTGCAGGAAAGCGAGCAGATTTTCAAGGTACATCCAGGTTTATGGGCCCTTGAAGACTACCGCGAAGATGTGTTGCGTAAATTCGAGCTGAAGCTGGGTAACAAGCAAAGTGAGGAACAGTTTAGTCATGGCTACTACCAAGGATTGCTTGTTGAAATAGGAAAATTCCATCATCAGACGACCTATGTTCCAGCCCAAGATAAGAGTCGAAAATTTATAGGAAAATGTCTTGGTGACATTACAGATACCACAGAAATTCCACCTTTTACCTACGACAAATTGTTGAAACGTGCAAAAACAGTTGATGTTATTTGGTTTAACGAAAGACAAATGCCTTCGAACTTTTATGAAGTAGAGCATACGACAGACATAAAGAATTCCCTTTCAAAGTTCTACGAACTGCAAGACTTCCACGCGGACTTCCATATCGTTGCTAATGCCAGCCGCAAAAAGGAATTTGAAGACAAACTCCACGTTTCTATGTTTGGGCCTATCGAAAAGCGCGTAAAGTTCGTTGACTACATGCGCGTTGTCAATATGTACGAGGGGCTAAACAAGGTCAGCGAATCTATTTGGTAAAGCATATAAACGCCAAGTAAACCATTATAAAAATCAAATGATCTTTTTTGATCAAAAATCTTAAAAAAAGATCTATTCCCTTTTATGTCAAATTTTGATCTTATCTTTGCAGCCAATAAAGTTGCAAATGGAATATCAAGTGACGATAAAAGAGATTCTTTCTCGTGTTATACGAGTGGAATCCCCAACGGCAAAAGCCGCTGAGGATAAGGTCATGCAACTCTATCGGAACGAAGAGATAGTACTTGATTATTCCGATCTAAGCTTCTTTGATATATATGCTGACAAGATAAAAGAAGGCATAAAGCCCTACTATCGCTCTGCATCCCATGACTTCACTCTTCTCAATGGTGATTGCCTTGACCTGCTTCCGCAGTTCAATTTCCACTTTGACATGATTTTTGCCGACCCACCATATTTCCTTTCGAATGACGGAATAAGTGTGCAGGCTGGCAAAATAGTAAGTGTCAACAAAGGAGAATGGGACAGAGGCGGTTCACCAGAGCAAATCGATGAGTTCAACAGAAAGTGGATAAGTCTTTGCCGAGACAAACTCAAGGAAAACGGAACGATTTGGATTTCAGGAACCTATCACAACATCTTCTCAGTTGCTAACTGCTTGACTGAACTTGGCTTCAAAATACTGAATGTCATAACTTGGGCAAAGACCAATCCGCCACCAAACATTTCTTGTCGATACTTTACCTATTCCACAGAGTTCATCATTTGGGCAAGGAAGTCAGCCAAGAAACCTCATCAATTCAACTATGAACAGATGAAGCAACTAAACGATGACAAGCAGATGACTGATGTTTGGCGATTGCCCGCTATTGCTCCATGGGAAAAGACCTGCGGCAAGCATCCCACGCAAAAGCCACTTGCTCTGCTAACACGCATCATCCTTGCTTCAACCGATAAGAACGCTTGGGTGCTCGATCCCTTTGCAGGTTCCTCCACGACAGGTATTGCTGCTAATCTCGTCGGACGCCGTTTCCTTGGAATTGAAAGGGAACGGGAGTTCGCTGAGATTAGCCGCAAGCGTCGCGAAGAAATAGAAGACACCAACACTTACCACAACTATCGCAGAAAGATAAAGGACATCGACAAGTCCGAGGGCCTGATGCCCAGTCTCTTTGCCAGCGAGGACGAACCAATCATAGATTTACCATTCTAAGCCGACCGACCTGAACTGCCAACGCGCATTTAAGGACACATTCTGGCGGTGGAAGCTCCTGTCGCTCCAGAAACTTCTGTGCAGGGAGGCTTAGAATTCGTAGCCCAGGTTGAGGAAGAAGTAGGGCTTCTTCGTGTGGTTGCTATAGCCGAAGCTGGCACCGACGGGGCCGAAGATGGTGTTGTAGTAGTAAGCTATCTGTCCGCCGAGGAGGGTGCGGTTGTCGAAGATTTCCTTCAGTTTGTCTGCTTGCTGACCTGCGGCAAAGCGGAGAAGCACGTAGTGGTTACGCCCTATTCGCTGCTGTGCCTGTAGCTGCGCGGCGATGAACTGCTTCTTCACGTACTCCATGTTTCCCATGCCGGCAAAGGGCATCTGCTGCTCGATGTAGTGGCCGAACCAGTCGCCGCCGATGGTGTTGCCGCTGAAAGTAGGCACGGCGTTGCCGAAGAGCATACGTCCGTAGAGCATGGGCTGCAGGGTGAAGCGTTTGCCGAAGGTGAACGACATGCGCCAGTTGGCTCTGACGTCGCTCAGGCCGGTCTTGCCGTCGAGCTTTGCGAAGTTGTCGGTCACGTAGGCATATTCAGCCTTGAAGCTGGCACCGCGTGTGGGGAAGATCCAGTTGTCCTCGCTGTTGTAGCTTGCCTGAGCGCGATAGCTGAAGTAGTGGTCGTTGCTGAGGACCACCGGATTGTCCATTTTGTCGGCCACCAGCTTGTCCTGATAGCGCACGTAGTCCCAGCGCAGTCCCATCTGCAGGTTGAAGTGGCGGAAGTCGTTGTTGAAGGGAATGAGGTTCACCTGATGGTGATGAAAGAGGATGCTGTAGTCGCGGTCGCCATCGATATAGATGTCTATGTCGTTGCGGCGGAAGGTATAGTCCACAGTCGGACGGCTGAAGCTGCGCGGATGTATGGTCCAGGCTCCGTGTACCATCATGCGTTTGCCAAGTCTCACCGTCAGGTCGGCGTTCATGGGGATGGCAGTCTTCATGGGGAATTCGGCACTCACCTGTAGCGAGGCGTGCTCTTCTGTGTCGTAGCGCATACCGGCGTGGAGCTGTATGGACTTGCGGTTGCCGGCAGAGATGATGACGCGTACGCCGTTGCCTTCGGGCATGAATTGGCACTCGGCAGTCTGGTAGAAGAGGTCGAGGCGCATACATGTCGTGATTTGCTGTGCCAGCCCGGCGTCGATGCTGTCTCTCTTCTGCAGAAGGAACTTCTGTCGGATGAAGTTCTCGGCTTGCGGCGTCATGTTCTCGAAGGTGTAGCCCGTGACGTGTTGCTTCTCGGTCATGGCCTGCGGGCGCAGAGGCTGCAGGATGGTGGGGCGGAAGTCGTTGCCGATGCCGATGCGCTGCTTCAGGGCGATGATGTCGTCCCAGTGGCGCATGGCCTCTTCTTCGCCTCGGCGGATGAGGGTGTCGATGGCGGCAGCCGAGAAGCTGGCAGAGCCGTAGCCCTTCGTATCGACCTGCATGTGGAGGTCGGTGATGGCGAGGTTGTCCTCGACCTTGTTCTTACAGTTCACATCGACGATTTGGCTGATGATGCTCATCGTGCCGCCCATTTGGTCGGCTGCTTTCGGAGCACCCTGCACGGTGACGCCGATGATGATGTCGGCACCCATCTCGCGGGCGATGTCGGCTGGATAGTTGTTCTTCAGGCCGCCATCGACCAGCACCTTGTCGCCGATTCTGACGGGCGAGAAGGCTCCTGGTATCGACATTGAGGCGCGCATGGCCTGCGGCAGACGTCCGCTGTGGAAGTCCACCTCGCTGTTGTCGATGATGTTCGTTGCCACGCAGGCAAAGGGGATGGGCAGGTCCTTCGAGAAGTCGAGTGAGTCGGTGTAGCCCGAGCAGACCTGCTGGAACAGTTCAGCCAGGTTCTTGCCTTTGATGAGGCCGCCCGCATTCATGTTGCGCTTGCCGATGCTCAGGCCCGTGGTGAAGATGTAGGTGTACTGCTTCAGTCGGTCGCGGAGGCTCTGGTTGTTCAGGTTCTCCTTGTCGCTGATGACGTAGCTCCAGTCCTGTGCGCGAGCCACGGAGTCGAGGGCATTGGCATTGTAGCCGATGGCATAGAGTCCGCCGATGATGCTGCCCATCGACGTGCCGGTGATGATGTCCACGGGGATGCCGGCCTTCTCCAGTACCTTCAGCACACCGATGTGTGCCATGCCTTTAGCTCCGCCTCCACTCAGCACGACAGCCACTTTCTTCCTCTCCTGCTCCTGCTTCTGCGCGTTCACCATGCAGCACATCAGCGTAGCAGCCAATAGCAGTAATATCTTCTTAACCATATCGTTTAGTGTGTTTGATGTGTCATTGTTTCCCTGCCGGAGCGTCGAAGTCGAACTCCAGTTGCGGTGAGCCGAGCAGGTTGAAGGTCATGCGGTGGTAGGGCGTAGTGCCGTGCTCGCGGATGGCTTGGCGGTGTACCAGTGCGGGGTAGCCCTTGTTCCTGTCCCAGTGGTAGGCAGGGTATTCCTCGTGGAGCTTCAGCATGTGGTCGTCTCGGTAGGTCTTGGCCAGGATGCTGGCGGCAGCGATGCTCATGTACTTTCCGTCGCCCTTGACGATGGTCGTGTAGGGCAGGTCCTTATAGGGCATGAAGCGGTTGCCGTCGATGATGACTTCCTCGGGCCGCACCTTGAGCCCGTCCAATGCACGGTGCATGGCCAGTATGCTGGCACGCAGGATGTTGATGCGGTCTATCTCCTCGTTTGTGACGATGCCCACAGCCCATGCCAGTGCCTCGCGCTCGATGACTTCCCGCAGGGCATAGCGCTTCTTCTCGCTGAGCTGCTTAGAGTCGTTGAGCATGTCGCTCTTGAAGTCGGGCGGCAAGATGACGGCAGCCGCAAAGACAGGCCCCGCCAGGCAGCCGCGCCCAGCCTCGTCGCATCCCGCTTCAATGACATCTTTATGGTAGTAAGGCAATAGCATCACTTTCTCACCTTTTTACTTTTTTACCTTTTCACCTTTTCACCTTTTCCCTTTTTTACCTTTTCACCTTTTAATGATTGCTCTGATGATGAACCAGAAGTGGCGCATGACGGTCGGCAACCAGCCGTAGTAGTGCGCCATGATGCGGAAGCGCTCGATGAGCGAGGCTCGCTGATTGCTGGTCGTCATGCCCTCGTTGAGGTAGTCCGTGAGGACGAGCCCGGTGTTCACTATCCGTAGGCGACGGCGGTTGGCTCTACGCAAGAGGCGGATGCACCAGTCGAAGTCGGCTGAGTATCGGAAGCTGAGGTCGTAGGGCTCCTGCTTTGCCAAGTCGGTGCGGACGTAGAAGGACTGGTGGCAGACGCGCATACCGTCGCGGAAGGTGTCGGGTGTGAGGTTCTCCGGTGGCGTGAGTCGGCGTCGGCGCAGGAAGTTCCCTTCTGCATCGACGATGTGAGTGTCGCCGTAGAGAATGGCAGGATGCCGGTGTCCGCCCTTCATCCATTGCGTCTGCTGCACTATGGCCGAGATGGTGTCGGTGCTGTGCAGACAGTCCCCTGCATTGAGGAAGACGATGTATTCGCCCGTGGCAGCAAGCAGTGCCTTGTTCATCGCATCGTAGAGCCCGCTGTCGGGTTCGCAGATGAGCCGTATGTTGTGGCGCGACTGGTTCTCCTCAACGTAGCGCTGCACGAGCGAGAGGGTGTGGTCGGTGGAGCAGCCGTCGATGATGAGGTGCTCTATGCGGGCGTAGTCCTGAGAGGCAACACTTGTGAGTGTGCGCCTCAAGGTCGCTTCGGCATTATACGTGACGGTCGCTATGGTGATAAGTGGCTTCATACAATCTAATATATTCCTGTGCTACCCTTGTCTCGCTGAAGGACGCGGCGGCTTTGGCACGGGCTGCGGCACGCAGGTCATGGCCGAGGACGAAGCGGATGCCTGCAGCAAGGTCAGCAGCATCGCGGTAGCGAGCCACATAGCCGTTCTCCAAATGGTCTATCATCTCGGGGATGCCGCCTACGTCAAAGCCTACACAAGGTGTGCCGCAGCTCATGGCTTCGGCGATGGTGTTGGGCAGGTTGTCCTGAAGGCTGGGCGTAAGGAAGACATCGGCGGCATTGTAGAGCAGCGGCATCGTCTGTTCGCCAGCAGAACCGAAGCGCGTTGCGCCAATGCCTTCGGGCAGGGGAATCTGTTCAGAGTCCTTGCCCACGATGACGAGATGGATGGCTTTGTTCAGCCCCTCGAGAGTCCGTAGTGCGTCGGTGAGATACTTGATGCCTTTCCGCTCGTCGGTCACCTTCTGGCTACAGAAGAGGAGCAGGCGCTTGTCCTGAGGCAACGAAAGCGACAGACGTGCCTGATGCATGTCGGTGGGGTGGAAGAGGGCAGAAGGGATGCAGTTGTTGATGTGCTCCACGTGCTCGGAAGGCAAGGCAAGATGGGCTTGGTCGGCAATCCACTGGCTGCAGCCCACGAAGGTGGGATGCCAGCGCTGGTACATCGACCTCTTGCGCGTATATATATAATAAGGTAGGGAACCGCAGAGAATGGGGCAGCGACGGCATTCCGCCTCTTTGCAGTCACCGCGATAATGGCAGATGCCCAGGTAGGGCCATTCATCGTGCAGCGTCCAGACGATGCGCTTGCCGCTCTTCAGGATGCGGGCGATGCCGTCCAGCGACAACATGCCTTGGTTTATCCAGTGCAGGTGGACGACGTCTGCTTCCTTGAACTCCTTGGTGCGGGTGATGTCGATGCCCACATTGGCAATGTCTGCTTGCCACAGACGCGACCGCCTGAATCCGCAGCGGGGCAGGATGGTCAGGCGTTCCAGGAACTTCGGTATCTTGTTGCCTACCCGGCAAACCGCAACGGCGTTGGTCTGCTTGTCGCGCACCATGAGCTTCGCCTTCACGCCGTTGGCATTGAGGGCATTCAGAAGACGACAGGCTGCAATGGCACCTCCACCGCTACGTTCACTTGTACTTATGAGCAACACCTTCATGCCTTTTTCACCTTTCTCTTTTTTTACTTTTTCACCTTTTCACTTTTTCCCTTTTTCACCTTTTCCCCTTTTCAATGATAAGCCTTTTTCCCCAACCATTTATTGATGCGGGCACGGATGGCTTTTAGTATGTAGCTGAAGTTCCCGTATCGGAGGTTCAGGAAGAGTTCCTCGAAGGAACGTCCGACCTTGACCATCGGGTTCATCCAGCCCATGATGCGGTAGGCACGATGGCGATAGGCAACATGCTCCACGACGTAGGGCGGATGAGCGAGAGACCCCTCCACACCTCCCCTTAAGGGGGAGGCTTCCTGGTCAGAGTTCTCCCCCTTTAAGGGGGAGTTAGAGGGGGTCTTCAGTTCGTAGCGCTGCATCGTGAAGATGCGGCGGTAGCCTCGGGGCATGGTCTGGAGCGAACCGCCGAAGTGCGTACTGTCAGCCGTGGCACCGAGGTTGTTGATCATGTTCTTGCAGGGCACAATGGCAAGGCCGTTAGAGAGCAGCATGTGCGACCAGAAGATAGTCTCGTAGAAGGCTTTGCCCTGCTCGCGGTGCTTACGGCACATGGGCAGGAAGTCATCGCGATAGCCTCGCTCGCTGATCAGTTCTTCAAGCTGATGCACGGCCACAGGGTTGTCGAGCCACGTATAGTGCTCGTCCCACTGGTCGATGACGCGCCGCCACGATGCCCAGCCCCAGATGCTGAAGTTCGTCGTGAAGAAGTAGTCGCCCTCAGCATCGGTGGTCTGTTCCTCGACGTTGAAGCCGCTGATGAGCGTGATGCGTTCGTCGCTTTCGTAGCGCTCCAGCATCTCCTTGCAGAAAGAGAAGAAGCTGACGGCAGGCACATCGTCATCCTCCAGCACGACGCACTTATCGACATGGCTGAAGGCCCATTTCTGCGAGATGTATTCCGAGGGGTCGCAGCCGTAGTTCTTCTCCTGATAGAGCGTCTCCACCTGGCACTCCCAATCCACCTGCGACACTACTTCGCGGCAGGCCATGATGCCTGGCATGTCCTTTTCCGAGCGCGGACCGTCCTGATAGAGAAAGAGCCGCGACGGACGTGCCTTGCGCACTTGGGCAAAGACTTGACCGAGTTGCTGAGGCCTGTTGAAGAACAGAATCAGCACGGGAATATCAACGAGAAAGGGTTTCATGTGTGCAAAGATACAAAGAAATTAAGAATTAAGAATCAAGAATAGGGAATTATTTGGTTTTTCGAGAAGAAAAGGGCTTTGCTTATCTAAGGAAAGCGAAGATATTGCAAAAAAATGGAGTGCGAACATACAACTTATCGTAAATAATCGTATATTTGCAGACAGGTGTGTGCCCATTCGTAAGTGGGTTCACGACAACGATACTAAAACCAACTGACTATTAACCAGGAGTGCAAGGTAAGATGCATTCCGCAATCAGACTTTTTCGGATGAAGAGATTTTTTGTGGCAGCAGTCGTGGCTATTATCTTGGCAGGTTGCTCGGATGAGATAGACATGTCTTCGAGATACGTATTCACAGATAAGACCATAACGCAGTACCTGCAGGAGAAGGAGTACTACAGCGAGTACGTCCGTCTGCTTGGCAAGCGGCCTGTCAGTGCGTATTCCCAAACGACATTGCTGCAGTTGCTTTCCGCTCGTGGACATTATACGGTGTTTGCTCCGACAAACGATGCTATCCATGATTATCTGGACAGCCTCTATCATAAGGGCATCATCACGGAACCTTCGTGGAACGGGTTTGAGAAGCAGGAGACTTTGGACAGTATCGAGAAGGTGATTATCTTCAACAGCATCCTGGACAGCGGTGACCAGGATGCATACAATGTCCTCGACTTCCCCGACCACGAGCATGAGTTCCAACTGGCTAACATGAACAATCGAAAGCTTCGTGTCTATTATGGCTCTAACAATACGGACAGCATCAGCATAGAGGGCGTGGCCCTTGTGTCGGAAAAGAACCGAGGCATCGTGCTGACCAACGGATACATCCATCAGGTGGAGGGCGTGATTGCTCCGAGCGATGGACGCCTTGGCGACTTCATCCGCCTCTGGTCCAATATGCCGAAGAGCGGATATAGCGTCATGTCGCGTCTGATAACGGCATGTGGGTTAATAGATACGCTGAGTGCCTACCGCGACGAGGTATGGGAACATCTGTACCTAACGGGCGGCGTGAAGGACTTGCGCGTGCATTCTTCTGTAGGGCAGGTCGGCACAATTCCCGAGCATCGCTTCTACGGCTTTACCCTTTTTGCAGAGACCGACCAGTTCTGGGAGCGTACTCTTGGGCATAAGGCAAGCGATATTACCGTAGGCGAGGTGTGCGAGTACCTGCAGAACACGGGCCTCTTCGACTACGTGGAGGGGACGCTCTACGATGATGACTATACCAATGAGATGAATGTGCTGAACCAGTTCGTGACATATCACCTGCTGCCTCAGCGCATAGGAAGGGACAAGCTGGTGATTCACTACAACGAGGTGGGCTACAACTATGGCACCGCCAAGGCTCCCTCAATCGCCATCATGGACTATTACCAGACGATGGGTCTCCCCCGCCTGCTGAAGACCTTCGAGAGCCGAGAGAGTGACGGCATTTACCTGAACCGCTTCCCGAAGCTCCAGAACGGAAGAGGACAGTTTGGCACGTACCGCGAAAACAAGAACGACTATCACGAGAGCGGTCTTTTCCCACAACTGAAGGGGGCCAGCACGACAAGCGATGAGAACCATGGCATTCGTGTGCTGACCAATACAGAGACTGGTACAGATGCCAGCAACATCGTCAATGCCGTCGTATATCCCATAGACCGACTGCTTGTTTGCACAGAGAATGTCTGCAACCAGATGGCGGGTCAGCGCATCCGCATCGATGCCGGATGCATGATGCCTGAGCTGATGAACAACGACATCCGTGCTCCTCGCACCAACTACACCTATGGTGCTACCAGTGTAAGAGCCATACCGACGAACTACCCCTACATCTCAAATGTTGAGATACGAGAAGGTACAGACTTCTATTTCCTCTCGGGATACCCTTCCCCATATCACAACCTTCAAGGAGACGAGTTCAACATAATTGGGCAATATGACATCACGATGCAGTTGCCGCCCGTGCCTCGTGCAGGACAGTATGAGATACGCTTCGGCGTGGCCACAGGTTCGTATGTACGTTCCATGGCGCAGGTTTATTTCGGCACAGAACGCGACAAGATGCCGGCTGCCGGTATTCCTCTGGACCTTCGACTTGGCGGACTGGAAATGAGATTGCCGTCCGGTGCGTCACCGTCCAACGTAGGATGGGAGGCAGACACCGACGATGAGGAATACAACGACCAGGTGACGAAGGTCATGCGTACGAGAGGCTTTATGAAGGCTCCCAATTCGTGGACCAACAAGATGGGAACCTATGAAAGTGTACGTAAGGACCACTTCATGTCGCGCCGCATACTGGTAAATGCATACCTCAAGCCTTACCAGAACTACTACATCCGGTTCAAGTCCGTCCTTGAAGATAAGAACAAGGAGTTCTACATGGACTACTTTGAGTATGTAGCCAAGGAAGTCTATGACAATCCCGAGGAGTCGGAGGACATCTGGTAACGTCCTTCAGCCCATCAGCTCATTAGGTTGATGGCCCAGATGAGAATGGCATAGCGGAGCGCTTTACCCAGAAAGATGCTTAGGAAGGAGAGGTAAGGATTTGCCCTCATGTAGCCAAGGGTGACGCTCAGGGCACTGCCCAGGATGGGCAGGAAGCAGAAGAAGCCCATCCATGCACCACGTCCTTGCAGCCATTGCTGTGTGCGTTCTATCTTCTCGCGTTTGACGTGAAGGTAGTGTTCAATCCATTCCAGACGTCCGAAGGTGCCTATCCAGTAGTTGAACATACTGCCCAGCACATTGCCTATAGTGGCACTGGCGAAAAGCGGCCAGGGCTGCAAGCCTGCCAGTTGCAGACCAGCCAAGAGGGTCTCGCTGCTGAAGGGGAACACGCTGCCTGCCACGAAGGCAGCCACACCCATGCCCGTGTAGCCGTAGGCTATCAGATACTGAATGATGTCATCCATAGATTCAAGACTCCTATGGCTGCTACGAGCAGGAGGGACAAGATGAAGAGCAGACCGGACAGAATGCCTCGGGAAAGGGCAAGGTAGTGTGCGATGAGCGGACTGGCGCTGGCTACCAGGAGTGCCATTGTGGTCTGGTAGTGCGCAGGTTGCAGCACCATGTACACCATCATCATCAGCGTCTGCATTATATATATATATAGTATCATGCGCGTGCGTATCTTGTCGTCGTATCTCGTGCTGAGATAATGTATGATGCTGACGATGCTAAGCAGCGCTACGCCACCGGCAGAGACTTTCTCCGTAAAGGTAAAGGACAGCGGGAAGCCCTTCCATGAGAGTTCCTCTAAGGAGAGGACAATGGGAAGACTTGCCATAGAGGATGAGGTCTGGAGTGGGTCTATGAAGCACCAGACGGCGTAGCACCAGTAGGGCGCTGTGAGTCCGAGAATGCCTGCCCAGAAGGCTTTCCATGTTATGGAGCGCAGGAAGATGATGAGGTACAGGTAGAAGAGCACTGCCATCGGGAGCATGACGGGTGCACAGAGACTACCCAGACTGAGCATGAGGAAGACGTGGAAGACATACGCCTGAGGATGAAGCCGCTGGTAGCATAGGAAGAGCAGCAGATAGCTGATGCAGAGGCACGAGGCAGCGATGAGCGGCTCTCCGATGGGTTGCATGAAAGGGAAGCAGGCCGAGAGCAGCAGCCATACGCAAGCCATCAAATGAGTGCGGATGCGGATGATGTGCAGTTGGGTGTTGGTCCCCATGATGACGTAGGTCATCAGCAGGCAAAGCGCAAGTCCCAGTATGTTTAGAAGTGAGAAAGTACCTTCGGGCAACCACCACAAGGCGATAGCCACTAATATGCAAATGGGAAGCGTCAGCTCACTCCCTGCCACTTTGCTCTGGAACTTGTACTGCTTCACGTAGTCCTTAGTTCATAGTCCTTAGTCCATAGTCCTTAGTCTATAGTTCATAGTCCATAGTTGCATCATTCGTTCTGTTGCAGGGCGTAGCCTAACTATGGACTATGGACTATGAATTGTCTTTACAGGTCTGCTCCGATGTCTCTGCGGAAGTTCTTGCCTTGGAACTGTATCAGCTTGGCATTGGCAAAGCTCTTCTCCAGGGCTTCTTCCTTGTCCTTCCCGTAGCTGCTGACGGCAATGACACGTCCACCGTTGGTCACAATCTCGCCATCCTTTTTGGCTGTCCCAGCATGGAAGACGATGCTGCCCCAGACGTCTTCGAGACCGGTGATGGGGAATCCCTTCTCGTAGGAGCCAGGGTAGCCTCCGCTGACGAGCATGACGCAGACGGCAGCCCTTTCGTCGAACTCTACCTTCCGCTCGGCAAGCGTGCCTGTAGCAACGCCTTCGAAGAGATCCACGATGTCGCTCTTCAAGCGCAGCATGACGGTCTCCGTCTCCGGGTCGCCCATGCGGACGTTGTATTCGATGACCTTCGGTTCGCCTGCTCCTTGCTCCTTGCCCCCTGCCCCTGTATTGATGAGGCCGAAGAAGATGAAGCCCTTGTAGTCGATGCCTTCTGCCTTGAGACCTTCCACGGTGGGACGGATGATGCGGTCCTCCACCTTCTGCATCCATTCTTTTGTAGCGAAAGGCACGGGAGAGACGCTGCCCATGCCGCCGGTGTTCAGACCGGTGTCACCTTCGCCGATGCGTTTGTAGTCTTTCGCTTCAGGCAGAATCTTGTAGCTGTTGCCGTCGGTGAGGACGAAGACGCTGCACTCGATGCCGTCCAGGAACTCCTCGATGACCACACGGCTGCTGGCACCGCCGAACATGCCGCCAAGCATTTCCCTGAGCTCCTTCTTTGCTTCTTCGAGTGTCGGCAGGATGAGTACGCCTTTGCCGGCGCATAGGCCGTCGGCTTTGAGTACGTAGGGCGGCTGCAAGGTCTCGAGGAAGGAGATGCCTTCCTCAATAGTGTCTTTTGTAAATGTCTTGTATGCTGCCGTGGGAATGCCGTGTCGCTGCATGAAGCCTTTGGCGAAGTCCTTGCTTCCCTCGAGCACAGCTCCTGCCTTCGACGGACCGATGACGGGGATGTCCTTCAGCTCAGGATCGTTCTTGAAGTAGTCATAGATGCCTTTCACCAAAGGGTCTTCTGGACCGACCACCACCATCTGTATCCGGTTCCTCAACACAAGCATCTTGATGCCATCGAAGTCATCGACCTTGATGTTGACGTTTTCGCCCACCTCGGCTGTGCCTGCATTGCCCGGAGCAATGAAGAGCTTCTCACACTTCTCACTTTGAGCTATCTTCCATGCCAGCGCGTGCTCACGTCCGCCACTACCTAACAATAAAATCTTCATAAGCCTTTATAGTTTGTTTTATTCTTAAATAATATGATAATCTGCAAAACACCCCTTGCTCCCCTCTCAGGGAATTGGTCAGATAAGTACACGGACTTATGGGGATAAGTACACGTAGTTATTCGGATAAGTACACGTACTTATGGCGACAAGTACGCGTACTTTTTTCCATAGGCTATTATTGCGGATTATCATATAAAATAAAGATGTAATATATAATTGAGGGATTGATGGGAATTAGATTTATAAGAAAAGGAAATTAATCTCTTCCGGAGATAAGCCATACATTTCCGCCAGGGCCAAATCTATATCAACTTCTGCACTCTTGTCTCCCGCCAATGCACAGTCAACGAGAGTTTCTATTCTGTCTGTTTGCTCCTGGGTTGGATGTTCAATGACAGGTATCATTCTTACGAATTGTGGTTTGTATTCATAGTAGCCACCATTGCGGACTACAGCTATTGTCTGCATGAAGAAGTCTGCCAAGCGGGAGTTCAGCACTGCCAACAAGTACTTGGTCCCTGGTGTTACCATCACTGCCGGGGCATTGATGTGCATTTCCTCCGGCATCCATGTGCATGATGCCTGGTTGTTGAGGTTGCCCCAGGCAATTTTTGTCTCTTTAAACTCTTGATGGAAAGCAATGGTGTCGGATGTCTCAAACCATTTGTTGGAAGTTTTTTTACGTGATTTGATAGGCTGCCCGTTAGCATCCTTAAGTTCGCGGCCATCCATAATGATGCGCTTCCCCTTTTGCTCCAGGAAGAGTCTGCCAAACTCTAGCATCTTTGTTTCATTGTTTGCAATGTCGGCGTGTCCCTGCTGTGCCAACCATTCTCTTGAGTATAAAAGAAGATGCTTTTTTAGTGTGGGGTAGTTCTCTATATTTATATGTAGCGACGGATAGAAGCCTATGACCCATTTGTCTGCCCATTGATGCTGGTAGCGATGAATGTCGCAACCTTCAATGAAGGGATGCAGTACAGCCTCCGTACGCTGCCTTTCCTCTTCTGTCTGACACTCGCCAAGTATTTGTTCGCGTTGGGCGGTCGTGATTATAAAAGCATTGTTGCGACCTGTAACAACACCTCTTGCAAACTTTATGTTTTCCCATTCCCCCAAAGGCTTTCCCTTCTCCAGCATCTTCTGCATGATGGCGCGTTTCTCGTCTGGTATGATTAGCCATTGCTGGTTTTCTTCAAAATGGCAGCGTAACAGGTTTTCCTTGACAAACAATGACATGTTCTTTACATCATCTACTTCTTTCCCTTCAGTGGTGGCGCACAAGGCAGGTGTTTGTTGGCCAGCCTGGTTTCGTGCCATAAGAATGCTGTTTACCACTGTGGCGCGTTTGAATAGGTTCAAGCCAGGGAAATCCAACAATTGCAGGGGCTGGGAGTGTTTGACTAGATAATTCCGTAGTTGTTTGGCTGCATCGTTGCGTAGCCATTTGTCGGAGGTGATGAAGCAGAACAAGCCTCCCTTGCGGAGTAGTTGAAGAGCTCGCTCATAGAAAAGGAAATAGATGTCGCCATTGCTATTGAATGTTTGATAGTTTCGCTTCTTGTAGCGTTTGCGCAGGCGACCGCCTTCTGCGCCAAGACCAATATAGGGTGGATTGCCTACAAGAATGTCGAACCCCAGGAAATGTCCATCTTCGTCAAGCATATCCGGGAATTCCAGCATCCATTCCATATAGTTCTGTTCCGTGTCCTTCTTTTCCATTCGGGCTATCTCGAAATCCAGAAAGTCGGATTGGATGTATGAACGGAATTCACGCTTCACGTCATCTAACTTTTTCTGAAGCTCATGCCTGCCTGCGTGTCCGCTTCCATTCTTGTAGGCACACGTCAAGTCCTTGTACTCGCTGGTTATCTCGCGAATAGGTTTAGAGGCAGAAGTCTGCACTCCTGTCTCTGGCCAGACTTTCACCTCTAAGTGCGACATCAACGCGTCGCCTTGTTTGATGTTAATGTCTATGTTGGGAAGCGTCTGAAGTTGTCCGTTGTCGTAGTAAGCGTTCTTTAATAGCTCTATCCAAAGACGTAAGCGGCAAATGTCAACACTCTTTGGGTTAATATCCACACCATAAAGACATTGGCTGATAATGCGACGTTTTTCCTCGAACAATGTGCGTTGGAGAGCAGATGCCTCTTTGTCGCTTCTGTCATAGGCGAAGGGTTTTTGATGCTCTTTGTCTGTAATGACCAGTTCATCGTCTCCGATGTCAATCGACCATCCTTTTACACGTTCATTGGCATAACCTTCAGCATTATCCGAATAGCATAGGATATGCAGTCTTTGCTTGATGGCAATCATTTCGTTTAGTGCCGACACAAGGAAGTGTCCGCTTCCCACAGATGGGTCGCAGATACGGATATTGTTGATGGCTTCATTTGCTTGACGGCGGACATCTGGATTGTGGTAGTCCATGTGTTCCACAATCTCGTTTATAGTTTTGTGCTGCCAACCAAAATGTTCATTCATTTGCGCCACAACAGCTCGCTCTATCGTCTCGCGGCACATATATTCGCAAACATAGCCTGGC
Organism: uncultured Prevotellaceae bacterium; assembly: GCA_900313705.1. Classification (GTDB taxonomy): domain Bacteria; phylum Bacteroidota; class Bacteroidia; order Bacteroidales; family Bacteroidaceae; genus Physcousia. The sequence continues at coordinate 29,312 of OMSJ01000016.1, forward strand.
GTGAAGTATGCTCCATCCTTATACCCATTTATTTTCTCAAAAATCAGTCCAAGTACAGAGGCATCTATCAGCGTCTTCTGCTCCCCATCCGTTTCTTCTTCGTCACGCTCGTAAGAGCCGAAATCATAGGCTTCCAAAAAACGAAGCATATACTCCAGGGAGTTGAGAGTCCCCTTCAATACCTTTCCGTTTCCGTCTTTCAATACTGTTGCCGAATAAACTTTGATGTTGCCATGAGGTAGTGCATTAATGGTAAAATAATGTTTTTCAAGTTCCGAGACCTCGAACAATGCACTATTAAGATATGGTATACGGGCATAGCGGCTACTGATTTTCGCATCACGTTCGTTTTCCTTCTTGCTCAACACCTTGAAGAACAAATCGAACAAGTCATGGTAGTTGCTTACCACGGAAGGTTCTGACCCAGAGGAAGACAGGAATTTGTACTGCTCGCTGCCACCATTGAAATTGACTAATTGGGTTTCTAACAGCTTCAGGAAAAGAATGCGGTTAACCCATAAGATAACTAGTCCAATGGCTGTGTCATAAAGATTGCTGTCATCTACTCCTAATTCCGTCAAATGCCAGATTGTTTGCTCCAGTAGTGAATAGTGCTGGCGTTCCCTTTCTGATAGTCGTTGGATGACATCCAATTGTCCGACACGTTTTTCCTCAACGCCCATCAGGTAAAGCAGTTCATTATAGAATTTTGTATCCAGATGATTATGGTCGAAATCATAAGGGAGCATACAAAGGTGAGTCGGAGAAAAGAATTTGCATAGTGCCTCGAAACTACGCTTATTCACTATAGCTTCATCGTCAATGATGTTGTCAAATCTATGTAGGTCAAAATACACATAACTGAAAGAGTCTTGCACTTTCTTTACCTCTGGTGCTATGACTTCTTGATATATCTCGTCACGGTTCTTCTTTTCACGTTCATAGCGCTTAATTTTGTTCCAAAGGTCACGGTTAGTTCCAAAGTTGTTATAGAAAAGCTTACGCTCAAAGACATACCACTCAAAACCGTTGGTCACTGCCAAATGTTTTATTTCTTTGTTGTCGCATTCTTTCTCCTGCTTTAGATAGTAAAGCACAAGTTGGCAGAAACCTTTTCGGTCAAAGTGACCGTCTTGTGGCATTTCGATAGCGTTGCCGGGTGCTTTCATCTCCATCAGAATCCAGGGATGCGAACTCTCAGGCCCGAAAATGGCTTGGTCAACCTTCTTGCTTGTATTGACCTGATATGGGTCGTCATAGAAGGAATGTGTCAGGAAATCGCGAATCCAAGCCTTATTATGCTCTTCATCTTCGTTAGCATTTAACTTCAAAAGTAATGTTCGTAGTGCCTTGCGGAAACGCTCCTTGGTTTCCAGGGGTTCATGGTTACGAGAAAAACTCCGATTAAGAGCTATGCCTGGTTTTAGTTCGGTAGCCATTGTTGTAGCTTCTTTTTTATGAAATTGTCTATTTCAGGTAGTCCTCGAAGTATTGCGTAATCCTTTCGTGGAGGTGGACGCTCTTGTGCCCTGCCATGTTGTGGCCTTCGCCGGGATAGACGAAGAAGTCGGGCTGGGTGCCGGCTTCGGCACAGGCGTTGAGGAACTGCAGGCTGTGCTGAGGCACGCAGGTCGGGTCGTTCATGCCGATGATGATTTGCAGCTTGCCCTTCAGGTTCTTGGCTTTATTGATGCAACTTGTCTGCTCGTAGCCCTCGGGATTCTGTTCGGGCGTGTCCATGTAGCGCTCGCCGTACATCACCTCGTACCACTTCCAGTCGATGACCGGGCCGCCTGCCACGCCTACCTTGAATGCGTCGGGATAGGTGGTCATCAGCGACGTCGTCATAAAGCCGCCGAAGCTCCAACCGTGTACGCCCAGACGGTCGGCATCCACGTAGGGCAGCGACTTCAGGTAAGCCACGCCCTGCATCTGGTCCTTCATCTCCTCTTGGCCCAGATGTCTGAAGGTCACTTGCTCGAAGTCGCGGCCTCGGTCCTCGCTACCTCTGTTGTCGAGGATGAAGAGGATGTAGCCTTTCTGCGCCATATACGTTTCCCAGGAGCGCGAGCCCCAGTGCCACGAGGCCTCGACGTTGTGGGCGTGTGGGCCGCCATAGACATAGACGACGGTCGGATACTTCTTTGAGGCATCGAAGTCCATCGGCTTGACCATGCGCCAGTAGAGTGTCGTCTGGCCGTCGGCAGCAAGGATGGTGCCCTGCTCGAAGATGGGCTGATACCAACCGTCCCACGGGTCTTTAGCTGTCCGAAGCAGGCTCTGCTTGCCAGTCTTCGTATCGGTCACGGCACAGGCACGCGGCACGGTGGGTTCCTGCCAAGTGTCGATGAGGTAACGACCATCGGCAGAGAGCTGTGCAGAGTGACAGCCGCGACCGTTGTCGAGCAAGGTGCGTTTCTTGGTCTTCAGGTCGAGACGGTAGATGTTGCGCCCTAAGTCGCCCGCTTCCTTCGTGATGATGATGGCGCTCTTTGTGGCGGAGCAGAAGCCGACGAGTTCCTTCACGACCCACTTGCCGCTGGTCAGTTGTCCGAGCTCCTTGCCGTTGATGTCCATGAGGTACAGGTGCTTGTAGCCGTCCTTCCAGCTCCAGTAGATGAACTTTGTGTCGTCCCAAGGCAAGAAGGTGATGGGGTGGAGGGGTTCGACGTACTTGTCTGAGCTTTCTTCGCGGAGGGTCTTTATCTTGCGGCCCGTCGTGGTGTCGTAGGCATCGAGCGTCGTATGGTTCTGGTCGCGGTTGAGCTCGTAGAGATAGAGTGTCTTACCGTCGGGCGCCCAGGCGATGTTGGTGAAGTAGCGGTCGGTGGGGTCGCCCAGGTCGAGGTAGATGCATCCTGCCCCTTGCCCCTTGCTCCTTGCCCCTGGGAGGGAGAAGATGCCGACCGTGACTTTGTGCGACGTCATGCCCGCCATTGGGTACTTGTCGGGAGCCAGCGTTGCCTCGCGTTCGAAGGTGTTGACCTGCGGATAGTCAGCCACCATGCTTTGGTCCATGCGGTAGAAGGCGAGCTGTTGTCCGTCGGGGCTCCAGAAGGTTCCCTTGTAGATGCCGAACTCATCGCGGTGTACGCTCTTGCCATAGACGATTTCGCGTGAGCCGTCGGAGGACAGTTGATGTTCCGTTCCGTCGGCAGCGGCAACCCAGAGGTTGTTGTCCTTAGAGAAGGCCACAGCTCCGGAGGCCTTGCAGTACTCCAGTTCTCCTTCGTGCCGGTTGCGCTTCTGTGCGTCAAGGTCAACCGTTTCTCCTTCGATGACTTTGCCCGTCTTGGGGTCGATGACGACAGGTTTCGTCTTGTCGGCAGCATCGATGAGTCGGTTTCCGTCCCAGCGCAGTTGCCAGCGCTCGGGGTAGAACTTCGAGGCATTCTTTCCGCCAAAGTTTAGTTCTTCGAGCGTGAAGAGCTTTTGGGCGAAGAGTGAACCGGTCGTTGAGAGCATAATGAGCGTGAGCAGTATGTGTTTAATCTTCATCATCATAACGTTTCTTGCCAAATTTCTTATCTGATTTATTCTTGTCGAAAGGCTTGCGGTCTGAGCGGAAGTCCTTGCGTGCGTCGCCTCTGAAGTCCTTACGTGCGCCTTTAGATTCCTTGCGGAAGTCGCCTTTCTTGCTGTCTCTGCGGAAGTCTTCGCGGTCCTTCTTGCGTGTGAAACGCTCGCGAGGGTCGTCTTCGAGGCGTTCCTTGAAGTCGCGGCGCTGCTTGAAGCGTTTGCGGTCAGCCATCATGCGTCGCTCCTGAGCGGTCTTGATGTCGCCGCCTTCGGCACGCATCTCGTTGAACTTGCCGCTGAACATCTGGTACTTGCGGAGTTCGCACTCCAGGCTGCCGTTGTAGAGCGGCGTGCGGAGCGACGGCTTAAGGCCAATCTGGTCAAAGCATTCCTCGCGGTAGCTGAGCACCCAGGCATCGTTGCCTGTAAAGTCGTGCTTGAACTTCGAGCCAATCATCTTGTAAAGCCCCAGCAGGTCGGGCGCCGAGATGCGCTCGCCGTAGGGTGGGTTGGTGATGATGATGGCTTGCTCAGCGGGCTGCTTGAAGTCGGCGAAGTCCTGCTGCTGGATGGTTATCTCCTTGCTCAGACCAGCCGCCTTGACGTTGGTCGTGGCGATGGCGACGGCATTGTGGTTGATGTCGTATCCGTAGATGTGATGCTCGAAGTCGTGCTCGCGCGACTCGTCTTCGTAGATGCTGTCGAAGAGTTCCTGGTCGAAGTCGGGCCACTTCTCGAAGGCATATTCCTTGCGATAGACGCCTGGTGCAATGCCTCGGGCAATGAGGGCTGCCTCGATGGGGATGGTGCCGCTGCCGCACATGGGGTCGATGAGGTCGCATTGGCCTTTCCAACCCGTGAGCATGATGATGCCGGCGGCCAGCACCTCGTTGAGGGGAGCTTCCACGCTCTCCTGCCTGTAGCCGCGGCGGTGCAGGCTCTCTCCGCTGGTGTCGAGCGAGAGGGTGCAGTCGTACTCAGCGATGTGGATGTGGAGCTGCAGGTCGGGGTTGGTGACGCGGATGTTTGGGCGCTCGCCTGTCCGCTCCCGCATTTGATCAACAATGGCGTCCTTCACCTTGTAGGCGACGAACTTAGAGTGGCGGAACTCGGTGCTGAACACGACGCTATCGACGGCGAAGGTCGTCTCGTTGGTCAGGTAGTCGGTCCAGTCAATCTCCTGCACGGCGGTATAGACTTCGTCGGCGCTGGTGGCGCGGAAGTGCTTGATGGGCATAAGGATGCGGATGGCCGTGCGCAACTGGAAGTTAGCACGATAGAGCAGTTCCTTGTTGCCCGTGAAGCTGACCATGCGTCGGCCTAACTGTATGTTGTTGGCACCGAGGTCTATCAGCTCCGTTGCCAGTACCGTCTCCAAGCCCTGGAAGGTCTTGGCTATCATTTCAAACTCTTCTCCGGCCTTGCTTGCAGGAGTGTTCCACTTGGGATTTTGCATTGTTTGTATAGTGGTTAGTGGTTAGAGGTTAGTGGTTAGAGGATTGTTCTGGTTGCAGGTAAAGGAAAGATGGTATTCTCTAACCCCTAACCTCTAACTTCTAACCTCTCAATTTTTAATTTTCAACTTTCAATTATCCTACAGCCCTCCCCAGTCTTCGGGGCGCACCAGTTGGCTCTTTCGTTTCTTTGCCTGAACGATTTGTTCGCCCGGCTTGGTGCTTTCCGTCACCCATACGTTGCCGCCGATGACGGTACCTTTGGCCAGGGTGATGCGTCCGAGGACTGTCGCGTTACTATAGACGATGACGTCGTCCTCGAGTATCGGGTGGCGAGGGATGCCCTTGATGGGATTCCCGTCGTCGTCGAGGGTGAAGCTCTTTGCGCCGAGTGTGACGCCCTGGTAGAGCTTCACGTTGTTGCCGATGATGCACGTTGCTCCGATGACGACGCCTGTGCCGTGGTCGATGGTGAAGTGGTGCCCTATCTTGGCTCCGGGGTGGATGTCGATGCCCGTCTCGCTGTGCGCCATCTCGGTGATGATGCGGGGAATGAGGGGCACGCCCAGCAGCAGCAGCTCGTGGGCGATGCGGTAGCAGGTGAGGGCCTTGATGACTGGATAGCAGCTGATGATTTCGCTGTATGACTCGGCAGCAGGGTCGCCGTTGTAGGCTGCTTCGACGTCGGTGGCAAGGATGCGCCGCAGTTCCGGCAGGCGGGTAATGAAGTCTGCCACGATAGTCTGTGCCTTCTCCGTCAGTTGGCAAGTCTGCATCTGTTCGCTGTTCTGCGAGCAGAGTCCGGCCACCACCTGCTGCGTGAGCAGATGGCAAAGGCGGTCCAAATTGACACCAATGTGATAGGGGAGCGTTTTGCTGCTTAGCGTGGATTTACCATAGAAGCCAGGGAAAAGGATGGCTCGGCAGAGGTCGATGATTTCGGCAAGAGCCGGAGCAGAAGGCAGAGGGTTTCCGTCGCCCATTTCATAGAAGAGACCATACATGGAGTCGGGTTCCGAAAGGCGGCCAACGGTCTGCTTGAGCTGTTCGTTGAGTTCGTTGGGACTCATGGAGTTGTGTGTTATCAATAAATTCGCCTACAAAGGTACGACTTTAATTCATAAATTCCAATTCCCCATTCATAAATTTTATATGATAATCTGCAAAAGCACCTCTTGCTCTCATCTCTGGGAGGTGGTCAGATAAGTACACGGACTTATGGGGATAAGTACACGTACTTCCGGCAATAAGTCCACGTACTTATGGCGACAAGTACACGTACTTATTTCCATAGGGCATTTTTGCGGATTTGAGATAAAGCAATCCCGCGTTGCTCAGCACGAGCAGCGCGGGATTGTCGGTTCAAGGGGGAGCTCCCCCTTTATCGGTCTGTTCTTACTTCTCAGAAGTCGTCGCCGAAGGAGTATTCCTTGGCTGAGAATTCATCGTTGTATTCGTCGTCAGTTGGCGTGATGCTCTGTGTATCGCTGCTTATATCGAACATGCTTGCGGCAATCAGCATCTCACATTCGGCTACCTCTATCAGTGTCTGAGGTGTGATATATGTCTTTTTCACCATAATAATTTACTATTTAATGATTTTATATTTTAGGATTTTGGGGCGCATAAAGCAATCCTTAATTCCTTAAATCTTGAAATATCTAATTATTTGAGGATTTTCTTGCCGTTCACGATGTTGATGCCCTTTGTAGATGTTCTCGTCCTTTGAGGGTGAGTCGGACAGAATCTTTATGCCTGTGGCATCCTCACCGTCGAAAGTAAGAGCCTTGACCTCACTGCCAGCAGGCAGGTCGAAGTAAGCGCGGAAGCCCTTGATGCTGGCACCAGCACCGGCCTTCACGATGTGGCCGTCGGTGATGAGACCATAGATGACGTCGGTTTCAGCAGACTTTGTCCAATTGCCAGCGGCAATGGGAGCGTAGGTGCCACGAAGGTAGGCTCCATCCTTGCTGGTGTACCAGGGACTGACATCGAAAGAAGCAACGGTGATGTCGGTCAGTTCTATGTCTTCTGTCATGGCAGTGGGAACATAGACGATGTAGGGATAGCTTGCGCTAAGGGTCGTCACAGCAGCAAAGCTGAGCTCGCCATTGTCATACTTAGTGTATTCGTATGCCTTGGCACCAGTACCGAAGATGCCTTCAACGTCATTGATAGTGAAGGGCAGGCAGACAGTGTTCCAGCCAGCTGCGAAGGTGCGCTTCAGGGTTACGCAGTCGTAAGTGCCAGCTACGACATCGTCGGAAGATGTCTCGTCGAGCACAAGGTAAGTGATGGCAGCTACGTAGCGGGTGACAGGATCTGTGCTGAGTGTGCCGCCGGCATACTCAACCTCGATGTGCATCTCGATGCCGTCGGTGGCAGAAGCCGTCGGGGTGGCAGTGATGGTGAGTGTCTCGGTGCCGTTAGCTGCAACGGAGCCATTGGTTGTGCCAATCACGTCGGTGCCCATGTAGAGCTTCGCAGTCACTTCCTCTGCTACGCCACGCATCTCCTTCACGGTGACGGTAGCCTCGAAGCTGCGGCCTTCCTTCATGGTAACGTCCCAGCTCTTGCTCTCGGGGATAGTGCTTGCAGCGATGCTGACGATGTGGTCGGCAAGGTTCAGCTTGAAGCCTTCGAAGTTGTCGAGCTTGTAATCATCGTTAGCGAAGCGGAACTGGTAGTCGCCTGCCTCAAGGCCGGTGATGGTGTAAGTGTCTGCATTGCCATTGTTGAGGCCGGAGATAGTCTCGTAATCCTCAAAGGCACCGCCGTCCTTCGACATCTGAATCTTGATGCTGACATAGTTGGCTGTTGCCTCGTAGTCGAAGGTCATCTCGTCGCTGGCATCGCTGACGGTCAGGACGGGTGTGGTCAGGTAGGTTGTGGAGCCGTATGCGTAGGCTGCCTTGGCAACACCGTCTGTGAATGTCCAGTTTGCACCTGCATCCCAGCCAGTAGGAACTGTGCCTGCGGCGAAGTCCTCGCTCCATACATTCGGGTCTTTCACCTTGGCAGAAGCATTGAAGGGAACAGCGGCACTCTCGTCGTAAGTCGGGATGACAACGATTTCTGCTGTAAACGTGCCGTAGGTCTCTGCTACGGGAGTGAAGGTTACATCGAAGGTCTTGCTTTCGCCGGCTGCGATGTCGGCAAGCTGTGCGGGAGCAACAGTGAACTTGGCATCGTTGGAATAGATGTTGACGGTCAGCAAGCCGGTGCCTGCATTGGTCACGGTATAGGTCTTGCTTGTAGCAGCAGTCACTACGCCGAACTCTGCATCCTCAGCAGGAGTTACTGCCAGCTCAGGAGCATTGGCAGCCTTGTCTGTGCCGGTCACGTTGATGACGAAGTCGCCCTCGGTGGTCGTGACGGTAACAGTAGCCTCAGAAGCACCTTCGCGGCCAGCAACGTACGTGCGGGTAATCACAAGGTCGAAGGGAGCGGCCGTGCTTTCCGTCCAGTTGGTGCTGTAGGCAGTTGCGCCTTCGCCAGTAACGGCTACATTGGTGATTTCGATGGTGCCTGCACCAGCATTGGTGAAGTTGTAGGTGACAGAAGCATTGTCAGCGCACTCGCCGAAGTCGTAGGCAGCGGGAGTGCTTACGGTTGCTTCGCCCTGTGCTACAGAAAGCACGGGAGCGTAGGTCAGGCCGGCAATCTCGTCAACGACAACGTAGTAGCCGACGAAGCGAAGCTTGTTGACTGTTGCAGGAATGTCAGAAAGAACGAGTGTTCCAAAGTCGGGATATGCCAAACCATCGCTGCCAGTAATCTTCTTGTTGTAAGCTGTCCATGTTGCGCCATTGTCGTCAGAGCCTTGTATTGTGATGTAGTCAGTAGCATCGCTGTCTGCACGCTTTGCCTTGATGACAAGCAAGTCGCCATCCTTGAAGATGAGCTTCGGAGTGGTCAAGGGCACCGTTGGCGAATGTCCAACTTGCGTTAGTCCAGTTGGCGGGCAGTTCGTTATCGTTGAAGTCAACGACCATCATGCCTTCGGGCAGAACGACGCCGGTCACGGTGAACTGCACGTCAGCCATGCCAGTGGCACTGACGGTGATGTCGCTGCTCAGTGCGCCTGTCGTGGTGGCAGCCATTGTGATGGTCACTTCGGCGCTTGCACCAGCCTCAAGGCTTGTGGGAGCACCGGTGATGGTGAAGGCTGCGTAGCTCGATGTCACGTTGATGCCTTCCAAGGTAGCGTGGCCTGTGTTGGCGATGGTGAAGGTCTTAGCGGTTGCTTCGCTAATCACACCGAAGTCGAGGGAAGCAGGCTGTGTGACAACCATGTTTGGCTCTTGAGCCAGTTCTCCGCCGTAGATATTGCGGAGATAAACATACCAACCATTGAAGCGAATGTACTTCACGCCCTCAACGGGAATGGTTACGCTGCGGGGAGTCCAAGTGCCATAGACATCATCCGTAAAGGAAGAACCAATAGCAGTCCATGTCGTGCCGTCAAGAGAATACTCTACGACAATAGAAGGATTGTACCAAGTACTGCTGCCATACTTGGCAGTCTCGAAGAAAACCTGCTCATCTTTGGCAAAGACAAGCTTTGGAGATGTGAATGCCTGAGAGTAAGATGAACTAGAGGCAGAAATGCCAACATAGCCAGTGCTTGCTGTCCATGCATAGCTATCGCTTGTGTAGGAACCCAATCCAACAGAAGTCCAGCCTTCGGGCATCTGTCCGTCGGCAAAGTCAAGATAGACCTTGTTGGCGTCGCGGATTGTGCCGCTTACGTTGATGACGAAGGGGTCGATTCCGCTGCCAGCTGCCGGCGTGATGGTAACGGTGCTGCTGCCAGAGGTGCTGGGCATGGTGACGGTGAGTGTTGCTTCGCCACCAGCAGCAATCGTTGAAGCAGAGAGCGTTGCACCGAAGTTGCCTGTTTCAGAAACAGACACGCTCAGGTCTGTTGTGCCAGGGTTGTTCAGCGTGAAGACTTTCTCTGTGCCTGCAACAGTCAGGCCGAAGTTATAAGCATAAGGAGAGGTAAGCTTCGTTTCTCCGTCCTTAACGGCAAGTGCAGGACCTTCGACAGCTTCCATCTGTGTGTAGGTTACATCATCGATGGCTGTATAGTTCAGTGCAATGGCAACTTGACCCTTGTAGCTGCCTAAACTGGCTGTGTATGAACTCCAGCTGGGGGTTGAGCTGGTTTTCATGTTTGCTGACGTGTAAAGCGTCTCTCCAAGTGCAGAGCCAGTGTATTCATAAATAAAAACATAAGCATTTGCGTTCTTGTTGTAGGCTCTTGCATAGAATGTAATGGAGCCTTCTACGGCCTCTGTGATAAGATAGTTGGCATTGTCGGACTTAGACGATGTCCAAACGCCGGAACCACTGCGGGCACGGTCACTGTTTCTTGTCAAGTCTCCGACGATGCTCCAACCTTCAGGAAGGCCGCTGTTAAAATTTGCTGTCAGAGTTTCAGCCTTCATCGTCCCCCAAGTCAGGGAGAGCAATGCGGCAAATAATAATGTAACTTTTCTCATGTTGTTATATAATAATTAATAATGTATTGTTCCTTTTTACCTTTTCACCTTTTCACCTTTTTACTTTTTCACCTTTTTACTTTTTTACCTTTTCAAAGTCTTACTTTCAGCACTTTGTCGGCTACTTTGATGATGTAGAGTTTCTTCCCTTCAAGTGCAACCTCAGCCTGAGAGGAGCCGAGCTGCTGTGACTGTAGCAGACGTCCGTCGGCAGTGTAGATTTGCAGCATGTCGCCGGCCTTGGCGTTCTTCACGCTGATGCCGCCTTCCCTGCCAAGAATCCGTACGTTGCTTGTCTGCTTCAGGTTTTGTATGTCTGTGCCGTCCTCCTCTTCGAAGGTGACAAAGAGTGTGGAGAGTTCGCTGTCGATGACCGGTGTGGTGATGGTGCCGGCCTCAGTGACCTGAGCTGTGATGTCCTGATTGTTGAACGTCACGCTGTGCATCTTCCATCCGATGGCAGGTTCGATGCGATAAGTATATTGTTTGCCCTTCTCCACCAGTTGCCAGATGGCGCCGTTGTCTGCGGTAGAGAGTGCGATGTAGGCTTCTGTCGTAGGTTCTTCTGTCACGTCAATGCCAGCGCCGTCGCTTGCATCATCTTCTTCAACCCAGAGGGCAGAGAATGTCCAGCGGTTAGTAACCGTGGAGAGCATGGTAGCCTCGCCTGTCTTGATATCTACTTCGTAGAGTGCGGTGTCGTACTTGCCGTTGGTGCGCCATTCCTTGTCGGGGAGTGCGCCCCATGAGCCCCATTCGTTGATGCCCTTGCCGCTGTTGACGTAGCCTATCCAGTACATCTTGTCGGGGTTGCTCTTGGCAAAGCAGGCAGCCTGTCGGCGGTATTGCGAACTGTAGCCTGTGCCGTTGACGAGGGGCACGTAGTCAATATATACTTCGCCTCCGTCGTCCATCTTCTGCACAGCCTTGGTCAGCATCCGGCCAGTCTTGAGGTCGAATTCGCAAAGTTGTGCGCCTGTCAGGTCGCCGTTGATGTCAATCAGCTTGCCGTCGTCGTTGAGCACGCCCCTGCTGCCGCCGCTGGTGAGGGCAAAGGCACGTCCCTCGCTGTTGATGGCGAAGGTGACGAAGTTGTAGTAGTAGAGCCCGGGGGTGATGGGTGTCACCTTCATGGTTTTGAGGTCGATTGAGCAGAGGCAGTATCCGGCGTCGCCGTCGGTCATGTCTGCATCCTGGTCCTCGAAGTAGTCGGGGTCGGAGGTGATTTCCTCAGGCAGGTCCTGCCCTGTCAGGTAGAAGAGTCCATAGACCTTGCCGTCCTTGGGGTTGTAGGCCATGCCTGCCGATTCCAAGCGGTCTGACTTGGGGCGTGTCTCCTTGCTCAGCAGTTCGCCGGTCGTGGCGTCCCACTTGCAGACCTGGAAGAGCTCTTCGTCGGGGGTGGAGGACTCGTCGCGAGAAAAGACTGTCACCAGTTGACCGTCCACATAGATGGCACCCGAGTTTCCATACATCATGTTGAAGTCTGAGGCCCACAGCGCTTTGTCTTTGTCAGCACGTACTTCCTCAGCGTTCACTGCGGGGTCTTTCTCTGGGGTAGAGAGTGTTGCGCCGTCGTAGTTCATGGCATAGATGCCGTTATCGACGATGAAGATGGCTTTTCCAAGTTCAGCGTTCCAGCCGACATAGGTGGAAACCATCTGGTCTCCGTTGTCGTAGCGATTGTTGTGGCCGATGCCTTTCAACTTGAGGTTTTGTGCGCCTATTGGCATACATAAGGTCGTTGCCAGTGCAAGCACGGCAACAAAACAGGTGGTTTTCATGTTTCCTGTGGTTGTTTGTTAACAATTGTTTGTTAGTGTTTCCTTTTGCCTTCCATTGATAGCCTCAAGACTATGGGATGGCAAAAAAGCGCTGCAAAAGTACGAAAATAAATGCAAAAAGCAATCATATTCTGCATATTTATTTACTTAAAGTGGATAATTGAGGCACTTAGGGGGATAAGAGACCATTTGTGTTCTGCAAGAACAGACAATGCACGAGACGTTTGCATATAACAAGAGAGCCGCAGCACCGATTAGCAGTGCTGCGGCTCTCTTATTATATAGGTAATGTGTACCTTACTTCTTCTCGGGAGCCTCTTCCACGATGTTCTTGCCTCGTGTGAGGTAAGCTGTGGGAGCAGCCACGAAGATTGATGACAGCGTACCGAATACGACACCCAGAATCATTGCGAAGGCGAAGCTGCGGATGCTGGCACCGCCGAGGCAGAAGATGACTGCCAGAACGATGAACGTAGAGACAGAGGTGTTGATGGTACGGTTCAAGGTGCTGTTCAGCGAGGTGTTGAAGAGTTCCTGCTTGTCGCGCTTTGGGTGGAGGTGGAGGAACTCGCGGATGCGGTCGAAGACTACCACCTTATCGTTGATGGAGTAACCGATAGCGGTCAGCACGGCACCGATGAACGTCTGGTCAATCTCGAGTGAGAAGGGCATCCAGCCCCAGCAGATACTGTACATACCCAGGATGAGGATGATGTCCACGAACAGTGCTGTGATGGCACCGATGGAGAATGACAGGTTGCGGAAGCGGATGAAGATGTAGATGAAGATGGCGATGAAGGCAAGGATGACGCTCCAGATGGCACCGTAGGTGATGTCCTCGGCCACTGAGGGTCCTACCTTCTGGCTGCTGATGATGGAGCCGCCGGCACGTTCGTCGCGGTTGATGAAGTTCTCCAGCGTCAGGTCGCTTGCCAGCAGGCCGCCGCCCTTGAGGGTCTCGTAGAGCTTGCTTTCTATCTCGCTGTCAACCTCGATGTCTTCCTCTTCGATGCGGTAGTTGGTGGAGATACGGATGGTCTTGCCCTCTGTGCCCAGTGCGATGGCGCTGGTGTTGCTCTCGGGGAAGGCTTCAGCCAGCAGGCCGCGAACAGCCTCGGGCTGTACTTCGTTCTCGAACAGTACCACGAAGTTACGTCCACCTGTGAAGTCGATGCTCTTGCTGAAGCCGCGAGTGAACATGAAGGCAATGCTGATGACTGCCAGTGTGCCGAAGATGGCGAAGCTCTTCTTGTAGGCACTCATGAACTTGAAGGTGGGGTTCTGGAATGAGATCTTGTCGCCGATGGCGGTGCGGAAGGTGAGTCCGAGCCACTTGTCCTTCTCCATGACCTGTGTATAGACCACGCGTGTCAGGAACACAGCGGTGAAGAAGCTGACGCAGATACCGATCAGGAGGGTTGTTGCGAAGCCGCGGATGGGTCCTGTACCGAAGTAGTAGAGGATGATAGCGGTGATGACAGATGTCAGGTTAGAGTCGAAGATGGCGCTGAAGGCGTTGCTGTAACCGGCTGCGAGAGCCTCGCGTACCTTCTTGCCGGCCTTCATCTCTTCCTTCGTGCGCTCGTAGATGAGCACGTTGGCATCGACGGCCATACCCAGCGACAGTACCATACCGGCGATGCCGCTCATGGTCAGGGCAGCCTGGAAGCTGGTGAGGATGCCGATGGTGAAGAAGAGGTTGAGGATGAGGGCGCAGTTAGCTACCATGCCTGGAATGAAGCCATACATCGTGATCATATAGACCATGAGGATGACGAAGGCGATGACGCAGCTCCAGATACCCTGACGGATGGACTCGGCACCCAGAGAGGGACCTACGATTTCCTCGCTCACGATCTTGGCAGGAGCGGGCATCTTACCGGACTTGAGCACGTTGGCCAGGTCGCGGGTGTCCTCAGCGGTGAAGTGACCGGTGATTTCAGAGTTACCGCCGGTGATTTCGCTCTGTACGGTGGGAGCACTATAGACATTGTCGTCGAGCACGATGGCAACGCTGCGCTTGAGGTTGGCCTTTGTGAGGGCAGCCCAGCGGCGTGCACCATCGACGTTCATCTTCATGCTGACGCAAGGCATACCGCGCTGGTCGAAGCTGTCGCTGGCGTCGGTCACAACGTCGCCCTCGAGGGGAGCACGGCCGTTGCGCTCAGTAACCTTGATGGCATAGAGCTCATAGATGTTGGCACTTGCGCCTTCGCCCATGCCCTTTACGCCCCACTTGAGGCGGAGGTCAGAGGGAAGAACTTCCTTGGCTTCGGGGGAAGCGAGGAGTTCGTCGATGGCATCCATGTCGCGCTTGCTGGCATAGCCAACTACGCAACCATAAGCGCTCTGTGCCACTTGCAGACGGCTCAGCAGGGGATGTGCCTTGTGTGCCTTCTCGATGTCGGCAGCGGAGAGGTTTGTTGTTGTCTCTTCACCGCTATTCTCAGCAACGGCAGAAGCCAGGTCGGTTGCTGCCTTGGCAGAGTCGGCGGGAGCCTCTACAGCAGGTTCTGTCTTTGCTACGGCTTCTGTGCTGTCGGCAGCCTCGTCCTTGATGCCGCTCAGTACGGTGGCAAGCTTTGTGTCGAGGTTGATGAGGAAGGGAACGATTTCCTGCGTGTTGTAGGTCTCCCAGAACTCGAGGTTAGCGCTGCCTTGCAACAGCTTACGTACGCGCTCGGGCTCCTTCACGCCAGGCATTTCGACCATGATGCGTCCCTCCTGACCTTCGAGGGCCTGGATGTTAGGCTGTACGACGCCGAAGCGGTCGATACGTGTGCGGAGCACGTTGTAGGAGTTGTCGATAGCACTCTTCACCTCGGCGCGGAGTACGCTTTCCACCTGCGAGTCTGTGCTCTTGGTGGTCACCTTGTCGCGCAGTTGCTGTGTGGCAAAGAGTTCGGCCAGGGCCTTGTTGGGCTCCAGGGCCTTGTAGTCCTTAATAAATAAGGTAATAAAGTCACTTTGGCTGTTAGCAGCCTCTTTTGTGGCCTGTTCGACGGCCTTGCGGAAGTTCTCGTCGGTCTCTTCCTTGTGGTCTGCCAGAGCCTTGATGACGTCGGGTACGCTAACCTCCAGAATCACGTTCATGCCGCCCTTGAGGTCGAGGCCCAGTCCGATGCCCATCTCGCGGCATTCCTTGAGAGTCCAGACGTTGCAATAGACCTTGTTGTTGAGCAGAGAGTCCAGATAGCGGTCAGCGGCGTTCTGCCCTTCGGTCTGGGCGATGGCTTCTGCCTTGCTCTCGAAGTGGTTAGTCACGACGGAGAAGCTCAGGTAGAAGAGGCATACCAGCGTCAGCAGGACGGCGAAAACCTTTACAAATCCTTTGTTTTGCATTGTTAATAGAATTATTTATTGTTTTATTGTGTTGTTTTCCGTGTTGTTTTCCGAGTCGAATACTCCCTTTTTGCTTCTTTGAAATGTCAAATAGCGTGCAAAGATACATCTTTTTCCTGAAACAAAGACTAAAAGAGAGATTTTTTATGCTAAAAAGATGGATTAACGTACTTTTTTGCGTAAACGGACGATGACGGGATAGTGGTCTGAGGCAGAAATGGTGCGGTCGATGCTGCATGAGGTGCATGTCCAGCCTTCGGAGAAAAAGAGGTGGTCGATGCGTACGGGGAAGGAGCGTCGGGTGTAGGTGAAGCCTGGTCCGTTTCCTCTTTCTCGGTAGGCTGATGTGAGCCGTTTGGCGAGTTGCTGATAGGTGTAGGAGACGGGTGTCTCGTTGAGGTCACCGCATAGGATGACGTCGTGTCCGGCGTGTCGGTCGGTGAAGGAGCAGATGGTATCGACTTGTGGTCCTCGGTAGGATGCTGCTTCGCTGAGTTTGCTCAGCAGGACGCGTGAGCTGCTCTTGATGGCTTGTCGGTTCGGGTCGATGATGGCGTTGGTGTAGTCGTCCTTTTCTTCCGGGCTCAGCTTGTTGCTTTCCAGGTGGTTGTTGACGAGGAGTAGGCTGTCGCCGCCGTAGTCGAGCCAGCAGGCCAGGCTGTGGTTGCTGCGGGTGGGGTAGTCGATGTGTATGCTGTCGCCGAGGATGGGCAGGCGTGAGAGGATGCCTAAGCTGCCGCTCTTCAGGATGTGGTAGGAGGTGGAGTCGAGCCAGCTCTTGTGGGTGGTGAAGATGGTGGTGTTGAGTTCCTGCAGGCAGACGATGTCGGCATCGTTTATCTTGAGGAAGCGCAGCAGTTCGTTGTACTGTTCTTCGTCCTTCACTTGCCCTACGTTGTAGGAGATGATGGTGAGGGTGCTGTCCTTGTCGCCGCTTCCTGCCTGTAGGTGCAGGGGGCAGTAGTCGAGGATGTATGGGCCTATGACGAGTGCTCCTGCGAGAGGCACCCAGGCCAGTCGTGCGTGGAAGAGCAGCCAGAAGGCGAGGAAGAGCACGTCGGCGCAGAGGAAGATGGGGAAGGCGAGCGTCAGGAGCGAGAAGCGCGGCAGGTGCTCCGGCGAGACGAAGGTGAGGCCTACGCACAGCCACATCAGCAGGATGGTGCACAGGTTGGCTCCAAGCACAAGGCTGACGGAGATGCGCTTAAAGCCTCCTACCAGCCTTCCTCCTCGGTGGGTGGTTTTTTGATTTCCTCTTTTGCTCATATTTATGTCCCTTCTCTTCGGAGATGGGTTAGGAGTGAGGCTTTGTGATGTCGAACAGTCGGCGTTTCTCTTCGGGCGTGAGGCCGTCGTAGCCGCTCTTCTTCACTTTGTCGAGGATGCGGTTGAGCTCCTCCTCTTCTTCCTTCTTCTGTTGGCGGTAGGCGGCTTCCTGTCCGTAGCGTCCGCCATAGGTGACGTCGATGTGCGGCTCTTTCTTCTTGGTCAGGGAGGAGAACCAGCGTCGCAGTCCGTCCCACGAGCTGTTGCCGTTGCCGTAGCTTCTGTAGCCGCCGCGTCGGCTGCCTTTGCCGTTCCCGCCGCGCCAGTAGAGGATGAGCAACAGGCCGACGAGCATACCGCCCAGGTGAGCCATGTGTGCCACTCCGTCGCCTTTGAGCGAGAGGGCCGAGAGGAGTTCGATGACGGCGTAGCCCATGACGAAGTACTTGGCCTTGATGGGGACGGGGAGGGGGAAGATGAACATGCGCTCCTCGGGGTACGTCATGCCGAAGGCAAGCAGGATGCCATAGACGGCACCCGAGGCGCCGACGGTGTTCCATCGGTTCAGGTAGTCGGCCATGGGGACGAGCGTGCCGCCGAGCGACACTTGCTCGAAGCTGCCAAAGCCCAGGTACCAGTACTGCATCACCTGCACCAGCTCCTGCATGAGGCCGGCGCCCAGTCCGCAGGTGAGGTAGTAGAAGAGGAAGCGGCCCTGCCCCATCGTCTGCTCCATGATGCGGCCGAACATCCAGACGGCGAACATGTTGAAGAAGAGGTGCTGCCACCCTGCATGCATGAACATGTAGGTGAAGAGCTGCCAGGGACGGAAGTGGCTCGCCAGGAAGAAATGCAGGCCGAACAGCTCATCGAAGTCGATGCCGTGGGAGGCAAAGGCGATGCTCGCA
Source organism: uncultured Prevotellaceae bacterium (assembly GCA_900313705.1). Classification (GTDB taxonomy): domain Bacteria; phylum Bacteroidota; class Bacteroidia; order Bacteroidales; family Bacteroidaceae; genus Physcousia. The sequence goes on from OMSJ01000016.1 coordinate 47,092, forward strand.
AAGAAGCACAGCACGTTGATGATGAGCAGGTTTTTTGTGATAGGAGGTATTGAGCCCATAGTAAAATGTCAAAAAGTTGAGTTTTCGCGTGCAAAGGTACAAAAAATAGGCGTAGAAATGGGCAGAAAGAGCCACGATATAAGGTTTTTTCACGAATTATTGCATTTTTTCGGTGAAAAACTTTGCTGTTCGGACAAGTTTATCTAAATTTGTAAGGCAAATATGTGATAAACCGTGTTTTACAAATAACCTAATTACAAACAACTTAACGATTCTCTTATGAACAAGACAGATTTAGTTGCCAAGATCGCTGAAGGCGCTGGCATGAGCAAGGTTGACGCAAAGAAGGCTCTGGAGGCTACTCTGGACGCTATCAAGGCTGCCGTAAAGAAGGGTGACAAGGTCGCTCTCGTTGGCTTCGGCACATTCGCCGTTACAAAGCGTGATGCACGCAAGGGCATCAACCCCGCTACGAAGAAGGCTATCACCATTCCCGCAAAGAAGGTGGTTAAGTTCAAGGCAGGTAAGGAACTGACATTCTAAGTCCAGCCCCTGACACACAGCCCCCTCTCCCCAAGCAGGAGAGGGGGCTTTTTTGTGTCCGAAGAAAGTTGCCGCTAAGTCCCTGTACTTATCGCCGTAAGTCCCCGTACTTATCTCCATAAGTACGCGTACTTATCGCCGTAAGTACACGGACTTCTTCTACGCACGCGCGGGCATATTATATTATATATTGGTGTCTGGTAAATAAGCACCGAACCAAAGGTCGACGAAGTCAAGGTGCGAAAGACCACAGACTGGGGTGAACTCCGCCTGCGCCTGAGCGAAGCGAAGAACCCCCGGAACAAGCGCAAAGAACAATAATAAGCCCTAAAGGGGCGACAGAATACATAACCTGTTTAATATCAAATTGCTTATATCTCTGTCGTACCCCCGTCTGTGCTCTTTCGTCCCTTCGGGACTTTAGAGTAAGCCCCCATGAGGTGCTTTTGTCAAGAAAGCCGAATTATAGGCGCATAAGTAGAGGTGCTCATGATTTTCCACGGACAGCAATAATATTACTCAAGTTTCGGAAGTTAATGAAGTTAATGAAGTTAAAGAAGTTAAAGGACGATGCCACTGGGATGTGGTGTACTTTTCGGCCTTGAATCGGACCCCTGGTGCGAGCACAGCGAGCTAACTCCTTTAACTTCTTTAACTTCCATCAAAAGCATAACTTCCGAAACTTGAGTAATATTATATAATGTATAGGTCAGCCTTTCTGCCGCAACATAATAATAAAACAAGGCCTGAGGGTTTACAAACAGGGGGGTGCGCTGTATATATAGACAGAAGCGCTTCAAAATCCGTTTAACCTTTTAACCTTTTATTATTATGATTGACTACAGTATCGCTATCATGGGCACCAAGCCCGGCACCAAGAAGGCAGAAATCACCGAAACCAAGGCTTATGGCAACGCACAGGTGCGTGAGGTGCTCGACATCAACAAGTTTGCCAAGCACATCACCGACCACGGATGTGTCTATGACCGTGCCGACGTGGCAGCCGTCCTGACTAAGGCTGTCGATTGCCTCCGCGAGCAGATGCTTGCAGGCAACAAGGTTGTCCTCGGCGACCTTGGCGGCTTCTATCCTGAAATCAGCTCCAAGGGCGCAACCCTGGCCGAGGATTTCAGCACCGACAACATCAAGGCCATCAACGTCCGCTGGTCTCCCGGCAAGAGCTTCAAGGACCTTCGCAGCGAGGCAACCTTCCAGCTCGTTCCCACCCGCCTTGCACAGGCAGAGGCCAACAAGGTCATCAAGAACCAGGAAACCATCCAGGGTATCGAGTAGCCCCATGACCAGAGGAATGAGAAACTGCAACCCGCTGAACATACGGCGGGTTGCAGAAACCCAATGGGTGGGACAACGCGCAGTCCAGACAGACCGGAAGTTCGTCCAGTTCAATACTCTGGAATGGGGCATTCGCGCTGCCTGCTGCATCCTGCGCACCTATGCCAGGAGGTATAAGGCTGTCTGTGTGGCCGACATCGTAGGCCGTTGGGCACCAAGCTCCGAGAACAACACCGCGTGCTACGTCCGCAATGTCTGCCTGTGGACGGGCTTTAGCGGACGGCAACGGCTGACGGAAAAGGACTGGCCCCTGCTCATCAAGGCAATGGCAAGGCAGGAGTGCGGCATCGTGCTCGAAGACAGAATCCTTATCCGCGGCTTCTGCCTCTACAAACTAATCTGACTCAACATAGACTTACCTAAACAACCAATCTTATGAAGAAGAACAACATCGTAGAGCTCGTGGCGAAGATGATTGTCGCCGCACTCACCGCTTTCCTGACCGCACTGACCACCACCTCATGCATGGGATGCGGACCATTCTGAGCATGACAAGGCAATTAATGTGAGTTCTTCGGCAAGCCTCAGGCGCAGGCGGCTCCGCCTGCGCCTGAGCGAAGCGAAGAAGCTTTAGCTCGACGAAGTCAACGATGAAAAACCAAAGGACAATCAAACACAAAGACACGAAGGCACGAAGTGCTACGCC
>OMSJ01000094.1 GCA_900313705.1 uncultured Prevotellaceae bacterium
GAGAAAGCCAGGAAGTAGGTGCGCTTACGGTACTCGTCGATAGGTGTGGCGAAGTACTTCTCCGCCCATTCCTGCTGGAAGGACTTGGCGTTGCAGGCATAGAAGAAGACCTGCATACCCGACTCCTCTTGGAGGCGCTTGATGCTCTGCCAGTCGAAGTTGCCCCACGGCTCCATCTTCTCTGCGTTCTTCTCAGCCTCGTCTATCTCGTGGCGTATGCTGACTTCCTCAGCCTTGAGCTTCTCGACGAACTCGAGAACGGGGAGGCTTTCTTCGCCTGATTTAGTGGTTAGTGGTGAGTGGTTAGAGGTTAGAGGATTGTTTGGGATGCTGGCTTCGGAGCCAAAAGTATTCTCTAACCTCTTACCTCTTACCTCTAACCTCTCAGAGGGGCTTTCTCCCCACGCCTTGAGCGAGATGTCGAGGTAGTCGATGGCCTGCTGATAGCGGAGCCTCAGGTCGAGTGCCTGCTGCAGCTGCGGACTGGTCTGTCCCTGCTTGAGCTGCTGGACGTGTACCACGCCTTGCTCGCGCAGACCGGCGATGAAGCCGTCGTATTCCTTCTGTGTCACCAGGAAGGTGAGTTTCTTCATTCTTTCAATCATGCTGCATCCTCCTTCTTTCTCTTTTCCTGAAGCGACTTCAGAATCTTCTGCGACGACTTGGAGAGGTTCTCCTCGTCCTCCATGAAACGTTTAATCTTACGCACAGCTTCCTGATAGCCTGGTATCTGTACCTTCTCGAAGAGGTTCACCTTCTGCGTCGTCTTCTTGCGGGCATGTTCCAGCAGGTGCAGCTTGGCGAAGACGAACTCGCGCTCCACGGCAGTCTTGGCGAGGCCCTGGAGGAGCTTGATGCCGTCAAAGTACCACTTCGGAGCGCTGAACAGGCCGAAGGGTTTTACTTTCAGGCTGATGTTGTTGAGCACGGGGACGCGTACGCCGGCAATCTTCTTGACAGCCAGCTCCACGTCGTCGAGGCTGACGAGCGACGCGTCGAACTCGCCCCAAAGGGCGTACATCTTCTCGTAGCCTTCAATCTGGCTCTGCAACTTGCGCTCCAGCTCCTCGGCTTCCTCCTTGCTTTTCTTCACTTCCAGGCGCAGCGCCGTCTCCTTGCTCTTGATGATGGGCAACGTGCGCTGACGCATCTTCAAGGCCTTCTCCAGTTGCTGCAGCGAAGTCTTATTGTATTGAAACTTTATTGCCATTCTTCGTGTCTGTAGTTTCTCTTGTTTTTTGTTTTCGGCCACAAAGATACAACTTTTAATTCAAAACGCAAAATCCACAATTCAAAAATACGCCGTCCGCGTGCATTTATAATAAAGAATAAGGCAAAAGGGTGCTTTGCTGACCCTACTGACGTGTTTGACAAAATGCAACCATGCAGGCTTGTTTGCTGACAATCTGACTTTCTCTGACCTCGCGAGAATTGCTTGAAAATCGTCAGACTGCCGTTTGAGTGAATCTTTAAAAGGAAATCGTCAAAAACTTTCGTGTCTTGAAATTCAACGTGTTATGCTTTTCGGAGGCCAAACAGGAGTGGAGGAATGCCATCGCTATATAACAGATTAGCTCCAAAAGCCCTGGAAATCACCCCTTTTCGCGTGAGCTTTTCCCAAAATTAGGCATACCTAAATGCCAAACTACGTGTACCTACTTGGACAAGTACGTGTACTTACTTGAATAAGTACGTGTACTTCTTAGGATAAGTACGTGTACTTATGGGGTCAAGTACGTGTACTTTTTTAGATAAGTACGTGTACTTCTTTGCCTAATGATGTGTGGTGTTGGCAAAAGGCCCCTGCTGAGCCCACCGATTCGACGTGTTTTGGCCATATTCTCTGCGTGCTTGGACTTGTCATTATGAAAGGGTAACTGACGTTTGTGCAGCATATTGTCACCCGGGTTTTGCACAGATGTCCCGTTCGAGGATGACAGCTAACGGCAGGAAGCAGGCAAGATGCCCACGTACCAGACAAGTGTATCGTCCTTTAACATTGTTAACTCCTTTTCGCTTCCCAAAATTGAAAAGAAAATAAAAAAAAGTGAGGCAGAGATATACAACTTATATGTAATTTTTTTATTTTTGCGTCAGAAATCAGACAATTAAGCTTATTTCATTAACCCTAAAAACCAAACTAACATGAAACAGAAACTCTACTCCTTCCTTCTCTTGGCCCTGATTGGGCTACTGGGAAGCAATGTGCAGGTCATGGCACAGGACATTCCTGAGCCGACAGCACAGTGGAATTTCAACAATGCTGACGACCTGATGGCCCCCGACAAGGGAAGTCTGCAGATGATTCCCGCTGTGTTGGGCACACGAAGCGTTACGGTCTCCACCCTCAGCGCGGCTGGCATCGTTCCGGCAGACGGACCTGACGAAACGAACAAAGCCATCTTCGTGCCTGCCACGGCTGCCTTGAAGGTGCTGCGTGCCGATGGTTCTGCGGCCTCACAGTCCTACACCCTCATGCTGGACGTAATGGTGGAAGATGCCGCTCCCTACGACGGTTTGCTCCAGACAGACCCCAACAATGGCAACGACGGCGACCTCTTCATCCACAACAATACGGTAGGCGTTGGCTCCTTAGGTTACGGAGGTAACGTGAAGAATAACCACTGGAACCGCTTCGTGCTGACCTATCGCGACGGTAAGAACATCCTTTATCAGAACGGCGATAAGATAGTCGAGGCAAACCCGGACAACAACGACCGCTTCAAGATTCAGCCGTTTGGATTCTACCTCTTCTGTGACGAGGATGGCGAGAAGAACGACACCTACGTGGCAGGCGTCGCTTTCTGGGAAACAGCCCTGAGCGCCGAACAGATAAAGGCGTTGGGCGGCTACAAGGAAGAAGTCAAGAACTTCGAGATCGGAACAGAAGCCGACCTGCTGGCCTTTGCCGACTACGTCAATTCGAACCGCGAAGCTAATGGCGTGCTGACTGCCGACATCGCCCTCAGCAATACCTGGCAGTCTCCCATCGGCATCGATGGTGCTCCCTTCACAGGAACCTTCGACGGACAGGGACACAAGATTACCGGCTTCCAGGGAACAGGTGCAGGCAAGTTCGGCCTCTTCGGTTTCATCAGCAATGCTACGGTCAAGAACTTCAGCATCGATGGCACGCTTACCGTTACAGGAGCAACGGGCACAGGAGCCATCGGTTGGTCTGCTTCCAGCCGCATCTCTAATGTACACTCCTCTCTGAACATCACAGTTTCGGAGTTAGACGTGCATCATGTAGGTGGCGTCGTAGGTTCTGCCCAGTACAAGAATCGCATCACGGGCTGTACCTTCTCCGGCACGCTGGCGGAAACGGCAGGCAACAACGACTGCTTTGCCGGCATCGCTGGCTACATGGCAGAGGATACCATATTATATTGCGCTAACTACGGCACCATCACATATACCGTAGCCAATGGCTCCGTTGGCGGTATCGCCGGATACCTCAACAACAATGGCGGCATGATGAAGGGTTGCCTCAACATGGGCAAGGTTGCTATGGCCGACGAGGAGGCTACACCCACCTACGGCGGCGCATTCATCGGCTGGCTGAGAGGCAACACTCCGGGCAACATGCAGGGCAACTGCTGGCTCGAAGGCAGCGCACCTCATGCCAACGGACAAGGTACCATGAACGACACCTTCGCATTCACATCTGACCAACTGCCCACCGGCATCGTCTGCTTCAAACTGAATGGCGACCAGTCAGAGATAGCATGGTATCAGACTATTGGTACAGACCAGGCACCCGTGCTCGACCCCACTCACGGACAAGTCTATATGAACGGACGCAAGCATTGCAACGGCGACGTCTATACTGATGCTACCTACTCCAACACGTACTCAGAAATAACACAGGACGACCATAACTTCGTTGACGGCTACTGCTCCTATTGCGACCTCTTCGACGATAGCTACACTTTGCCCGCAGATGCTGACGGCGTCTATCAGATAAGCTCCCCGAACCAGCTCAGGCGCTTTGCTGCTCTCGTCAATAGCGGCTCGCTCAAGGCAAATGCTGTCCTCGTCAACGACATCGACTTTGCCGACGTCAAGGCTCCAAGCTGGGCATGGACACCTATCGGAAGCTGGACAGCTACTCCGGCTGGCAGCGCTTGCTTCCAGGGACACTTCGACGGACAAGGCCACACCATCAAGAACTTCAACGTAAGCTCGAACCAGAACTTCTACGGCCTCTTTGGTGTCATCTCGACCGACTGCCTCATCGAGAACTTCAGCATCTATGGAACCATCAATGTTAATGTTCAATATGCAGGCGGCGTTGCTGCATACTCTCGCGACGACCGTCCCGTCATCCGCAACATCCATAGCTTCGTCAACATCAACAACACAAGTGCTGGCGGCAGGCAGGGTGGCATCCTCGGCGGTGCACACTCCACTACCTTTAAGACCGTCATCGAGAACTGCATCTACTCAGGCACGCTCGACGGCAACGATGCAGGTGGCGGTGGCAACTATGGCGGCATCGTAGGTTATATAAACAACAACGGCAATACCATCGTTGACATTACCAACTGCCTGTTCGACGGCGCTGTCATCAACACCAACGCAACGCCCGGCAACTGTACCTTCGGTGGCTTCGTAGGCTATAGCAACGGTGCTGTTGTCACCATCAAGAACAGCCTCTCCATCGGTAAGGTAGATTCAAAAATATGGGGCATGTTCTTCGGCGCTGTCAAGAGCAACAAGTCCTCGCTCCCCAACAGCTACTACATGGGCGAGATAATCAATGGCACAGCAAGTACTGTGACCTTGCCAGCTACAGAGACAAATGCAGACGAGCTGGAAAGCGGCAAGATCTGCTGGCAACTGAACGAAGGCGAGTTCCTCGATGCAGCATGGCGTCAGGTTCTCGGTGAGCAGGAGCAGTCCGGAGAGGAAGAAGCTTTGCCACAGCATCCCGTTCCTTATGGCGGCGAAGGCATCGTCTATGAGTTCGGCGAGGAAGACTACAAGAACCTCAGCGATGAGGTGCTCGAAGACTTCATCAGCGACATCAGCGAGAAGGAAGAGATATTCGTAGAGGAAACGAAGGCTTATCAGGCATTGCTCGATGAGTACGGAGAAGTCATCAAGTCATGGGAGGACATCACCACACTCGATGCATTCCTCGACGCTTACCGTTCTGCCTTTGAGCTGAAGGAAAGCATCAAGACATCCGCTGCCAATTACGAGGCATACGCAAATACATGTCAGGATGCTGCTAAATATATTAAGGAGAATAACCTCGAGGGTGAGTACACTGACTTCCTTAAGGCATATCTCGAAGAGGTAATAGAACCGAATGCCAACTATCCCAATGGCTCCTATGGCTTCATCCTGGAAGCCCTCAGCCTGGACGACGAAGGCATTGCTGCTGAGATTGCTTTCGTGAACCAGATGCTTGAGAATGCCATCGCTGGCGGACTCACACCTGGAACCGAGATTACCCGTTTGCTGACGAACGCTGACTTTGCTGACGGCTACGAAGGCTGGTCAGTGGTGACCGAAGGCGGTACAGCTACCGTGGCCGGCATTACTGAAATCATGCCTATCCCCGAGGGATACAACAACAATAGCTTCACTGCCTATCAGACCCTCAGCGAGCTGCCTAACGGCATCTACATGTTGGCTGCCAACGGTTTGTTCCGCACAGGTGGCGACATCTACAGTACCTTCTATGCTGGACAGCTCTACCTGAACAACACCGTCAACTACTTCATGGCTCCCTCCGAGGATGTTATCTCCGAGGATGAGGCTGTGCCCGGTGTGAACTGCATCGGCGAAGGCACCGACGCCAAGTATGAAGGCGACATCATCGGTTGGGTTCCGCAAGGGAGAGACGGATGCTCCGTTGCCTTCAGTGCTGGCCGTTACCAGAACTTCGTTGCTACAGAAGTGACCGACGGCAAGCTGGCTGTGGGCGTACGCAATATGGGTACAGGCCTGAGCGGCGACTGGCTGCCATTCGGCAATATGCATGTCTTCTATCTTGGCTCGGCACAAGAGGCCGACAAGACGCTTGCCAAGGTGCTCGAAGGTTATGTGGCTCGTGCTCAGACTATCCTGAACTTCGACTGGACAGACGATGATACCTTCTCCAAGTATCCCAACATGTCGGAGCAACTGAAGGAAGAGCTCGGCAATGCAATGACTCAGGCCGAGAATCCTCAGGACAAGATGGCGCTCATCAACACCTTCTCCGACCTCTTCGATAAGGTACTCGAATGTCGCAAGGCATACGTGACTATGCTTGACGCAGTAAACAAGCTGTATGACACCTTGAATGAACTGTCTAATGCAGGCGTCCTTTCCGATGAGTCCTATGTTCAATGGGAGAAAGAAGTCATGGAGGCACAGGACCATTACTTCAAGGGTGACATCACCACCCAAGAGGCATTGGCCATTGCCGAGCATCTTCTCAACAGCGGCATCATGCCGAAGCCCGTGGACGGCGTTTACCAGTTGAAGTCTGCTGCCGACCTCGCCATCTTCTCCTTGTTGGTGAACAAGGGTTCTCTCGATGCAGATGCTGTCCTCCTGAACGACATCGACTTTGCTGACCTTGGCGAAGGCTTCGCATGGTCTGCTATCGGTAACTGGGCAAGCTCCGGCGTCGCTTACAAGGGACACTTCGACGGCCAGGGACACACCATCAAGAACTTCAACGTTACTTCAGACCGCAACTTCTTCGGTCTCTTCGGCGTGCTCTCTGACAATGCACTTGTCGAGAACTTCAACATCTACGGCGAAATCGACGCTGCCTACCAGAGTGTTGGCGGTGTTGTCGGCTTTGCTCGCGACAACAATGTGATCATTCGCGACATCCACTGCTACGTAAACATTCATAACACGAGTGTCGGTGGCAGACAAGGTGGTATCTTGGGTTGCTCCAATGATGGTACGATTACCGTCGAGAGATGTACTTACTCCGGCACCTTGGAAAGCAACGACAACGGCAATGGCGGCAACTATGGTGGCATCGTGGGCTATACCAACAACAGTACAAATGCAGTCTGCAACATCATCGACTGCCTGTTCGACGGTAGGCTCTACAACTCCGCAGATGTTCCCGGCAACTGCACCTTCGGCGGTATGGTGGGTTACACCAACTCGTCTCGCGTGACCATCCAGAACTGCCTGTCCATCGGTAAGGTAGAGTCTGCAAGGTATGCACAGTTCTTCGGTGCCCTCAACGGCGCGAACTCCAAGATCTTCAACAGCTACTATAAGGGCGACTACATCAATGGCTCATCAAGCGGCCAGAAAGCTAATCCTCAGGAAGCCTTTGAAGTGACCGATGCACAGCTGGCAAGCGGTGAGGTTTGCTTCAAGCTGAACTCCGGAATAGTAGGCGATGGCGGACAGAGCCAGAACGTTAGCGTTTGGTTCCAGACGCTGGCTGCCGATGCTTATCCTGTTCTCGAAAAAGACCATCTGAAGGTTTGGTTCTACGATGGTGCCTACACGAACAACGATCCCGATGGCATCCGCGAAGTAGAAGCAGGCCGTCCTGCCCTGTCCGATGGTCAGTCCATCTACAACCTCGCTGGCCAGCGCCTCGAGAAGTTGCAGAAGGGCCTCAACATCGTAGGTGGCAAGAAGATACTTGTCAAGTAAATCGTGACCTGCGCTTGTCTATGCCCTCTCGGGCGTAGGCAAGCCCAGCGAAACTGAGATGCCCCTTTCCATCCGTCTGACAGACTCGTGGGAAGGGGCATTCCTATGTGTAGGGAAACGCTTCGTGTGGCATTATGAGATAGGGTAATCTGCAAATGCACCCCTTGCTCCCCTCTCTGGGAAGGTATAAAATAAGTACGCGCACTTATGTGGATAAGTACACGTACTTATGACGACAAGTACACGTACTTATGGCGATAAGTACACGTACTTTTTTTTAATTCAACTTTCGCAGGCTCCGTTTGCCGTGTAGATAGAAGGAGTTAGAAGTAGATAGAGGAAGATAAATGACGTTAGTCTTGCCGCTCTAACTTTCAACTTTCAATTTCCAACTTTCAACTTTCAACTTTCAACTTTCAGGCTTTGCCGGCAGCACTCAGAACTGCTCGAGATAAGCGATGCGGCTTTCTGTGCTGGGATGGGTGCTGAAGAGCTTGCTCATCATGTTCGTGAACTCGCTGGTGAAGGCGTGCGGGCGGACGATGAAGAGCTGAGCCACATCCTCGCGGTCAACCTGTCCGAGGCCGGGGTCGTTGCTGATCTTGCGGAGGGCAGATGCCAGGGCCAGGGGATTGCCGCAGAGCTCGGCACCGCCAGCATCGGCCATGTACTCGCGCTTGCGGCTGATGGCAAACCTCGTGAGCAATGTGAAGAAGTAGCCCACGGCAGCCAGCACGATGGCAATGAGAATGACGGCAATGACCGAACCGCCGTTCTTGCTGTCGCGACTCGAGCGACGGTTGCCTCCGCCATAGATGAAGGTGTTCCAGAGCAAGCGTACAGCCAGACTCAGCACCGTGCTCATGATGCCGACGAAGATGATGCTCACGATGAGCAGACGCGTGTCGCGATTGCGGATGTGCGTCAGTTCGTGACCGATGACGCCTGCCAGCTCCTCGTCGTTGAGGCGGTTGCAGATGCCGGTCGTCACCGTCACGGTGTAGCTCTTCTGTGGGTCGTCGATGACGTTGATCTTAGGCATCGGCATACCGCACGTCATGGTGAGGTTCTCCACGATGTTATAGACACGCGGGTTTTCCCTGCGCTCCAGAGGACGGGCCCCTGTGGCGTGGCGCACCATGCTGGCGTTGGTGAAGTAGGAAATCAAGAACCAGATGGCCACGATGCCCACCACGAAGGGCAATGCCATGAGGAAGGCCTCGCCTGTCGCCACAGCGTCGAACTCCAGGTGCGAGCCCTGATAGCCATCCGGCACCTCGTGCATGTTCACGAATGCCAGAAAGGCATACACCATGCCGAGAATGATGCAGGGGAAAAGGAAGAGCAGCAGCAGGCTCTTCATGTTGTTGCGCACCTGCTGCGTATGAATACCGACGTACTGCATTTCAAGAATTCAAAATGATTAAATTCAAAATTCAAAATGAAAGGCTGAGAACGAAGAGTGAAGAACGAATAGTGAAGAGTGAAGAATCAAAGTTTCCTTTTACCGTCATAATAAAATTCTTCACTCTTCGTTCTTCACTCTTCACTCTTAACTCTTCACTCTTCAGAACTTAACCTCAGGCGCCTTCTGCACGGTAGCGCGTTCTTCCTGAGGAATCTCAAACATAGGCTCCTGATGGAAGCCGAACATGCCGGCGAAGAGCACAGCAGGGAACCTCTGAACACCGCTGTTGAGCTCCTTCGTAGCGCTGTTGAAGAAGCGGCGGACTGCTGCCAGCTTGTTCTCGATGTCTGCCAGTTCGCTCTGCAACTGCATGAAGTTCTGGTTCGCCTTCAGGTCGGGATAGGCTTCCACGCTAATCTTCAGACCGGCCAGGGCACTGCTCAAGGCATTCTCGGCTTCAATCTTTTCGTTCAGAGTGCTTGCCCCCATAGCTGCGGTACGTGCAGCCGTGACACGCTCCAGCACACCTTTCTCATGCTCAGCATACCCCTTGACCGTGTTCACAAGGTTGGGGATGAGGTCATAACGCTGCTTCAACTGCACGTCGATGTTGGCAAAGGCGTTCTCGCGGTTGTTGCGAAGGGTTACCAGATTGTTGTAGATGCCGATAACCCAGATGACAAGCAGTACGACGACTGCTATCACGATGATTGTTGTTGTACTCATAACGTTGTTTACTATTTAATGGTTTACGATTTACTGTTTGGTCCTTGCTTGTTGTTCTGTAGCTTTACCGATGCAAAATTACGTAAAAAGATGAATATAGCGACATACCAGCCCGCTAAATTGGGAAAGATTGTGCGTTTTTGTCCCTTTTTCACATCTTTTAGCACTTTAACGCTAAATATATAATGAAAAAGTCCTATATTTGCCCGCTAATTATAAAAATCAAAAACGTAAAAGGGTGAAAAGGTGAAAGAGAGGACGACGGCTAATCCTTTTTAACTTTTGAACTCTTAAACTTTTTCAAAGTATATGAGACAACTTAAAATTACAAAGAGCATCACGAGTCGCGACAGTGCCTCGCTCGACAAGTATCTGCAGGAAATAGGCCGTGAGGCGCTGCTTCCCGTTGAGGAGGAAGTGGAACTCTCCCAGAAGATACGCAAGGGCGACCGGCGTGCCCTCGACAAGTTGGTGCGGGCCAACCTCCGCTTCGTCGTCAGCGTTGCCAAGCAGTATCAGAACCAGGGACTCTCCCTGCCAGACCTTATCAACGAAGGTAACGTGGGACTGATAAAGGCCGCCGAGAAGTTCGACGAGACCAGAGGCTTTAAGTTTATTTCCTATGCCGTCTGGTGGATTCGCCAGACCATTCTCCAGGCCCTCGCAGAGCAGAGCCGCATCGTCCGACTGCCACTCAACCAGGTCAGCGCCGTCAACAAGATAACGAAGGCCATGACGAAGTTCGAGCAGGAGTACGAGCGCAAGCCGAGTGCCGACGAACTGGCAGAGCTCGTCAACGAGCTGCCCGAGAAGATAAGCGACTCCCTGCGTGCCAGTGGCCGCCACGTCAGCGTCGATGCCCCCTTCATCGAAGGTGAAGAGAACAGCCTCCTGGACGTCATGACCAATCCCGACTCGCCCATGGCCGACAAAGGTCTGGTCAGCGAAAGCCTTTCGACAGAGATAGACCGCGCCCTTGGTGTCCTCAATGAACGCGAGAAGCAGATCATCGAGCGCAGCTTCGGCATCAACAACCAGCCCGAGATGACCCTCGAGGAGATAGGCGAGACCTTCGGCCTCACCCGTGAGCGTGTCCGTCAGATTCGCGAGAAAGCCATTCGTAAGCTCCGCGCCGGCAGCCGCAACAGCCTGCTCCGTTCCTATCTCGGCTAAGCGCAATCCATACGGTCCAGAGACAAACGGGGGGATGCATCATCAGGTGCATCCCCCCGTTCTTTATGACACAACGTGAAAAATGGGTTTGTCTCTACGTTTTTATTCTACTGGTGTAAAGGAAATGCTTTATATGGGTTAAAGTCAAAACCCTATTCTCCTCTTGCCGTTATCGTCCAATTGTTCGTTGTCGCAATGGTTGATGAGCATAGCGAGTTTGTCTTCCTTCGCATCGTGCAGGATGCTGTCGATGGTGTAGTGACGGGCGATGTTCTCTATCTGGCCGCCGCTGAAGTCGTACTTCGCTGCAAGTGTTTTGACATCCATCTCGCTCAGGTCGGGAATCATCGTGCGCCAGATTAAGACGCGGGCTTCGACGGTCGGCTTCTCGAACTTAATCTTGTAGAGGAAACGGCGCTCGAAGGCTTTGTCGAGGTTCTGTTGCAGGTTGGTGGTGGCAATCATGATGCCGTCCAGCGCCTCCATCTCTTGCAGGATGATGTTCTGGATGCTGTTTTCCATCTTCTCGACAGCTCTTTGCGCTCCTTGCTGACGGATGCCGATGATGGCGTCTGCCTCGTTGAAGAGTAGGATAGGGGTCTGCTTGGCTTTCTTCACAAGTTCACGATAACGGTCGAAGAGGGCTTTGATGTTCTTCTCCGAGTCGCCTACCCATTTGCTCTTGATTTGCGGCACATCAACGACCATGATGTCGCGCCCTGTCTGTCGTGCCAACTGATAGACAGTTTCCGTCTTGCCTGTGCCAGGACCGCCATAGAAGAGGCAGGCGAAACCTGTACGGAAACCTGTCTGCTCCATGCGCTGGCGAATCTTTTGGTAGTTCTCAGGTACGAAGAAAGATTGCAGTTCGCCCACCTGCCTTTGGTTCTCCTCAACATAGAACATCTTCTTTTCTTTCAGGTCCTTCGCCTTGATGACGTCGGCCAGTTTCTCTTCTGCTGCGTTAATTTTCATCTCTTCAAGCAGCGTGCGTTTCGTCTGTTCTGTGAGTTTG
>OMSJ01000048.1 GCA_900313705.1 uncultured Prevotellaceae bacterium
GCCATCCCAAGTCACGAATTTCTTTTCTTTTGCCATTGTTGTATATGAAAAACTAAATTAGTTAATTTTACTTTCAATCTTTCTTACCTTATTAGATATAGCATTGTCGGTATTGCTCATCCTGCAACGGAAGCAAAGATGCAGCCTACCTTTTCACCTTTTTCCCTTTTTACTTTTTCACCTTTTTACTTTTTCACCTTTTAATAAAGGAACCCGTACATCCACAAGGGAATCTCCTGTTCGAGGCCTTCCTTTACGCCAGCGAGGGCATAGAGGACATCGGTGTTCTTGCGCTTGGGCTGTTCCAGACAGATGCGGAACCTCATTGTCTTATCTACGATGAATGTGCAGCTGCGGTCGCCTTTCTGCACTTGGTGACGTCCCCAGAGAGCGTTCTGGAAGAAAGTTTCCATGACCATCTGCTCGTCGTTGAAGTCGGGCATCATGGTGTACATGAGGTTCGTGTTGTGGAGCAGGATGCTGGCAGGCTTTTTGGGGAAGTCTTCTCCCGGGCGGTACAGCATGTTGAGCAGACGTGCGTCGCTCAGGTACTTGATGTAGTTGACCACCGTAGCTCGGCTTGTCTGTAGGTCTTGTGCCAGTTGGCTGACGTTGGGTGCTCCGTAGTCTCCCGTGGCAAGCAGGTAAAGCAGTTTCTTTATTTTGCTCAGGTACTTGAGGTCAATCTGCTTGATGAGCAGGATATCGACCTCTATCATCATGTTGATGGCCTTGAGGAGGTTCTCGATGAAGCTTGCCTTCTCGAGGAAGAAGGGGTAGTAGCCATGATGGAGGTAGTCGTTGAAGTAGTCGAGGGGATTGACTTGCTCCAGCACTTCTTCAGCGATGTGCTCGTGTCGGTTCTGTATCTCGCGGATGGTGTAGGGTCGGAAGTTAGTCCCTGCTCTCAGGTTGAGATATTCGCGGAAGGAGAATCCGCGCAGGTTGTAGCTGGCGCAGATGCCGTTCAGCTCTGGGTTCTCATCCTTGAGTCGCATTACGCTCGAACCGGCAAAGACAACTCGGAGCCGTGGGCAGCGGTCGTAGATGAGTCGCAGTTCATGGCTCCATTCTGGGTACTTGAATACCTGGTCGATGAGCAGTACCTGCCCTCCTGCCTGCATGAACTCCTGGGCGAACTGGAAGAGTGTCTGTCCCTGGAAGTAGAAGTTGTTCATGTTGATGTAGAGACACCTGCGATCCCTTGGGCCGAAGTTCTCCTTGGCATACTGGAGCAGGAAGGTTGTTCTGCCTACGCCACGGCTTCCCTTGATGCCGATGAGCCGTTTGTGCCAGTCAATTTCGTCCATCAAGGCGCGTCTGATGGGGGCTTGGGTACGCTCCACCAGATACTGATGCATTCTGTAGAAAGAATCGAACATAATAAGAAAAAACGTTTTTTGCGTTGCAAAGGTACAAAAAACATTCGTAATTGCAAAGTCTATGTGGCAAAAAGTGACTTCGGAGCGTTAATTTTTATGATTGCCAGCAATATAATGTCCGAAAGAGGGGGTTGTGTAACGACCTATGCCGCGTTGCCCAAAGACCTATGCGTTGCTCAAAGACTTATACGATGGTCAACGACTTATGTTGCTTTTGAATTCCCCTTGTGGGGGTGATTGCGGAGGACGTGTTTATTCCTTGGGAAAAACGTCGATGTGACGCATCTGTCGCATGATGGCTGTTTGTCTTTTCAGGACGTAGGAGGATGGGTCTTTACTATTATATTTCAAAGGGTTCGGAAGCGTTGCGGCAATGAGGGCACAGTTGGGGCGTGTCAGCGTCTTGGCTGTGCGGCGGAAATGCAGTTGCGCTACGGCTTCGGCTCCATAGATGCCGTCGCCCATCTCGATGGAGTTGAGATAGACTTCCATGATG
The DNA here is from genome assembly GCA_900313705.1 of uncultured Prevotellaceae bacterium. Taxonomy (GTDB): domain Bacteria; phylum Bacteroidota; class Bacteroidia; order Bacteroidales; family Bacteroidaceae; genus Physcousia. The sequence goes on from OMSJ01000048.1 coordinate 1,879, forward strand.
CGCTCTTTGCCCCAGACGAGTTCGATGAGGACGGTGAAGTAGGCCTCGAGTCCTTTGCGTAGCCAGTTTGCTTTTGGCCACAGGAAGACGTTCTTGGCTGTCTGCTGGCTTATGGTGCTGCCGCCTCGGTAGCGCTTGCCGCTACGCCGCTCTTCCATCGCCTTGTCTATCTCGATGAAGTCGAAGCCGCTATGGGTGAGGAAGCGTTGGTCCTCGCTGGCCATGACTGCGACGGGCATGTAGATGCTCATCGAATCGAGCGGCACCCAATGATGCTTGAGGCGCAGTTGCTCTCCGTGTCTGACCTGCTGGGCACAGCGTATTACCATAAGCGGTGTGACATAGACGGGACACCACTTATATATAAAAACGGCGAGGATTGTGCTCCCAAAGAACAGGAGCACAATCCATCGCAAGAGTGTCTGGAGTTTCTTCATAGGCTAGGTTTCCTAGGTTTCCCTAGGCTTTCCTAGGCATACCTATTTACTGCAGAGTGCCTGCGTTGGCAGCGTTGACCATGGCATCGCTGGCATACAGATAGACCTCTACGCGGCGGCTGGCAGCCTGATCTTCCTTACCATTGGCGCCATAGACGAGGTAGTTGGGGTCTTCGCCGTAACCGGTCGTGTTCTTAATCTGAGAGGCGTTTACGCCACATGCGTTTGTCAGGTAAGCACGAACAGCGTTTGCACGGTTCTGGCTAAGCGTCAGGTTTGTGGCATCGCTGCCGTCGCTGCTTGCGAAGCCGTAGATGGCAACGTCGCAGTCGGTGTAAACGTTCAGCACGTTATTGGCAAACTGACGGAGTGAGTTCTGTGCAGATGCCTGCAGGTCGCTCTTGCCCACCTTGAAGAGAATGCCATTGTCGAAGGTCACCTTGACAGCCTCCAGGCCGTTCTTGTCGGTCGTGGTCTCTACCTGGGCATTTGCAACTGCTTCAGCAGCCTTCTTTGCCTTGTCCATCTTCTTGCCGATGAGGATACCGGCTGTCGTACCGCCGGCAACGCCTACGCCTGCACCAATGGCAGCACCCAGCTTGGCGCCGCTTGAACCACCAGCGAGGGCACCTATTGCTGCGCCGAGGCCGGCACCTACTGCACCGCCACCAGCACCGCCGATGAGACCACCCTTCGTAGTGTTGTTCATGTTACAACCAGAGAGCACCAAGGCCATTGCCAAAGCACCCAAAAGGAATTTCTTTGCTTTCATTTTAGTTGTTTTTTATAAGTGAATACTGTTTCTGGTTTCCCTATTTTACCTTTTTCAGATGCAAAGGTATAATTTTTTTTAGAAACAGATGTGTAATCGGCTTTTTTTTTGTACTTTTGCAATTGCTTTTTAACAAATGGAAACATCAGCAGGCTATTCTGCGAAACTATGTAAGCCTAGTTTGCCAACTAGCCGTGCCTAATTTGTTAATTAGCCGTGCCTAAATGAACAGCAAGGCACGTCAAGTCTCAATGTGAAACACGACAAAATATAATAGACAAATGGCAAAAGAATTGGAGTTCCTCACGAAAAGGAGTGAGGATTACAGCAAATGGTACAATGAACTGGTAGTGAAGGCAGACCTGGCAGAGCAGAGCGACGTGCGCGGCTGCATGGTCATCAAACCTTATGGATATGCAATATGGGAGAAGATGCAACGCACCCTCGACGACATGTTCAAGGAGACGGGCGTGCAGAATGCTTACTTCCCCTTACTCATCCCGAAGAGCTTCCTCTCCCGCGAGGCAGAGCATGTGGAAGGCTTCGCAAAGGAATGTGCCGTAGTAACACACTATCGCCTCAAGACCAACGAAACGCACGACGGCGTGGTGGTTGACCCTGCAGCCCGACTGGAAGAGGAACTTATCATCCGTCCCACGTCCGAGACTATCATATGGAACACCTTCAAGAACTGGATTCACTCTTATCGCGACCTGCCTCTGCTGGTCAACCAGTGGTGCAACGTCATGCGTTGGGAGATGCGCACCCGCCTCTTCCTCCGCACCAGCGAGTTCCTTTGGCAAGAAGGTCACACGGCCCATGCCACCAGAGAAGAAGCTGAAGCACGTGCCCAGCAGATGCTCAAGGTCTATGCTAAGTTTGCCGAAGAGTACATGGCTGTGCCTGTCGTTCAGGGCGTCAAGAGCGAGACGGAGCGTTTCGCTGGTGCTCTCGACACCTATACCATCGAGGCCATGATGCAGGACGGTAAGGCTCTGCAGAGCGGCACGAGCCACTTCCTCGGTCAGAACTTCGGCAAGGCCTTCGAAGTGCAGTTCCTCAACAAGGAGAACAAACCCGAATACGCTTGGGCTACCTCGTGGGGCGTCAGCACACGACTCATGGGTGCGCTCATCATGACACATAGCGACGACAACGGCCTCGTGCTGCCTCCCGCTTTGGCTCCCGTTCAGGTGGTCATCATCCCCATCGGCGGAAAGCCGGAACAAATGGCAGCCGTCGATGCAGCAGTAGCTCCCATCGTCGAAGAACTGAAGCGGATGGGCATCAGCGTCAAGTACGACAATGCCGACAACAAGCGTCCGGGCTTCAAGTTCGCCGACTACGAGCTGAAGGGCGTGCCTGTCCGTCTCGTGCTGGGTGCAAGGGACTTGGAGAACGGCACAGTCGAAGTGATGCGTCGCGACACGCTCGAGAAGGAGACACGCACGCTGGAAGGCATCGCCGACTACGTCAAGACGCTCCTCGACGACATACAGAAGAACATCTTCGCCAAGGCTAAAGCCTTCCGCGACGCCCATATCTACGAATGCGAGAACTACGATGAGTTCAAGGAGCGCATCAAGGACGGCGGCTTCTTCCTCTGCCACTGGGACGGCACAGCCGAGACGGAAGCCCGCATCAAGGAAGAGACGCAGGCTACCATCCGCTGCGTGCCCTTCGGCGTAGAGCAGACACCAGGCGTGGATATGGTAACTGGAAAACCGAGCAAGGCACGTGTCCTCATCGCAAGAAGTTACTAAACAGCCTCTCCCCAACCCTCATCAAGGGAGAGCTTCCGCCGTTCCCCCCTCCTCTGGAGAGGACGGGGGAGGCTCTTCCTTTGGAAGTGACGGGGCAGTCTTTCGCTTCCTCACCCTCTTTGCAGCAGAAGAGATACCGGCAGCAATGGTCACATACGTGGCGCTACTGATGCTGCTCCAGTTAGGGCTGGCACCGGCGGTCGCTACGCTTTGTTCTGCTTTGCTCTTCGTACCTTGGGTGCTGAAGTCCTTCATGCGACCCTGGGTAAGCAGGGTAGGGCGCTTCCGGCAGATGCTTCATCTGATAGAGGTATTGCTCTTCGCCTGTCTTTTGCTTCTGGCCTTTTCCTTTAAGCAAGGACCATTAGCGGTCTTCTTTGCCTTGCTGATGGTAAGCTTGCTTTGTGCTTGGCACGAACTGGCTGCCCGCATGTACTATGAGCAAATGCTGAGCCCGTCCGTCCAACGCCTGCTGACTGTCCCCAAGCATGTCTGTTCGCAGGCGGCAGTCATCTTCACCTATGGAGCCCTCATCTTCCTTGTAGGCACACTCCAAGTCTATTTCCGGCAGATACGCTATTCTTGGGCGATGGGATGCTATGTGGCAGCAGGTCTTTTCCTGTTCTTTACCTTCCTTCATCTGCTGACCTTAGCTTCCCCTGCGCTTTCTCCCATAGAAAATGAAGTTGAAAAGAGAAAGGCAACAGCCACGTGGCACTCTCCTACGGGAAGTGCATGGAGAGGCTTCTTCTTTCTCTTCCTTCTGCTCTTGCCCCAAGCCCTGATGTTTCACGCGCGCGTACTATATTTATATGGTCCCCACGAGCAAGGCGGACTGGAGTGCACGATGCAGGAGATAGGATTTGCACAGGGCACCGTCGGAGTCATTGCCTTCAGCCTCGGCATAGCCATGGGACGTTTGCTCATCCGTCGGCACACCCTGCATCGCCTTTTCTGGCCAATGGCGCTATGCGTTGTCCTCTCACCCTTTGTCTATCTGGGCATGACCATTTACCCGCCTCATTCACTCTGGATGCTGTGTTGCTGTACCATGACAGCTCAACTGCTGTTCGGTCTGGGGATAAGCATCTGCCGTCTCCCCGTCAGTGCCATATCAGGAACTCGCTATCGCAATAACATCAACATGTTGCAGATACCGCTTGTCTCTGCAGCCATGATAGTGCCGATGGCCCTTAGTGGCTGGATGGTAGAACAACTTGGCTACAATAGCTACTTCCTTGTCAATGCCCTCTCAGCTCCTGTTTGCCTGTTGAGCATCTTCCTGCTTTGGAAGGAAACACCTGCCACATTCTTTCGAATGTAAACAAAAACTATAATAACTTAATAACCAAACCTTACTAATCTATGAAAAGATTATTGTTTACTGTTTGTTGTCTGTTATCTGCTGTCTGCGTTTCAGCGGACGAGGTGACTGCTGCCAAGTACGACATCATCCCTCTTCCAAAGGAGGTGAAGGTGATGTGTACGGGTTTTGACCAAATGTTTGCCATTGAAGATGGAAATGGCATTAGCTACGACGCGAGCAATGCCGAATGCACCCGCATTGCGCAATTCCTTCAGGAATGGGTGAAAGAAGAAGCAGACGTGAAGCTCCAACTGACTCCCGACGACAAGAACGCCCAGATTAAGTTGCGTCTCGTTTCTCCTGCCGCTCCTAAAGGCAAGAAGAGCAAAAAGCCTGTCACTCTGACCGACCAACAGAAAGAGAACTACACGATGAAGGTGACGGAGAAGGGTATCGAACTGACTGCCTTCGAGCCTGTTGGCCTCTTCCGTGCTGCACAGACGCTTCGCAAGAGCCTCCCCGAAAAGAATGGACTTGGACTGATAATGCCTTTCGTAGAGATTACCGACCAGCCTCGCTTCACCTATCGCGGAGTCCTGCTCGACTGCGGTCGTCACTTCTTCTCCGTTGAGTTCATCAAGCAGTTCCTCGATGTAATGGCCTTGCACGGCTGCAACCAGTTCCATTGGCATCTGACAGAAGACCAGGGCTGGCGCTTCGAAGTGAAGGCTCTGCCTGACCTTGCAAAGAAAGGTAGTGTACGCGAGAAGAGCATCATCGCCCCAAGCAAAGTGCGCCTCTACGACAACATTCCTTATGGCGGCTACTATACTCAGGAAGAGTGTCGCGAAGTCGTTAAGTATGCAGCTGAACGTTACATCAACGTAGTGCCTGAAATCGATATGCCTGGTCACATGCAGAGCGCCCTCCATGTCTTCCCGAACCTGGGTTGCACAGGCGGTCCCTACCAAGTTGCTCCGCATTGGGGCGTGATGCGCGAAGTGCTTTGTGGCGGCAATCCCGAGACGCTGACCTTCCTGAAGACCGTCTTTGGCGAGCTTTGTGATGTCTTCCCCTCTCCCTACATCCACATTGGTGGCGACGAATGCCCGAAGGAGCGTTGGAAAAAGTGCCCAAAGTGTCAGGCAAAGATTCAGGAACTGGGCTTGACGGACGAGTCGAAGGTGGCGGTTGAAGGTGGCGACAACAGAGGCAGTCAGGATGGTCGCAGCCCCGAGAACAAGCTCCAGAGTTACATCAATCACGAAATAGAACAGTTCCTTGCTTCTCGTGGAAGGAGCCTGATTGGTTGGGACGAGATACTTGCCGGCGGACTGACCGAGGACGCTATCGTAATGTCTTGGCGCGGAACCAAGGGCGGCGTTGCAGCTGCCAAGCAGAAGCATCGTGTCATCATGAGCCCCAATGTCTATGCCTACATCGACCATCCGCAGCTGAAGGACTATAGCAAGTCACCTCGCACGACCGACAGCTACGTCGTTTCCTGCTCGAAGATGTACTCCTTCGAACCCCTTGTTCCTGAAGAACTGACCGAAGAGGAAGGCGACTGCATCCTTGGTGTTCAGGCCAACCTCTGGACAGAGCATGTGGCTTATCCCGAACATGCCCTCTATCAGTTGCTGCCTCGACTGGCTTCTATGAGCGAAGTACAATGGTGCGCTCCTGAACAGAAGGACTTCGAGAACTGGAAGAAGCGTCTGCCGCAGTTGGAGAGACTTTACGACAAACTGGGCTACGTCTATTGTCGTGAGGTAGAGTGAAGCTTCTTGTTCAGCCACTTCCTTAAAGGCTCATCGTAGGCGAGAAGACATAGCGTTGCGATAAGCACAGAAGCCACAAGGGTGAGAAGTGCCGGAACCCAGGGTTGTGAATAGCCCTCGTAGGGATGTCCGTCGCTTCCCACCCATGTGATATATAGATAGATGAGGGGGAAGTGCGTGGCGTAAAGAGGATAGGACAACCTTCCTATAAAGGAGACAGCCTTCTGTCGCCAGCCGGAGACTATACCACGAGCACCAAACCAGATGATGGTTGGGAAGAAGGAGAGGATGCAGACAAGTTGGAAGATGGTGTTTGCGTCCTTGCTGCCCAGCGAAGGGAAGCCAAGCAATATGGCTAAAGCCAAGCTGCACAGCAAGAACACATGACCTTTAATCGGCTTGGGCTGACGTTCCCGAAAGACACGTGCCATGAGCAAGCCCATAGGATAGGCATACAGCATTCTGAGAGCACCGCCCAGAAGGTTCATGGGTTCGGAGGACCAGCCGTAAGCTATACCGCCATCTTCTGTCAAGAGGGCAAAGCCAGCTATGGATACGATGCTGCAAGTGACCCATACCCTGAGCCATTTGGTGGAAAGACGATGTAGCAGAAGGCCATAGAGAAGGCTGCCTATGTATTCGAAGAAGAGGGACCAGTGTGGTCCGTTGAGAGGGAATATCTCGGTGTTGCCACGAACTTCTATGCTGCTGGGCGATGGAATCATAAAGAGCCCCAGTAAGGTGGCCAGCATCAAGGCTTGCATGGAGACTTCTGTACCGTCCCATTTCGTGCAGCCTTGTATCAAGAAAGCTATGGCGCCCAGTACGACGCCCATTACCACCATGGGATGCAGGCGGATGAGCCTTCTGCGGATGAAGCCGCCTAAAGTCATGCTGTTTCCCCATTGACGGTCATAGGCATACCCCATGACAAACCCTGAGAGAATAAAGAAGAAGTCAACACCCAGGAAGCTGTGATAGAATTCATTCACGGGGGTGGGCCACACGAAGAAGCTTTTGGCATCGTTGAAGACATGGTAAAGCAGCACCATGAGTGCTGCTACACCTCGTAGCCCGTCGAGAATATCGTATCTTGTCCTTTCCATGGATGTTGTCTCTTGATGTGATTTTTACTTCAGCCTTGCCAGAGTCTCCTTGATGCGCTTCATGGCTTCGATGATGTTCTCATCGCTTGTGGCGTAGCTCATGCGGAAGCATTCGGGCGAACCGAAGGCATCGCCGCCGACTGTAGCTACGTGTCCCACTTCGAGCAGGTACATGGCGAGGTCGGTGCTGTTGTTGATGACGCGGTCGCCGTCCTTCTTGCCGAAGAAGCTGCTGCACTTGGGGAAGAGGTAGAAGGCACCCTGCGGGTCGTTGACTTCGAGACCGGGAATATCCTTTGCCAGCTTCACGATGAGGTTCTTGCGGCGCTCGAAGGCTTGACGCATCTCCTCGACGCACTCCTGCGGACCAGCGAACGCTGCCTCTGCTGCTTTCTGGCTGACGGAGCACGGGCCGCTGGTGTATTGTCCTTGAAGCTTGTTGCAACCCTTCACTATCCATTCGGGAGCAGCGATGAAGCCGATGCGCCAGCCTGTCATGGCGTATGCCTTGCTGACGCCGTTGATGACGACTACGCGCTCCTTGATGTCGGGGAACTGTGCCATGCTGGCGTGCTCGCCGATGTAGTTGATGTGCTCATATATCTCGTCGGCAATGACGATGACCTCCTCGTGGCGGAGCAGTACGTCCTTCAGCGCTTCGAGTTCCTTCTTGCTATAGACGGAGCCTGTGGGATTGCTGGGCGAGCAGAGGATGAGGGCCTTTGTCTTGGGCGTGATGGCGGCTTCGAGCTGCTCAGGTGTTATCTTGAAATCCTGTTCGATGGTTGCCTCGACGAAGACGGGTGTGCCTTCTGCCAGCAGCACCATCTGCGGATAGCTCACCCAATAGGGAGCGGGGATGATGACTTCGTCGCCTGCATTGACGACAGCCATGATGGTGTTGCAGACGCTCTGCTTAGCGCCATTCGACACGAGGATTTGTGACGGAGCGTAGTCCAGTCCGTTCTCGTTCTTGAGCTTAGCCACGATGGCTTTCTTCAGCTCGGGATAACCCGGAACAGGACTGTAGCGACTGTAGTTGTCCTCTACTGCTTTGATGGCAGCGGCCTTGATGTGGTCGGGTGTGTTGAAGTCGGGTTCGCCCACGCTCATGTTGATGACATCGACGCCTTCTGCTTTGAGTTCGCTGCTGCGCTGGCTCATGGCAAGCGTTGCACTGGGTGAGAGGCGTTGTAGCCTCTCGGAAAGATTTGTGTTCATTGTGGTTATGTTTTATTCGTTGTGACGTTATTTCGTTATGACGTTATTTCGAGATGACGACAAGGGAGCCTTACAGCTTGTGCCCCATGCGCGTCCGCTTTGTTTCGAGGTAGCGACGGTTGTATTCGTTGGGCTCTATCACGATGGGGACGTTCTCTACGATGGTGAGGCCATAGCTTTCCAGGCCGACGCGTTTGACGGGATTGTTTGTGATGAGGCGCAGTTTGCCTACACCCATCTCGCGCAGTATTTGTGCTCCGACGCCGTACTCGCGTTCATCGGGCTGGAAGCCGAGGTGGATGTTGGCATCGACTGTGTCGTCGCCTTGCTCCTGTAGCTTGTAGGCGGCTATCTTGTTCATCAGTCCGATGCCGCGTCCTTCCTGACTGAGATAGACGATGAGGCCTTTGCCTTCCTGCTCTATCATGCGCATCGACTTGTGGAGTTGTTCGCCGCAGTCGCAACGCTGGCTGCCGAAGATGTCGCCTGTCATGCAGCTCGAGTGCATACGCACCAGGACGGGTTCGTCTTCTGTCCATGTGCCTTTATAGAGGACGACGTGCTCCAGTCCGTTGCTTTTCTGGCGGAAAGGGATGATGTGGAAGTGTCCGTCGGCAGTGGGCATGTCTGCTTCTACGCCTCTTTCTACGAGGGATTCCTGCTTGAGGCGGTAGGAGATGAGGTCGCGAATGCTGATGATTTTGAGATTGTGCTGGCGAGCCACCTCCTTGAGCTGTGGCATACGAGCCATTGTGCCGTCTTCGTTGAGGATTTCGATGAGTGCTGCTGCCGGCTGCAGTCCAGAGAGGCGTGCCAGGTCAACTGCTGCTTCTGTGTGGCCTGCCCGACGCAGTACGCCTTTGTCCTGAGCGTAGAGGGGATTGATGTGCCCCGGGCGACCGAAGTCTGACGGCTTTCGTGTGGGGTCGGCCAGGGCGCGAATGGTGGCGGCGCGGTCGTGCGTGCTGACGCCTGTGGTGCAGCCTTCCAGCAAATCTACCGTTACGGTGAATGGTGTGCCTAACATGCTGGTGTTGTCCTGCACCTGGTGGTCCAGTTCCAGTTCTGCGGCGCGACTCATGGTGATGGGTGCACAGAGCACGCCTCTTCCGTTGCGCAGCATGAAGTTGACCTTCTCGGGGGTTATCATCTCGGCTGCCGTGATGAAGTCGCCCTCGTTCTCACGGTCTTCATCATCGACGACGATGACGAACTTTCCTTGGCGGAAGTCGGACAGGGCTTCTTCTATGGTGCTTAGTTGGAGTTCGTTGTTCATAATTGTTCGTTGTTTCGTTATGTCGTTATAACGTTATTTCGTTATGTCTCTTTATGATTCTTTCTGCTATGAGGGTGTTGATGCGTTCAATGTTCCTCAGGTCGAGCCTGAGCCTGAGCCTGTATCGCCAGATGCGGAGGAAGAAGAGGATGCCCAGGGGGAGGAAGAGTCCGACAATCATGTTCAGGCGCTTGCTGTCGAATGGTCTGGTGTGCGCGCTGGGATTGATGACGGGATATTCGTTGATGTACATGATGATGACGTTGTCGCGGCTGTTGTGGAGCTCATCGACGAGTGCTTCCACCCTTTCGCTGAGCATGGCGGCGTGTTTGTCCTGGCCTTCGCTGAAGAAGATGTCGATGTAGTTGGGTATGTGGCGCAAGTGCATGGTCTTTCGGCATTCGACGCAGAACTCCGAGAGCTCGCCGAGGCGCTGCGGCAGGGTGGTGTAGTCGGGGTCGTTGATGATGACTTCTTTGCGGTTCAGCTTCCTGCTGGCACGCAGTCCGAGCAGTCGCATGAAGAAGTTGCGGTAACCCTCGATGTTGAAGACGACGCTGTCGCTGTTTGCCTTGTGTGTCAGGAAGATGCCTGTTGCGGTAAGCACGAATGTGCTGAGCCAGGTGCCGCTTTCTACGGTCCATGCGTTAACCTTGGCATTGTTTTCGCCAGCCTGGTTGACGATATAGTAGAAGATGAAGATGATGACGCTGACGACGACCGGCACGCCCAGGCCGCCTTTGCGGATGATGGCTCCCAGTGGTGCTCCGATGAAGAAGAAGAGCAGGCAGGCCAGGCTCATCGTGTACTTCTTGTACCATTCGATGCGGTGCTTGCGCAGGTTGAGGTTCCTGTCGCCTGTCTCCAAGGCGCGGAACTGGTATTCTCCCAGCATCGTCTCTGCGTGATTCAGCGCTCCTCGCCAGGCCTTCAGGCGTTGTTCGTCTTGCATGGCCATGTAGATGGAGTCGATGGTTGGCATCTTTGTGGCCTCTTCCACGATGCTGAGGGAGTCGCGTCGCCCAGCAGGAATTACCTTGCGCATGTGCCATTGCTGTACGCCGGCATAGATGGCGTGTCGCGAACTGTCGGCCAGATGGCTGAGCGAGTCGATGCTGTGCTGTATCTCGTCGCGGTCCTTGGCCTGAGCGTTGTGCGAGAAGAGGTCGGCATCCATCAGGTTGAAGTTGCCGTCGAAGGGGATGATATCGACTTCCTGGACAAACGATTCGCGCATGTAGGGTACGTTGGCGCGTAGCATGGAGCCCTGCTGTGCGTCCATGTTGCGGAAGCGCTCTCCGCCCCAGAGCGTCAGCTTGAGGTGCATCTTGTCGGATGTGCTCTGCATCCGTCCGCTGTCGGCCAGCACAATCTGCGTGTCGTTGTAGCTGTTGGCATTCGTGTAAATCATTACGCCATAGAGCATTCCCGTCTCCGGGTCTTTGTGCTCGACGTAGAGATTGTAGCCCGGAATCTCGCTGTAGAAGATGCCTTCCGGTATCTCCAGCTCGGGACTTTTCTGCCTCATGCTCCATGCCAGTCGCGACAGCTCTCGGGTGGCATATGGACTGATCTTGTCCTGGAAGTAGAAGCTGCCTCCGCAGATGAGTGTGGCGACAATGATGAGGGGCATGAGAATGCGGATGAGTGGGATGCCGGCAGCCTTCATGCTGAGCAGTTCAAAGCGCTCGCCCAGGTTGCCGAACGAGATGAGGCTTGCCAGCAGGACAGCCAGCGGCATGGACATGGGGATGAGCGTCAGGCTGCTGAACCAGAAGAATTTGGCCAGCAGGTCGATGGTCAGACCCTTGCCGATGAGGTCGTTCATCCATTTCCACAGGAACTGCATGACGAAGATGAAAAGGCAAATGAAGAAAGTGCCTGCAAAGAGCTGCAGGAACCCCTTGATGATGTAGATGTCGAGTTTCTTGATAATCTTCATTTGCTTTCTGTCGTCAGTGCCACTTCAGCCGTTCTCCCGACTGCGCACTTTGGTGCGCAAAGATACAACTTTTTTCCCTAATCGCAATGCAAAGCCCTGTTAATAAAGTTTTAATGTACCAGCTTTCGCTTTCCGACATCAGCATTTGTCGTCCAGAAGGCAGGAAGTCAGTCAACTTTAGGTAGGCTCCACTTGCTCTGGAAGCAAAGGAAGGTGATGGCAGGAAGACGTTTTGCCTGCGTACCAGCTAACGGTCTTCGCTCAGTACCTCCGTGGGAAAACTCCAGTACCACCGTGGAGGTACTGGAGTTTTCCCACGGAGGTACTGGAGTTTTTACACGTTGGTACTGGAGTCCTCCCATGGTGGGACTGGAGTGTACGCCAACAAAAAAAGGCCCGAAGCACATTGCCTCAGGCCTTTCATGGTCATGTCTGTTCCGACTGAGTCGGAACCTTTCCGAGCTTTACAGCTTGTCGTTGCTGCCGAGCACTTCCACAATCTTGTGGATGTACATCTTCTTCATGTTCTCGCGAGCGGGCTTCAGATACTGACGGGGATCGAAGTCGCCGGGCTTCTCGTCGAAGTGCTTGCGGATGGCAGCAGTCATAGCCAGACGGCTGTCGCTGTCGATGTTGATCTTGCAGACAGCGCTCTTGCTGGCCTCGCGGAGCTGCTCTTCGGGGATACCAACTGCGTCGGGCAGCTTGCCGCCGTGAGCGTTGATGGTGTCAACCTCTTCCTGGGGAACAGAGCTTGAGCCGTGCAGGACGATGGGGAAGCCGGGGAGCTTCTTCTCGATCTCGTGCAGGATGTCGAAGGCCAATGGGGGAGGAACGAGCCTGCCGGTCTTCGGGTCGCGGGTACACTGCTCGGGAGTGAACTTGTAGGCGCCGTGGCTCGTACCGATGCTGATGGCGAGGCTGTCGCAACCGCTGCGTGTGGCGAAGTCGATGACCTCTTCGGGCTTCGTATAGTGGCTCTTTTCGGCCTGGACTTCGTCCTCGACGCCTGCCAGCACGCCCAGCTCAGCCTCTACGGTAACGTCGTGAGCGTGAGCATATTCTACCACCTGCTTGGTGATGCGGATGTTCTCCTCGTAGGGAAGAGAGCTGCCGTCGAACATAACGCTGGAGAAGCCGTTGTCGATGCAGTCCTTGCACAGCTCGAAGCTGTCGCCGTGGTCGAGGTGGAGGACAATCTGAGGATTCTCGCAACCGAGCTCCTTAGCGTACTCTACAGCGCCCTGAGCCATGTAGCGGAGGATGGTGCCGTTGATGGCCTGCATCTGTTCGAGAGTGTTGAAGTTGAATGCGGGGATGGCATAGCCGCCAGCCACTGCCTTTTTGAACATCTCACGGGTGTTCACCAGACCGAGTTCTTTGTAACTTGTCATAATGATTTAATGATTTAACGATTTAAGGATTTTATGATTTATTGGTTTGTTCCTTTCTAATTGCGGGCGCAAAGGTACGAAGAAAAGATTAAAGATTAAAGATTAAGGATTAAAGTTTTTCTCTTTACTGTCACTTTGCTATGTCTGCTTTGCAGGTAGTAATGCCCCTCAAGGGTGTCAGGGAGCCTGCTTGACGATGTAAGTCACGGTTGGCAGGTGGTCGCTGTAGCCGTTGAGCCATATACCGCCCGCGTGTGTGCGCTTGGGTGTACCTTTATATCTACCGTCTTGCTGCAGCAAATAGTCGCGCTTGAAGATATGATAGCCGTAGAGCGTGAGCTCCTCGTAGTCCTTGCTTCCCTTCAGGTCGAGCATGTTGCGCGAAACAACAATCTGGTCGAATAGGTTCCATCCGCCCTGATAGGTCAGAGTGCCCTGTCCTTTGCCGCGCAGGACTTCCCACCAGGGATTGAAGAAGTCGAACTCGCCCACGTCCTTCATCTTGCGGCGTGCTCCCAGGAACTTGGCCATCGAGGTGTTGTCAGGGTCGTCGTTCATGTCGCCCATCACCATGATGTGCTGCGACGGGTCGGCCCTATGGATGCTGTCGGTCAGTGCCCTTACTTGCTTGCCGGCATATTCGCGGAAGATGTTCTCGTGTCCCCGGCTTGGCCAGTGGCAGACGACGACGGTGAGATTGTCGCCAGCCAGCTTGCCCTGTACGCACAGGAAGGGACGCGTCTGGCGCGTCGTGTCGCCGTTCTCATAGACGTAAGGCTTGTGGAAGGACTTCTCCACCTTGAATGCCTTCGGATTGTAGATGAGTGCACAGTCCACGCCTCGCTTGTCCGGTCCCTCGTAGTGAATGTACCTGTATCCGCGCTCCCTCATGCAGGGTTGCGCTAAGAGGTCGTTAAGCGCGTTGTCGTTCTCCACCTCGCTCACGCCGATGATGCTTGCACCGTAGGGAAGCTTGTCAGTACCCAGGTCGCAAAGGGCACGCGACATGTTGGCCAGCTTGTTGGTGTACTTGTTGGCATTCCAGGAAAACGAACCGTTAGGCAGGAAGTCATAGTCGTTCTTGTGTGCATCGTGACAAGTGTCGAAGAGGTTCTCCAGATTGTAGAAGCACACGGCATGTACCATGAGCTTGCGGTCTTGAGCACCTAAGTATGCTACTCCCAGCAGGAGAGCAACGGCAAGTGCTATGAAAGGTCTTTTCATCATCTGTAGTTGTTTATATGTAGTTTCTCTTTGCAAAGTTAATACTTTTTAGGAAAGATAATGCAAATAGGGAAAAAAATATGCTCTTATCTGTCGAAGGTAGCCTTTTTTTTTGTAAGTTTGCAGCATTAAACTTAAAATATAATAAGAAACGTACATGAAAATTAAACATCTGCTACTGGTGTCTGTCCTTGCGGCGGCACCATTCAGCCACGCCCGGACCGTAGTGACGGCAGACGTGGATTCGCTGGACACAGTGGAGCAGAGGTTGGCGGATGATGACAACTTCACCTTCACGGAGTCACAGCTTGGCGAAAACGATGACATCACGTCCGATGTTATCCAAATTAATTCTAACAACAACATCTACCTCAGTCAGTTAGGTTGGGCATGGAGCGGCATCTGGTTCAAGTTCCGCGCCCTGGACAATGCCTACAACGACGTATATATGAATGGCGTGCAGGTCAACAATCCCGAGAACGGACGCTTCTCCTTCTCCACCATCGGCGGCATGAACGATGCCGTGCGCAGCAAGGAAGATGTCGGAGCCTTCGAGGGCAACAACTACTCCTTCAGCGGACTGGGCGGTAGCAGCAACTACAACCTCCGTGCCAGCCAAATGCCCGCAGGACACAAGGTGACACTCTCGGGTACAAACCGCAACTACACCCTGCGAGGCATGTACACCTTCGCCACAGGCATGGGCAAGTCTGGATGGGCTTTCGCCGGCACCGTAGGCTATCGGTGGGCTAACATGCAGACGGCAGCCATCAAAGGTACCTTCTACAATAGCTTCTCCTACTTCCTCGCCTTGCAAAAGCAGTTCAACGAGAAGCACTCACTCAACATCGCCACATGGGGCAGCCCCACAGAACGAGCCGCTGCAGGTGCCAGCACCGACGAAGCCAACTGGCTTGCCAACGACAACAATTACAATCCCTATTGGGGCTATCAGGACGGCAAGAAGCGTGCCAGCAGAGTCGTCAATAACTTTGAGCCAAGCCTCCTTGCTACATGGGACTTCTACATCAACGATGACATGAAGCTCACCACAAGTGCCTTCCTCAAGCTCGCCAAGTACAAGACTACAAAGCTCAACTACAACGGCACCAACCCTCATCCCGACTACTGGAAGCGATTCCCATCATATAACTATAATGTATGGGATTTCGACCCGGAACTCAACTACGACTATGATGCCTACCAGTCGAGCTACAACTATTGGCAGGACGAAAGCTACCGACAGATTAACTTCGACGAACTATACTTTGCCAACAGGCAGCTCAGCAAGGTCGGTGCAGATGCCATCTACTGGATTGAGGCTCGTCACAACGACCAGTTGATGACAAACTTCTCCACCTCCTACGACTGGAACTTCAAGAAGGGAATGAAGTGGAGCATCGGCCTGCAACTGCTCAGCAACCGCGGCTCGCACTACAAGACAATGGCCGACCTCCTGGGAGGTGAATACTTCCACAACACAAACACCTATCTCGTGGGCGACTACCAGCAGACATCTAAAGAAGCCATGTACGACGTCAACCACGGATACCAGCGCATCATCGAGGGTGACCGCTTCGGTTACGACTATGACCTTTGGAACCAGGATGTCAAGCTCTGGACGAATGTCAACATAGACCGTGGCATCATGCATAGCTTCATCACCGCCAAGATTGGTGGACGCCGTATGTGGCGGGAAGGCTTCATGCGCAACGGACTCTTCCAGGACCACAGCTACGGCAAGAGCGAGAAAGCTCACTTTCTGGACGGCGGCGTGAAGATCGGCTCCATACTCAACCTCGGCAAAGGTCACGCCATTACAGCAGGCGTTGGCTATGAACTCAAAGCACCAGGAGCTGCCGTGGCATTCATGTGTCCCGAGATGAACAACAACTTCGTCCAAAACCTCGCAAACGAGGAAGTGGTCAGCGCTGAACTGGGATATGCACTCAGCAACAAGTGGCTACGTCTCAATCTGACCGGATACTACTATCACATGGGTGGAGGCAACGAATGGCAGCAGTTCTTCAACGACGATGCTGCAAGCTTCTCCTACAACAGCCTAAGTGGTGTGAAGAAAGAATACTACGGCGTGGAACTCGGTGCCAGGATAAAGATTACGAGCAGCCTTGACCTCGTTGCCTTAGGAACCTACAGCGAGGCAAGGTACACCGACAACACCAAGGTAGAGTGGATGAACAGCACTACCGGCATCTTGCAGCAAGACATCTGCCACAACAAAGGTATGCGCATGAGCGGCACACCGTTGGCGGCAGCAAGCTTGGGCTTGAACTACCGCATCAAGCACTGGTATCTTGGAGTGACGGGCAACTACTACGACCGCATCTACCTCTCCTACAGTCCAAACTTGCGCTACGAAACAAATATGTATAATGCTGGCCGCTCTCATGGAGGAGAATATGATGTTCCCGAACAGGCAAAAGGCAATGGCGGCTTCATGCTCGATGCCAACATCGGCAGACAGTTCACTTTGTGGCATAATCCCCTTAGCATTAACCTGCAACTCTGTAACTTGACAAACCGTCGCAGCATTACCACCGGCGGCTATGAGCAGAGCAGAAGCAACTACAGCGTTTCAGAAGCCGACGAGACTTCCACGACGACTAAGCGCACCTACAACTTCGAGAAGAATCCCAAGAAATTCTATGCACAGGGCTTTAACTTCATGCTCAACCTGAATTACAGATTCTAAAGACAGACCCCTCAAAAGGAGTGAAGTGAAGAATATACATTATTAATATATATAAGTAAAATGAAAACACAATCATTCATCATAGCCCTGCTGGCAGGAGCCTTTGCCCTGACTGCATGTCAGGACAGGGATTGGGAAACGCCCGAGGGCATCTCTACACAGCCTCCATACGGCAACAACGAATTGGTGGCAGGCACGACCATAACTATTGCCGAGTTGCAGGCAAAGTATGCCAACACAATCAAAAGCAACGAATACAAGGAGATCACAGAAGACCTTTGGCTGCGTTGTGTTGTGACAGGCAACGATATAGGCGATAACCTCTACAAGCAGATTACCGTTCAGGACGAGACTGGCGGCATCATAATCGGCATAAACGGTTCGGATCAAGGTGCTCGCATGTTGGTTAACCAAAAACTCCTAATCAGGCTCCAGGATCTTTTTATTGGAGGGTATGGAGAGCAGGCACAACTTGGTATAAAATATTGGAACAGAAAATATAGCGAGTATCAAATAGGACGTATGGAAGTTCCCTTCTGGGAAAAGCATGTTCGCCTCATTATGGATGGCTCTCCGGAAGCCGCTGCTTTTGGCAACATAAAAGTTGACACTTTGGATTTCGATGCCAGCAAGACTATGGCTGAGCAAGGCGGAAGGGTAGTTCGACTCACAGGCGTGACCATCAGCGGAGAGGGAACTCAGATTATTGCTCCCGACGATGGTTCTGTCCCTCCAATCGGTGGATGTATAAACCGAACAGTTTCGGGGGGTAATGCGGGAAGCAATTGTATCCTTCGCAGCAGCACTTATGCGACTTTCAAGGGAATAGCAATTCCAACCGGTCCAGTAGAATTCTATGGCATTGCCACGAAATACAGAGACAGTTGGCAGATACTTGCCCGTACTCAAAGCGATTTGACTTGGGTAAAGTAATAAAGACTAAAACATGAAACAAACAAAAAAGACATATAGCATTATGAAAAAGACTTTCAAAACATTAGTATTTGTCATTGTGGGCCTTCTTGCCTTGGCAAGCTGTGAGGACGTGCCTGCACCCTACAACCTGCCCGACAAGAGCAGCGAATCAGGCGGCTCAACAATTGCCATCACATGTTCACAGGCTGTCGAGTTGGCAAAAGCACTTGCTGACGGTGCCACTTCTTCCGAGACTTACACGATTACCGGTTACATTACTGAGGTCGTAGGTAACGTAAGCCGCAACCAGCAGACCTTCTGGATGGCAGACACGAAGAACGGCGGCAAGGTCTTCGAGGCTTACTGGGCCAACCTGCCCGAAGGCGTGACTGCCTTCACAGCAGGCACAAAGGTGAAGATAACGGGCAAGCTGATGAAGTTTGTCAACAACTCTGGCAGCGTTATTCCCGAGATGAAGAATGCCGTAGTGACTATTCTTGAAGATGATGGCGGCGGTACGACTCCTGTGGAAGAAGGCACGCAAGTCACTTGCGCACAAGCCGTTCAGTTGACGAATGATCTGCCAGACAGTGGCACTTCTACGGAAACTTATACCGTAACAGGTTACATCACTCAGATTCTTGGTGCTGTCAGCACTAAGACTGGCACTCCTCAGCAAAGCTTTTGGATGTCAGACGATAAGGGTGGCGAAAATCAGTTCAGGTAAAGATTACTGGTAAGCTGAAGAAATACATGAAGAATGATGCCGCAACACCTGAGATGCAGAACCCCGATGTTGTCATCCTCGAAGATGGCGGCGGCGAGAATCCTCCTGTTTCGGGTACTGATATTACATGTTCTGAAGCTGTTCAATTGACGAATGCTTTGCCAGACAGCGGTACCTCTGCGGAAACTTATACCATAACGGGTTACATCACTCAGATTCTTGGTGCTGTCAGCACTAAGACTGGCACTCCTCAGCAAAGCTTTTGGATGTCAGACGATAAGGGTGGCGAAAATCAGTTCATGAAGGTAAAGATTACTGGTAAGCTGAAGAAATACATGAAGAATGGTGCCGCAACACCTGAGATGCAGAACCCCGATGTTGTCATCCTCGAAGATGGCGGTAGCGTCACTCCTACTCCTACACCTGGCGGTGATGCTGAACACATTACTATTGCTGAGTTCCTGCAGAAAGCAGATGCAAACACCGTTTATGAACTGACAGGCACCGTTAGGAACATCTCCAACACGACCTATGGCAATTTCGACCTCGTGGAGGGCGATGCCAGCATATACATCTATGGCCTTTTGAATCTGAATGGCGAGAAGCAGAAGTTCGCGAGCATCGGCATAGAAGAAGGCGATATCGTAACCTTGACTGGCAAATATAAGCTCTTTAACAACAAGCCTGAGATTGTCGATGCCCAGCTTGTCAGCTTCACCAAAGGCGAAGGCGGTGACACACCCCAGCCTCCCACACCTGGTCCTGGCGGCGACCCTGTCTCCGAACTCGTCAACGGCGATTTCGAGAGTTGGGACAACGCTTCGCAACCTACAGGTTGGAAGCCAGCAAGCACAGCAGGCAACGCTACGTTGAGCCAGAGCACCGACGCCCGCAATGGTAGCTTTGCTTGCAAGGTGGCATCAGGTGGTACAGGAAATAAGCGTCTTGCCACACAAGAATTAACCCTATCGGCTGGCTCTTATACTTTCTCCTTCTATGCGAAGACTGCTACTGCCGAGTTTGCTCAGACAAAGGGAGGTCATGTTCCTGTAACTAACGGATCAGTTGGGGCATACAAATACACAAAAAATTTTACAGACCTAAATAATACCGAATGGACATATGTTTCATACGATTTCGAGTTGACAGAGGAAACAACGCTATGTCTCCTTATCATGAATCCTAAGGATAACACCAATCCTGTTTATACAGCTCAGGACATCCTAATTGACGATGCAACATTAGTGAAGAAATAATGAAACACACACTTTCTCTCCTCTTACTCATGCTGCTGTGCCCATTGCTTAGGGCACAGCAGTATGCTACTATTCTCTATCGTCAGAGTGAAGTGCCCCATGCAGT
>OMSJ01000035.1 GCA_900313705.1 uncultured Prevotellaceae bacterium
CTACACCACGCCCGGTGCCGGCAAGAACGAGGTCCGTCTGGCCTATGTCCTCAAGAAGGAAGACCTCACCCGCGCGCTCTTCGTGCTCAGGAAGGCACTGGAAGCATACCCCGGACGTAGCCTTTAATTCAAAATTCAAAATTAATAAATTCAAAATTAGGAAGCGTGGTTAAGCGTAAGAGCCAACGAACAAGATAAAGGATGCAAGGACTGTGTGTTAAATTTGAATTATGAGCCTTTCAATTTTGAATTTTGAATTTATTAATTTTGAATTCTAATGTTCACCTGGTTTGTTGCTAAACGGCTCTTTGCCGAAGGCGGGAGCAGCGGACGCGCTTCGCGGCTTGCCACAGGCATCGCCACCACAGGCGTTGCCATCGGCTTGGCCGTCATGCTGGTCAGCGTGGCCATCGTGCTGGGCTTCCAGAAGGAGGTGCAGGACAAGGTGCTGGGCTTCGGCGCACACATCAAGGTGCTCAACTACAAGAGCCTCAGCAGTCAGGAACTCTCCCCCATCGTCATCGACGACTCCTTGACGTCGCGCCTCGCTGCCATCCCCAACGTTGCCTCCGTCGCACGCTTCTGTACCAAGCCGGGAATGCTGAAGACCGACGCCAACTTCCGTGGCATTGCCATTCAAGGCATCGGGCAGGACTACGACCGAAGCTTCATCAGCAGCCATCTGGTGAAAGGCGAGATGCCCGAGTTCACCGACACTGTTGGCTCAGGCAAGCTGGTCATTTCGCAGGCAATGGCTCGTGAGATGCAGGTCGATGTCGGCGAGACCATCTATGCCTACTTCTTCGAGCAGACGGTCAGGGCAAGGAAGTTCACCGTGGCAGGCATCTACCGCACCAACCTCACCGACTTCGACAAGAACTTTGCCTACACCGACCTCTATACCATCCACCGCCTCCTGGACTGGGACAGTCAGCAATATGCCGGTGCCGAGATAAGGCTGCAAGACTTCGACCGCCTCAACGAAACCCTCCACGCCGTGGTCAACGAGGTCAATCACAAGCAGGATGCCTAGCTGTCATTCTCATCCTGATGATATGCATCTCCATCTTCACGTCTGTCAGCGGACTCCTCATCATCATCCTGGAGCGCACCAACTTCATCGGCATCATGAAAGCACTCGGAGCTCGCAACCGCCAGATGCGTTACCTCTTCGTCAACTACGCCCTGCTCATCATCGTACGCGGCATCGTGCTGGGCAACGTACTGGCCTTCGCGCTCATCCTACTGCAGAAATATACAGGCATCATTACCCTCGATCCCGACGTCTATTACGTAGAGGCAATGCCCGTTCTGGTGAACTGGCTGTGGGTAGCCTGCATCGATGTCGGAACACTCATCATCAGTGCCTTGGCTATGATTGTGCCGAGTTTCGTCGTATCACACATCACGCCTGCCAAGAGCATCCGCTTCGAATAGGAGCATTGCCCATTCCCCCTCGTTCTCCGTTCGCAGCAGGCTAAAGCCATGCTGCACAGTGGCTTCTACAAGGACAGGAACGTCCGCAAGGTAGAAACCGCTCAGTATCATCTTGCCTTTCTCCTTGACAGCCTTCGCGAAGCGCGGCAGGTCGGCAAGCAGGATGTTGCGGTTGATGTTGGCTATCAGGAGGTCGGCTTTCGCCTGCCCTTCGAGCACAGAACTGTCGCCACAAACGACTGCGACACAGCCCGAGGGGGGCAAGGAGCAAGGGACAAGGGGCAAGAGATTAGTGTCTTCGCTACTATCCTGACTCTGATTTCTATTCTCTTGCTCCTTGCTCCTTGCCCCTTGCTCCTCGCCTCCGAAAGGAGGCTGAAGGGTCTGTATATGGTTCAACAAGAGGTTATCTTTCGTGTTCTCCACTCTCCATTCGTCGATGTCGTAGGCAAAGACGTTTGCTGCCCCGCGCTTGATGGCCATGATGGCCAAGATGCCGGTGCCTGTCCCTGCATCGATGACGTGCTTGCCCTTCAGGTCGAGCTGCGCCAAGGTGCGCAGGATGAGACGCGTCGTCTGGTGGCTGCCTGTGCCGAAAGCCAAGCGCGGCGTGATGAGGATGTCATATTCTGCAGGCGGCACATCGGTGTGCTTGACGTCGTGAACCACGATGGAGGCTTGAGGTATCATAATCGGCTGGAAGCCTTCTTCCTCCCAGACCTGGTTCCAGTCCTCATCGGGTGCTTCCGTGCGTGAATAACTGATGGTGACGTCAGGCAGGCAGAAGCCCTCTACGACTTGCCGCATCCTGTCCTCGTCCCACTCGCCTTGCTGAATGTAGGCCAGCAGACCATCTTCAGCCGGAGAGAATGACTCGAAGCCTATCTCAGCAAGCTCTGCAGAGAGCAAATCCGAAGCTGTCTCGCTGAAAGGCTGTAACTCACACTTTACTTCAAAGTACTTCATATAATATAAATAATGTATGCAAATGTACTTCTTTTTATCCACATGGGGAAATTTCCTCCGCAAAATAGGTGTTTCCCTTTGGCTTATTTCACAAAAGTCCGTAACTTTGCATCGTCAATTAAAATAGAAAGCACTATGAAAGCAAAAGTTATTACCCTCATGTTGCTCTCGGCTCTTTGCCTCAGCGCATACGCACAGGACGATGACATGTACTCCTTCTCCTCCAAGAAGAAAGCACAGAAGAATACCACTACGACAACCGTGAAGTCGCGTCCCTCAAGCTACGACTTCGACATGGACGACAACGAGGCTGAGGCTGACTACCACATCGGGCAGCTTCGCGACGTGGACGAATACAATCGCCGTTCTTCGTCAGGCGGCACGGCAAGCTATCGTCTGGAAGGCGACACACTCTACGTCAATACCGACTCCTCACAGAGCGATGCCGTCAGCTACAACAATGGCTACAACGATGGCTACTATGATGGCTTCTACGACGGGGACTTCACCTATACGTCGCGCTTGGCCCGCTATCGTGGCTTCTGCCTGAGCGACCCTTACTATTGGGACTACTATGGTTACTACAGCCCTTGGTATGGCTGGTACTCCCCCTACTATTACAACTACATTGGCTGGAACGGTTGGAGCATCAGCTGGGGCTGGCACTACCCATACTACGGCGGTTGGTACTACGGCTGGCATCATCCACACCACTACTACGGCGGTTACTATCACGGCGGACGTCCGACGTACCACCGCACATCAGCAACCCGTCACATTGGTTCACGCACTACATCCTATGGCAGCCGTACAGGAGGTCGCGTAGGTCCGTCACGCTCTGCAACAGCAGGCAGTTCACGAGGCGGCTATCAGTCTCCCACACGTAGCAGCAATAGCTCCCGTGGCACCTACCAGTCTCCTTCACGCAGCGGCGAATCTGGAAACTCACGTGGCACCTACCAGTCTCCTTCACGCAGCGGTGGCACTTACCAGTCTCCTTCGCGCAGCGGCGGTACCTATCAGTCTCCTTCACGCAGCGGCGGCACCTACCAGTCTCCTTCACGCAGCAGTAGCGGCAGCTATCAGTCTCCTACGCGTAGCAGTAGCGGCAGCTACCAGTCTCCTTCACGCAGCAGCAGTAGCGGTGCCACTAGAAGCAGCAGCTTCGGAGGCTTCAGCGGAGGTGCTTCAAGAGGCGGAGGCGGCTTCAGCGGAGGTGGCTCGCGAGGTGGCGGTGGCGGCGGCGGTTCCCGAGGCGGACGCAGATAAACATCCCATGACTTCCATTATAAAACAGTAACAGTAAATAACTTAATAGTAAACGAAACGATGAAACGCTACATACTTCTCCCCCTGCTTGCTGCCACATTCGCAGCACAGGCACAAGACTCCTACATGAATGAACGCCTCACGAACAACTCCAGCGACGTCATCGGCACGGCTCGCTACGTCGGCATGGGCGGCGCACTCGGTGCACTCGGTGCAGACATGAGCGTCATCAGTTGGAACCCGGCAGGCATAGGTCTGTACCGCAAGAACGACATTGCCCTGACCTTCGGCGGCACATGGGGAAAGTCGCGCATCGATGAGGTGGACCGCGGTAAGGCAACCTTTGATCAGGCTGGTTTCGTCTATAATATACGCACTGGCAGCGAATCGTGTCCCTACGTCAACTTTGCCTTCAACTTCCAGAAGAAAATTAACTTCAACCACAATTTCTACGCAGACAACCCCGAACTTCGCGGCCTCAGCCAGATGGACCAGGTGGCAGAGCTTGTCGATTGGGATGAAGGATGGCAGCATAACCTTGCTGGGCTGGCTTTCGAAAACAACTACTTCTCTTCAGCTCTTAACGAAGATGGAAATAGGTTTTACTACAATGACATACCCTCGATAAGCAACTACTACACACACCACAGCGAAGGTTCGCTGCAGGCATTCGACTTCAACCTGAGCACGAACATCAACGACCGCGCCTTCATAGGTCTCACCGTCGGAGTGGACAACATGCTCTACCGCAGTTGGAACATCTATGGAGAATATGACCTCAATGGCGTCGAGAGTTACAATCTGCACAACGACATCGACATCTCAGGCACAGGTGTTAACGTCAAGCTTGGCACCATCATCCGTCCCTTTGAGGACAGCCCCTTCCGCTTTGGCGCTGCCATAGAGACTCCCACCTGGTATCGCCTCAGGAACAGCACACTCTTCTTCCTTCGCGACTGCATTTCAGGACAAGAGTCTCAAGAACTTGAAAGCTACCTGAAGTTCAATGTGCGTTCGCCCTGGAAGTTCCGCGCCAGCATTGGCAGCACTGTCGGCTCCATCCTTGCATGGGATATCGATTACGAATATGCCACCTATGGCAATAACAGCATCAGCTACCCGGGGACAGGCGGCATCAAAGACGTCGAAATGAACAACCTGACCCGCCAGAACATGAGAGGCACACACACCCTGCGCGTCGGACTCGAAGCCAACGCCACGAAGAATCTCGCCTTCCGTCTGGGTTACAACCTCAGCACTTCGGCTTACAAGAAGAACATCAACTTCGACCAGTACTGGCTCTGCAGCGATGCCGATAATGCTATGGACTACTCCACCAGCACCAGCTTCATGCGCTTGGGTACGGCCAACATTCTGACCCTCGGCATGGGCTACCACTCGAAAAGCTTCTACATTGACCTGGCTTACAAACTGCGCAATCAGTTTGCCGACTTCTATGCCTTCGATACGAGCTTTGCACAGGAAGGTTCTAATTCACAGTTCACAGCAATGAACAAGAGCCTCATCGGCACGACCATCGACCCGGTGGAAGTCAACCTGACACGCCACGCCATCACCTGCTCGCTGGGCTTCAAGTTCTGATGAACTGAGCGACATAACTTAGCCCGGGCTCCAAAAGAGCCCGGGTTTTCTCGTGCCGAAGGTCGACATGGCGAGGAGGGGAGTTTGAAAGTACATGAACTTGCAATTGCATGTTCATGTATATGCAATTGCAAGTTCATGTACTTTCAAACTAAGGTACGTGCGAAGTTGGGCGACCAGCGCGATGGGATGCGTCTTCGCCACTTGGTTATTGACCTAAGTCAGCTTATTCTTCTGGGAAGAGGCCGTAGAGCTTGGCATCGATTTGTTCCGTGATGCGCTGGAAGTCGGCAATGTTCGACTCGAACTTCAGCGTGTCGCCATCGACGATGAGGAGCTTGCCCGGGTAGTTCTTTATCCACTCCTCGTAGCGGTCGTTCAGGCCGCTGAGGTAGTCGATGCGGATGCTCTGCTCGTAGTCGCGACCGCGTTTGGCAATCTGCGCTATGAGGTTGGGGATGGAGCTGCGTATGTAGATGAGCAGGTCGGGCAGCCCGACGAGCGACATCATCAGGTCGAAGAGGTCGCTGTAGTTCTTGAAGTCGCGGTCGCTCATGTATCCCTGTGCGTGGAGGTTCGGAGCGAAGATGCGTGCGTCCTCAAAGATGGTGCGGTCCTGGATGATGGTGTCCTGGCTCTTCGATATTTCGACGACGTCGCGGAAGCGCTTGTTGAGGAAATATACCTGCAGGTTGAAGCTCCAGCGGTTCATGTCCTGATAGAAGTCGTCGAGATAAGGATTTGTCTCCACGGGCTCGAAGCGCGGTGTCCAGCCGTAGCGCTTGACGAGCAACTTGGTGAGGGTGGTCTTGCCGCACCCTATGTTTCCGGCTACTGCTATATGCATGGTGAAAAGGTGAAAAATTGAAAAGGTTAAAAGGTTAAAAGATGAAAAATTGAAAAGGTGAAAAGGTGAAAAGGTAAAAGACTGCGCGAAGCTTTTTTCAATTTTTCACCTTTTCACCTTTTTAACTTTTATAGTGGGAACATGCCGTAGAGCAGTCCGTCTATCTTGTCGGTGATGTCCTTGAAGTCCTTCGGGTTGTGCTGGTAGTCGATGTTATCGACTTCGACGGTCAGGACTTTGCCTTTGTACTTATTGTAGATGAAGTCTTCGTAGAGGTCGTTCAGCCCTTTGAGGTATTCGAGCTGTATGGTCTGTTCGCAGTCGCGGCCTCGCTTCTGTATGTTACCTACGAGGTGCGGTATGCTGGCTCGCAGGTAAATCATCAGGTCGGGATAGCGGATGATGTCCGTCATGTGGTCGAAGAGCTCCATGAACGTCTCGAAGTCGCGGTCGCTGAGGTTGCCCATGCGCTTGTTGTTTGTAGCGAAGACATAGACTCCCTCGTAGATACTGCGGTCCTGGATGGTGTCCTTGCCGCTCTTCTGCATCTCGATGATGTCGCGGAAGCGTTCCTTGAGGAAGAACACTTCCATGGGGAACGACCACCGCTCTATGTCCTTGTAGTAGTCCTCCAGGTATGGGTTGAAGGTCACCTGCTCGTACTTCGGTTCCCAATGGTAGTGACGGGCGAGCATCTCTGTCAGCGTGGTCTTGCCGCTGCCTATGTTTCCTGCTATCGCGATGTACATTCTTTTTGGTGTGTATGACAGCACAAAGTTACGTTTTTTTCTGCATAAAGCAAAGCCTTTCGCCACTTTTCCCCAGGCTTTTTGCACTTTTTAGGCTCAGGGTGCGCGACAAGAAAAAAATGTTTTAATTTTGTGACGGCATAATGACAACACTATCTATGGTACGCGCATACAAGTTTCTTCTGATTTGCCTGCTTATAGCATCTTGTGACAGGCATACAAGCCAGATTATCCATCAGGCAGAGCTGTTGGTACAGGAACAGCCAGATAGTGCATTGCTCCTGTTGCAAGGCATTAACCGGCATTACCTTTCTGACGAAAAGCTTGCCCGTTATGCCCTTGTATATTCCATAGCCCAAAACAAGAGCGGAATCGATGTCGTTAGCGATTCCCTGCTCCGCATTGCCTATAGTTACTACAACCGTCATCCGGAAGATTCCCTTTATGCCCGCAGCCAGTTATACATGGGATCATACTACATAATGGTCGATAGCACAAAACATGGCGAGGACTGCCTGCGCACAGCTGCCCGTCATGCAAAGGAACACGGAGAATACTATACCCTTTATTTGGCGCTCAACCGCCTGTCTGCCAGCGTACGCTACTCCGACGCGCCGCAAGCCGTAGAGTACGGCAAGCAGGCCCTGCAGGTTTATTCCGAGCACTGCCCCCATATCATCACAAACAAGATTTATCTTTTGCTGGATATTGGCGATGCTTATGTATTATGCAATGAGGTGGATTCTGCCATTCTCTATATGAACTTGGCCATCGAAGAGGCAAAAGCGGCAGGCGATTCCTGCCTGATTAGTGCTGTATTGCAGGATAAGTCACTGGTATATACTAAAATGGAAGACTATCGACAGGCCCTGTCCTTGGTAAAATCCGCATGGGAAACTGCTCCAGTGAAGAACTTGAATCTTGCCTCCCGCTTGGCAAGTTGTTATGCTGATGCAGACTCTGCAACTCAGGCAAGAGAATTGTTTAAGACAATAACAGACGTGGGAAATAACGAACAAAAGTACTTGGCATATCAGAGTCTATCCCGTCTTGCGGCGAAGGAGCAAGATGCAGACTTGTCTCTTGAATACACTGATTCTGCCTATGAATGCATGGAACGGATGTACACCAGTTTGCTGGAAACTAAGGCTGCCTATTATCAGGACCTCATTCAGCAGGAGACGAAGAACCGGCTGCAGGAAACAGAGATTCTTCACAAAAGGATTTTAATCCTATGCTGTCTCATGCTTCTGTTTTTTGTGGTCATGATAGGTGTATATACCTATATTAATATAAGGAATAAGACCAAGCGCAGGTTAGAGATTGAACGGGAGCGCCATCTTCTTCAGGAACAGTTCGCCCGCGAACAGCACGACAGGGAACTGGCACACAAGAATGCCCAGCTTGCCATGATGCGGAAAATGGTCATGGAAAAGTATAACTTCCACAAAAGAATAGAGGAACAGAACAAGAGCGGACGGCACATTACCCTTGCCCCGAAAGACTGGAAGGAAATCTCTGCCTTTCTCGATGTTACAAGCGACGGCTTCCCGAAGCGTTTGAAAGAAACCTATCCCAAGCTTCAGGAAAAGGACTATCAGTTCTGCATGCTGGTGCGACTTGACTTCTCAATAAAGAACCTTGCCAACATCTATGGCATTGCAGAAGTCTCCATGAAGCAGAAACTCGTAACTTACAAAGAGCGGCTGGACATCCCCGATAAGAGTATTTCCTTCAAGCAATTTATAGCCAACTTTTAGCGGCTTATGGCGTAAGTTATAGCGGCCAAAGCAAAAATACTAACCTCTCTCAAATGAAGAAGAGGCTATAAGTCGTTGTGCCATAGGCGAATGAGCGAAAGCTAAAAACTAACCTATGTAAAGAACAACAAACATGGAAGTCGCCGTACCTTTGCAGCGACAAACCATTTATTAACCTTAAATCACATAACTATGAAAAAATTATTTTTGTTTGTTGTTTCGATGGCGACTATATCCTACAGGCATATGGTTTTAAGCCTGTAGGGCTTTTTATTCTCTATTGTTAAATAATTCTCTGCAATATGTTTCTTTTTTTGTGGTAAATTCCTAATTTTGCGCAAAAGTACATATTAGTAGTAGCTATGTTATAGATATTAATAACGACAGTTATATGATTACCGAAAAACAAATTCAATGGGTTGTGCCTGTTTTTAACGAAGCATATTCTATATTAGACAAGATTCTCGATCTGGGACCTATGTACGAGAGGGAATACAGGGTTGACGAAGAATATTTCAAGGGTAAACCATATGATTTTGAGTTTTTCTACGATGAAGACGACGGGCTTTATAAGATTACTAATGAAGAGCATGGTCCGTTTTCTCTAAATGTTTTTGGCAAGACAAAAAGGGAAATAATTCAGCATATTGTAGATGAATGTATTAAGAATGATGCATCTTTACATTATGCATCCAAAAAATTCTGGGAAATACATCCTAATAGTCCTTTACCGTGTAGAAAGAGTGATGAATATGCTGACCAGTACTATAAATTTGTAGAAGAGCGAATGCGCTATTGTCATGATATCGTTGAGCCATATATTGATTCGATGGAATACCTTGTTTTTCCTTCAAATCCAGAGATTGAAATGCCAAAGCCCATAAAACAAGGCAAGTATATGTCTTTGTACTCAAAAGGCGACAAGTTCATTGTTAAGGTTTCTATTCCAAATGTTAAGGATTTTTATCATTGCTATATGGGAGTCCTACGAGAGGAGAATGGTCAACATTATGGTGTATCTTATTATATAAATCAGGAGAAATCTACAATAGATATCAGTCGTTTCTATGAAGGAGCAGAGTTTTTATCTTTAAAAGCAGAAATTATAGGAACTGACAGATTATTGTTAGAGCGTTTATTAGAGCGTATAGATATTTAGATAATGGAAATATAAAATACAGTTCCGTATTGGAAGGACTAGATTTCTTCGCCAGCAGACAGACGATTGGCGGGAGGGGTGGCCTAATACGTCAAAGCCACCTCCTGTTCTGCTCCAACCGTATGATAAGATTAATTAAGGAAAAGGGTCTGAAAGGATTTAAGTTCGAGATAGCTCACATTGAAAATGAATATTTTTAGTTAAAAGGAAACCTATGAAAAAGATTATCTGCATTGCTATTGTCGGATTGTGTTTGGGCTTTAGCTCCTGTACCTTTTCCCGAATCTACTTGGATTTGGTCAATCAGACATCCTCGCCGGTTTGGTTAAGCTATCCTTCCCCCATATTTGCACTTGACACAATAAGACATGAGATAAAGTCTGGTATGGGAGAAAAGATAAATTTCCCGGTTCCAAATCCCCAAAGCAAAAAGGTAGTTGAGAAGTTGAGTAGAAAGATTCCATTTTTCTGCTTCGATTCACCTACAGATTCTGTTCGTTTTGAAGGCCCAGAGGAAGTAATGAAGATTTTCAGCCTTAAAGGGGACGAGAAGGATTCATACAAGTTCTTCATCACAGACAGCTTGTTTGCTTCAAAGGAATAAAAGACCCCTGACCCTTCCTTAAAGGGAGGGGGTATGGGAGATAAACGGTTAAACGACAATTATAAATAATGTCAACAATGAATACACACTTTCTTATGAATAATACAATTACACATATGGAAGAGTTAACATCTATTTAATAGTTTTATAATAATGAATTAAGCAAAACATAATAGAAATGATAATAAATGATTACAATAGCTCATCATCGCTTGTTATAGACGGCATCGAGAAAGTCGGGGAACGTATAGTGTTTAATGTTACGGCATTTTTATACGATAAAAGGACAGATACAAATATCAAGTACGAGACAAACTCTTTTGTTATCATTGATGACTGGCGGCAAAAGAGTGAGGCATTACTTTCTCAGCATAAACTGGAACTAAATAATTTCTCGTTTCATGCCGTTCTCGATCAGATGTATTCTTGGGATAATCATAAAATCAGTAATTATAACTTCTTTGAATTATCAAGTAACATCAATAATAGTCACCTGAATATCATGATAGAATCAGAAGGATTATTTGGGAAGGCATTTGTTGATGAAATCTCAGATGCCATACAATATCTGCATGATAGCTATAATAGTGTTTCTGCCCCTTGCAAGAAAGATGGACTTATACTTGTAAAACAGAAGATTGTTGCTTTACACGAAAGAGATGATGACATGTGTGATTTGCAAATAGAATTGTTGTCAGAAAATTTTCGAATGGTGAGAGTGTTTACTGAGTTTTATGAGGGAACATTAACAGAGGCAAAGCAGTTCCAACTGTTCAAGGATTACATGAAAGACAAGTTTGTTATCCCTGGTGACTATTTGAGAATAGATCTTACATGGGTCAACGGGAGAATAAGAGGAATAGGCTCAATTGATGATTTAGCCTATCCAGAACATAATAGTTTGTCTTTTGATGATTATGTTAGTATTGAATATGAAATCGCTGAGAAGAAGAATCTGCCTCTAATTCTGTAAAACAATAAATCATATGCGAGAATTCTTGGAGATTTGAGTTGATTCCACATGGAAACTATTTCTTACGGAACTGACGGATTATATAGAAAAGGAGGACTGGCAGATTTGTTCTCAGGAGCAGGAATAACTCTTGGAAGGAATGTATACACGGATGATAGTAAAGCAAGAAATACTATTAACGAGATGGGGGCACATGCGAATCGATTCCATGAAAACATGCATCTTCAACAGATAAAACAAATGGGATTGGCAAAATTTTATGGAAAATTTGGACAAGAGTATGCAAAATTCGGGTTCAAAAGAACATATAAAAAGCATGGTACCCTTGAGTGGAATGCTGATGAATATGGGTATCGCATGACGGGAATTAATTTGCACTGTTATCACGGGAAATTATACAGTAAAAGTAATACATTACAAATAAATAACATATAATCATGTTAGTCTCATTTAATGGATAAGTCCACTTTGAAAAAATGGACAGACCGACCACATTAATATTACGTTAGTTTAACACAGTATCGCTCTTTGACATTTTGCTATCTGGAGAGAAATGTGTATCTTTGCGACACGAATGGAAGATAAAAGCCTATGAAAGAGTATGTAGAATTTCGAATCAACAGGGAATATGCTCATCTATTATTTAGGGAGGATGAGGGCGTAAACCTCGGCTCGTTTATTAAAAAGGTAAACATAGCCCCAACTGACCCTAAATTCATGGAAGTCGGTAGGCTACAAGAAATGCTGAAGGAGCAAACATATTTCTTCAGCAGCTATGAATATAAGAGGATATATACTGAGGCAGAGATTGATAATGCAGCGTGGTTTTGGATAAAAAAGACGCGTCATTTTGAGCCTGCCGGCGAAGAATGTGGAACTATCTATGAAGAAGGCACCGCGTGCCCGATATGTGGTGCCGGGGCGAGGCAAACTACTCCTTTAAGGTTGAAGAGGAGTACCATCCCACATGCTGATATGGCAGAGACGATAGCTCATGGAGATGAGACTGTCGTTTCCGAGAAATTTGTGGAGATGGTGAAGGAACACAATC
The DNA here is from genome assembly GCA_900313705.1 of uncultured Prevotellaceae bacterium. GTDB lineage: Bacteria > Bacteroidota > Bacteroidia > Bacteroidales > Bacteroidaceae > Physcousia. The sequence goes on from OMSJ01000035.1 coordinate 12,418, forward strand.
TTGCAGGAATGGCTTTTGATCCCGTGTATGGTTCGGGGAAACAGATGTCAAAACTAAACTACTATCAGATACGTCCTTGCTACTATTTGGAGTTTTCCGACAAAACCATTTTCGGGCAGACTCCTTTTGACTTGTCTGGGATGTTCCCTGGCTGCAAAAGAGAGTATCTACGGCGTGACGGCACAACGTATACTGAAGTGTTCCCTCCAGAGATTTACAAATGCCCTAATGGAGATAATGCAGGATTAGGCATCATGTCGGAGCCTCATATAAAATACAGTCCCGTATTGGAAGGACTGGATTTCTTCGCCAGCAGACAGACGATTGGCGGTAGGGGTGGCCTAATACGTCAAAGCCACCTCCTGTTCTGCTCTAACCGCATGATGAGACTAATCAAGGAAAAAGGTCTGAAAGGATTTAAGTTCGAGATAGCACATATAGAAGACGAGTAATTATAGTTAGGAGGAACCTTATGAAAAAATTATCTTTTGAGAAAAGGTTCAAAGAGTGGGTAGGGGAATAGACGTAAATAATATGCTCATCTGTTATTCAGGGAGGATGAGGGCGTAAACCTCGGCTCGTTTGTTAAAAAGGTAAACATAGCCCCAACAGACCCTAAATTCATGGAAGTCGGTAGGCTACAAGAAATGCTGAAGGAGCAAACTTCCAGGCAAGCCTGCACGAGGAATCTACATCAGGAACGGGCAGAAGAAAGTGAAATAAATCCCCTCTGACTTCCCCGCTATGGAGAATTCCTACGGGAAGGGGGAGCGTTATTTCCGCGCTTTGGTGGCGGAGGGGAGCATGATGTCGGACAATGTATATCTGTCGAGGAAAACGCTCTTATCGACGTGTCCCTTGATGCCATCTACGCGGCCCGTGCACGAGTATTGCCAGATGAGGATGGGGACGTCGTCGCAGAGCCCGGGGAACTCCTCTGCATAGCGGGCCACCATGAAGGGGTAACCCGTGAACTTGCCTTCGAGGTACTTGGCATAGAAGTTCACACCTGTATAGATGATGGGCTTGACGCCAAACATGCGTTCCACACCATCAAGGAAAGCCTTCAGGGTTCTCTGGAACTGGACAAGCGAGCCCTTGCCGCGCTTCTCGACATCGACGATGGGGATGAGGTCCTGCTGGCGCGGGTCAACATTCGAGCGGAAGTTCTCCAACTGCGTCAACGCGCTGGCGTTAGGCCTGAAGAAGTGATAGACTCCGACAGGAATGCCCACGCGCTTAGCACCATAGAGGTTGCGCAGATAGAACTCATCGACATAGCCTGAGGACTCTGTTGCCTTGACATAGACAAACTGGATGTTCTTGTCGCGAGCCACTTCCTCCCAGTTGATTTGGCCCTGATAATGAGAGACGTCGATGCCTTCACCCTTGGCAACAGTATGACGCAAGAGGGACCGTAGCTCGCCTATGGCAGGCAAAGGACGGTCCGGCTGCGGAGCCGGCTGAAGCACCTCGGGCATAGGCAAAGCATAGATAGGCTCTATCTGCTTGCTCTTCTTCTTGTCAGCAGACAACTCTGCCGCCACAAGAGAAAGAGCACAAAAGAGAAAGACCCACTTACTAACCATCTGCGATTGATTCCTTTCATCCGGGAGAGAGGGGCGAGGCACTTATTCTCCCAAATAGTCGAACTCGAAGTTTTGGCTCTTGATGCTGGGGTACTGGCTACGGGGGTCAATATCCTGACGGTCGCGCAAGTGGCTGACGACCTTGTCGTAGCACTCCTGCACACAGTCGGCCTTGACCTTGCAGATAAAGGTAGTATCGACATAGTGAGACTTCTGCGTCTCAGGCAGCAGGATGACACGCTTGAAGACAATCTTCGCAGCATACCAACCGGGCTGGTAGCTGCTGTACTGTGCCAAAGCCTCCTTCTGGGCAGTCTTCTCTTCCTTGCCCTGGCTGGCACCCTTGGCCTTGAACTCTTCCATCGTCTTTGCCGTCGTCTTGATGGCAATGAAGAAGGAGCGTGCGTGTACCTTGATGTGCTTTGGGTACATGGCACTGCTGCTCATAAACTTTTCCAGCTCTGTCGCTATGCTGTCGTTGACCTCCACGTCTTCCAGCGAAGAAAGAAACGCGAGTCCCTCCTCGACGCTGTGGACGAGTGTCTCGTCGTCGAAGTATCTGATGTATAGGTTCACTTCGTTAACTTACAATTAAACAATTATCTATTACGGTTGATTCTCTTCCCTATTCCGTTCTGCTAATGCGAGTGCAAAGATAGAGAAAAGACAGCACATAATGAAATTTTGGCCAAACAAAAAGCCGTTAAACGAAGAAATTTACATGATTGGGCAAGGCAAGGCATGATGGCCGAAAGAGAAAGACGAGCTGGACGATGCCATCCGCAGCTGCTCATTGTATCGTCCGATACGGCAAAGAGGGATGTCATTAGGCCCGCGAAGGAAGCATTTAGGCACAAAATAGGGAGAAATAGCAACGTTACCGATAATTTTTCACTGCTTGCTTTTCACTTTTCACTTTTTTGTTGTACCTTTGCACCCGCATTTGCGAAACAGTGCCAACGAGAGGTGCTGTTCGACAAACAAGTTCAACACACATAACAAACCTTTATTATGTACTTAGAAACAGCTAAGAAAGAAGAGATCTTTGAGAAGTACGGTCAGGGTAAGGCCGACACAGGCAGCGCAGAGAGCCAGATTGCTCTGTTCAGCTACCGTATCAGTCACCTGACGGAGCACATGAAGCAGAACCGCAAGGACCACAGCACCGAGCGTGCCCTGACTGGTCTGGTCGGCAAGCGTCGTGCCCTGCTCAACTACCTGAAGAGCCGCGACATCAATCGCTACCGTGCTATCGTTAAAGCTCTCGGCCTGCGTAAATAAACAGGCTCCCCCTCTAACTCCCCCCTTAGGGGGAGAATACAATCCCCCTTTAACTTCCCTTCAGGGGAAGGACAAAAGGGGGATTTGTTTTTGAACCTCTTATCTCTTTTAGGGGAAGTTGATGGTTAATGACAAAATGGTAAATGATATTATGTTAAAAGCAGAAACTAATAAAGCGTTCCCCCTAAAGGGGGTTAGGGGGTCTTTTCTCCCTGATGTGCTGGCTGTCCTGTTCTTTGTGGCCGTCAGCGTTGTGTATTTCCTTGTTCCCATTCGCGACGGGCTGGTTCTGACCGGCCACGACCACACCGGTGGCGTGGGCAGCGGCGTAGAGATGGAGCAGTACAGAGCTACACATAACGGCGAGCGGACGCGCTGGACGAACACGCTCTTCTGCGGTATGCCTACCTACCAGATGAGTCCGAGCTACCGCAGTACCGAGACACTGAGTTCGCTGGAGCGCGTCTATCAGCTTGGTCTGCCCGGCCTGTCGGCATACGCTGCCTACGTCTTTATGATGCTGCTGGGCTTCTACATCATGCTCCGTGCCTTCGACTTCCGCGTCTGGATGGCAGCCCTCGGCGCTGTGCTGTGGGCCTTCAGCAGCTACTACTTCATCATCATACAGGCCGGCCACATCTGGAAGCTGCTGACGCTGAGCTTCATTCCCCCGACCATCGGCGGCATGGTGCTGTGCTACAGAGGCCGATACATACTGGGCATTGTGGTGACAGGCTTCTTCACGGCGATGCAGGTCCTGAGCAATCACGTTCAGATGAGCTACTACTTCCTGTTCGTCATCGGCCTGATGTCGCTTGCTTTCCTCATCGATGCCATCCGCAAGAAGGCGTTTGCCCAGTGGCTTCGTGCGACGCTCTGCTTTGCCGTCGGCGGCATCCTGGGCGTTTGCATCAACCTGAGCAACCTCTATCATACTTGGGAATACAGCAAGGAAAGTATGCGCAGCAAGAGCGAGCTGACGCAAAAGACGAAGGACCCGGCAGACCAGACCTCAAGCGGACTGGAGCGCAGCTACATCACGATGTGGTCTTACGGCATCGGCGAGACGTGGACTTTGCTTGTGCCAAACGCTAAGGGCGGCGCCAGTCAGGTTCTGGCAGACAACAAGACCGCAATGAGCCATGCCCGTCAGGACTTTGCTCCCGTCTATCGTGCCTTCACGCAGTACTGGGGCGAACAGCCCGGGACGAGCGGACCGGTGTATGTCGGTGCCTTCGTGCTGATGCTCTTCTGGCTTGGCTTCTTCATCGTGAAGGGTCCGATGAAGTGGTGCCTTCTGGCAGCTACCGTGCTGAGCATCCTGCTTTCGTGGGGCAAGAACTTCATGGGCTTCACGGACTTCTTCCTGGACTACGTGCCCATGTACGACAAGTTCCGCACCGTGGCCAGCATCCTCGTCATTGCCGAGTTCACCATTCCGCTGCTTGCGATGCTGGCTCTGAAGAAGGTGGTAGAAGACCCCGACTGCCTGCGCGGACGGGAAGACCACATCGCGCGCGTACATTATATTACTATTAGCTTTGCGCTGACCGGTGGTGCGGCGTTGCTCTTCTGGCTCATGCCGGACGTCTTCTTTGGCAACTACCTCTCAACCTCCGACCAGATGTACATGCAGCAGTACGTCTCGGCTGGCTACATCCCGCAGGAGATGGCTGGCCAAATCCTGGACAACATGAGCGAGATGCGCAGGGCGATGTTCACAGCGGATGCTCTCCGCAGCTTCATCGTCGTGGCCATCGGCACAGTCCTCCTGCTGGCATACCGCTTCCAGAAGCTCAAGGCTACGCCGATGGTGGCAGGCATCATCGTGCTGTGCCTCGTCGATATGTGGGGTGTGAACAAGCGTTACCTCAACGACGGCATGTTCACTCGTCCGCAGACCAACGAACAGGCCTTCCCCATGAGCGATGCCGACCGCATCATCTGTCAGGACACCGACACCTACTACCGCGTGCTGAACCTGAGCGTCAGCACCTTCAACGACAACAGCACCTCTTACTATCACAAGAGCATCGGTGGCTACCACCCTGCCAAGCTGCGCCGCTATCAGGAGCTCATCGAGGAGCACCTGCAGGGCGAGATGGGCAGAATCAACAGTGCCGTTGCCCAAAGCGGCGGACACCTTGAGGCTTGCCAGGGCGACAGCCTCTTCCCGGTGCTCAACATGCTCAACACGAAGTACGTCATCATGCCGCTGAAGGACGGTGGCAAGCTGCCCGTACAGAATCCCTGGGCACAGGGCAACGGCTGGTTCGTGGATGAGATACAGTACGTCCCCGATGCCGATGCCGAGATTGCAGCCCTGCACAATACCGACCTTCGCCACGTGGCTGTGGTCAATGAAGCCTTCGCCGAAGTGCTGGGCCGCGAGCAGGCCCTCTCTAACTCCCCCTTAAAGGGGGAGGATGCAGGACAGGAAGCCTCCCCTTTAAGGGGAGGTTTGGAGGGGTCTGTTGCTGCTTCCGTAGAGCTGACCAGCTACGAGGCCAACCGTCTGACCTACAAGGTTCGGAGCCAGAAGGGAGGCGTCGTCGTCCTGAGCGAAATCTTCTATCCCGGCTGGACCTGCACCATCGACGGACAGCCCACAGAGATAGCCCGTGCCAATTATGTGCTGCGTGCCATCAAGGTTCCGGCTGGCGAACACGAGGTGGTTATGACCTTCGACCCGCAGACGGTGCACGTCACGGAGGCCATCGCCTATGCTTCACTGGCTATCCTTGCGCTGCTGCTTGTTGTCCTCCTCGTTGTTCGGATACGAAAGACGAGAAAGGAATAGCGCAGAAGCCGTCGTGTCAGGTCTGCCATCCGCAGTCCTGCGAACATCATCCCTAAGCCAAACTCCAGTACCACCGCAGGAAAACTCCAGTACTACCGTGGTGGTACTGGAGTTTTCTCGTGGAAGTACTGGCATACCGACACGAAGTTACTGTCAGAAGTCCGTGCTGGCATGTTTTGTCAGTCGTGGCAGATAATCTGACGCATCGTGCAAGTTTGGCACACAGTTTGTATAAAAGAAGGTGGAAAGTTAAATTTATAACCAAATAATAACACAGCTATGAACGTAAAACCATTAGCAGACCGCGTGCTCATTGAGCCCGCTCCCGCAGAGACAAAGACAGTAGGCGGCATCATCATCCCCGACACCGCAAAGGAGAAACCCCTGAAGGGCACCATCGTTGCCGTAGTATGCCGGCACAGAGGTAGAAATAGACGGCAACAAGTACCTCATCATGCGTCAGAGCGACGTAGTGGCAATACTCTCGTAAATCAAGGCATCGTAATAACGATATAACGATATAACGTAATAACGAAAGAAAGGAACAAAATTATGGCAAAAGATATTAAATTCAACATTGATGCCCGCGAGCAGATGAAGCAGGGCGTTGACCAGTTGGCAAATGCAGTTAAGGTGACACTCGGTCCTAAG
>OMSJ01000151.1 GCA_900313705.1 uncultured Prevotellaceae bacterium
TCCTACAGTGATGTTCCGCTCATCTTTCTTCAAGGCTGGCTACAGATACAGCAGCAAATATCACATCTGCGAGGATGTGACAATGTGGTACGATGCAGCCGCAGGGGGACGGGTGATAAACAGCCTGCCGGATGTCCTGCTGGATTTCCGACGCAATCCATCGGTCATGCGACGGAGGAGCCGGGAGAAGGCTTGGAGTGAGTTCCTTGCATACAACGATGGCATAAGCAGGCTCTATGGCAGGTTCAGCTACAAATACATTTACTCCTTCATGCGTATGTGCTTCCGCCTCATGCCCACGTCCCTGGTATCCTTCATCTACGACAGCAAGTTCAGGCGCAAGCTTGCCCGCCACGGTTAGAAGCAGGCGGCACGAAAAAAGCTAAGACTCATACGGTGACATGCCATTGCATGGTATGTGATTTGTCAAGACAATTCGCATAAGCACCTCTTCTAAGGGCTTGTTTTGCGTGCTGTGGACTTTGTTGCCACATAACGTAAGAAAAGCCCTCAAATCGAATCTGCACTGAAAAACAGAATGTTACGAAGGTACGCTATGTGAGACGAGGTTAAGATAGCATACACAAGGCATGGTATCGTGTTAATTGAGGCATAGATTGTGTACAAATCAGACGTGTAGCGATGGCATGAAGTACGTGGACTTATGGCGATAAGTACACGTACTTACCGTCATAAGTACTGGGAGTTTTGACGGGAACTGCATGAAGTTGGGCCGAAGGCACCATTGTCTTGTCGTATTTGATGTCAAGAGTTTTCGGCCTTGAATACGGGCTGCCCAGACGGGAGTGCAACCCTCCATTTCGGTAAAATCTTCACAAATTGGGACCACACGGGACTCATTTTCCTTGCAAGTACAGAAAAAAAGCCGTAATTTTGCGACAGAAACCGACCTGGCCCTAATATGATTATAAGATGTACTTTGTCTGCCATTGCTGCCCTGTTCCTGACCTTGCAGGCCGCGACGTGCCGAGCTCAGACATTGGAGGAAGTGCTCGGATACGGGCTTCCTGTGGTGGTCGTCAGCACCGTGAACGGCGAGGAACCGACCTCAACCAACATCGACCATCCGGCTGGGCCGTACGTGGGTGCAGGTAGGGACAAGAACAGACGAAAGAGAGGTCAAAAGATTGTTTTTTGCTAATTTCTTGCCTTCAAATGTTGTCCTTCCAAGTTTTTTTCATATTTTTGCAGCATGAATCAGATGAACAAAAGAAAATGTTAGACAGAACAAAGACTATAGAAACGCTACGCTCCACTCGCCAATATCTTGGCGAACACTATGGTGTCCACTCCATGATGCTGTTCGGCTCCTTGGCTAAAGGGCAGCAGCATGAGGATAGCGATGTTGACGTATGCGTGGACATGGTACCCAACCTGTTCAATCGGGCAGGCGTGAAAGCCTATCTCGAAGAATTGTTGGGGTGTCCTGTTGATGTTGTTCGCATGAGAGAGGGTATGAATCCAGTGTTTAAGCAACAAGTACTAAAGTATGGAGTTCGAGTCTACTGAGAAGTTACAAATGGTCTATGAGACCTTGAAGAATATCGACACAGCCATCACACGCCTTCAAGAGCGCACTGTTCAGATACACACCGTCGATGATTTCCTTCTTTCTCCCTTCGGCATGGAAAAGCTTGATGCGTCCTCTTTCGTTTGTAGCAATGATTTGACATAATCAGATGAACAGGCTCCTTTTTCTGATATTGTCCCTTTTGCCAAGCTTTTGCTTCGCCCAGACGTCAGAGAGTATGCTGAAGAAGTACTCTGCTTTGGGGTTGCCACTGATATGCATTACGACAGTGGGGGGCGAGGAACCGACCTCAACCAACATCGACCATCCGGCTGGGCCGTACGTGGGTGCAGGCATCACAGACATCGTACCCAAACACGGGCGGATACAGATATACCGCTCCGACACGCTCTGGTATGACAGCGGCGAATACCTTGAAGACGTGTCGGGAATGACCATCAAGCACAGGGGCAACACCTCGGCCTACCACTACGCCAACAAGCCCTTCAAGGTGAAGCTCGAGAAGAAAGCCGACCTGATAACCTCTCCCGAGGACGACGACACGGACAGAAGGAGCAAGCACTGGGTGCTGCTCAACTGCTCTTTCTCCATCAGAAGCTATTTCATCGAACAGTTGGGCAGGATGATAGGTATGGAGTATGTCCCGATGGTGGAATACGTCAATGTCATCGTCAACGATGACTACCGAGGCATATACATCCTCTCGGAGAACATCACGCGCGACAAGGACTGCCGCATTGATGTGGACAAGGACGAGGGATACATCATAGAGCTGAATGCCTACTTCTGGAACGAACCGCTCAGCATCAGCTCTGCCTTGACAAACTTCATGGGATGGACGTTCAAATATCCTAAAGAAGAGGACATTACGGAGGAACAGACAGACTACATCCGCGAGGACATTGAGCGGTTCGAGGCATCCGTCTCCTCGGGCAACTACCCGGAGGTGATAGACGTGCGGTCCTTTGCCCGCTGGATTCTGCTGCACGACATCCTGGGCACATACGATGCCGCCGGTGCCAACATCTACATCGCCAGACAGAACAGGGATGCCTCGTCGCTGATGCGGATGCCGGCAGTATGGGACATGGACTCCAGTATGCAATACCCCGACGTATGGTCGAGGACTCACAGAGAGAGAGGCATCTTCTTCTCACATCTGTTTGAAAACGAGGAATGCCTGGACTTCGTCGAGACATACATCGACGAATACTGGCGTGCCATGGAAGCTGGGACGATGGAGCAGATGAGACAACTGGCGCTGTCCTTCCCGTCATCGGCTCTTGGGCAGGGGCTGGCACGCTCCTACCCTCATCATGGCGAGCGATGGGGATGGGATTCCACCATCTTGGACATCGTCGATGTCGAGGTGCAATCCCAATTTGTCTATAACTGGTTCGTCCAGAGGGAGCCTGGCCTGAGAAGCCTTGTGACGGAACTCGCCGACGGGCTGACGGAGGTGAAGGCAGAGAGGACCACTGGCACGCAGAAGGTCATCCGCAACGGGCATCTCTACATCGTCAAGGACGGCATGACGTTCTCCCCCGACGGGAAGAGAGTTAGATAAAAGGTGAAAAAGCTAAAAGGAGAATCTGCGTTCACTTAATCACGGCCTTGAATCCTATTCGAGCTCGCTATCGTTCGGGAGAATTCAAGCAAGCTTTATTCTCCTCTCACTTAATCACGACCTTTTTGCCGCCGATGATGTTCAGCCCGCGCTGAGGTTTACTGAGGCGTTGGCCTGCGAGGTTGTAAATAGCGTCGTCGCTTTCCATTTCCCGTTTTCCATTATCAATTGTTTCGATGCCGTCGGGCTCTTCTGCACCTAGGTACTCGCCTTCGATGGTTTCCTCGAAGACGTTGATGCGGATGCGGTAGTAGCCATCCTTGTTGATGGCCCACTTGTTGTCCTCCGAACCGTTGTACCAGACTTGCTTGGATGTCAGGATGGAGGCATCCTGCGTGAACGGATGCAGCACCTTCGGGCTCCAACCGTACTGTCCGTTTATCTTGAAGCGCTTGGGCTCCTGATTGTAGCTGTAAGCTTTCAGCAGGCCAGTCCACTCG
>OMSJ01000054.1 GCA_900313705.1 uncultured Prevotellaceae bacterium
AAAGCGGAAGTGAAGACTTTCCTCCTCGAAGTTTCCTTCGTGGATGAGGAATGCCGAGACAGCCAGATGATGCTGGAAGCGTTCTTCGTAAGGCACCTCTACGAGCATCGCTTGGTCGGAGAAGTGCAGCAAGGTGTCGCGCACGATGCCGTTCTCGCCATTGATGATGCAGTAAATCCATGCATTGGGCAAGGTGGTGCCTATCTGGAAGCGGGCTGGCTTTTCGGCAGAGATGGTGTCGCAAGGTGTGTAGAGCCACAGGTTGTGCTTGCCAATGAGACGCTTGTCGGTGATGGAGAAGATGGTGAAGCTAGCTTTATAAGATGCGGTATCGCCCGCTGACCATTGGCCATTGACCATTGTTCCGCCTGCGCCTGACCGAAGGGAAGACCATTGACCTCCGGCCTTTGCCACGAGGTCGTACACGCCGGAAGGAAGGCTTCGAAGCACGTCGGGAATGGTGTCGCAGTTTGCCGGGATGTAGAAGTTCTTGACTTCCTTCCCATCTTGCGACAGGAAACAAAGGACATCGCCCTCTACTGGTTTGTCGTTGCTTGAATAGAGGTCGAAGCGCCACGGCCTCAAAGACTCGCGGTTCTGCTGTTCCGGCACGTTGCCACTCATGCGAAGTGGCGTGCTGCAAAGCGGTACTCGGATGCTGCCCTGCTGCGTTTCGCCTTCAGTACTCAGCACATCGACAGAGAGCTGAAGCGTCTGACCCCATCGCAAGTCTTCCTTCGTCAGCTCCTTCGATACGGGAACGGTGATACTGAACTTGCCTTCATCGTCGGTGTAAAGGGTGTCAATGTCGTGTGCCTCGCTTGGGTTGAAACGCTTGTACAACCAACTTTGCTGCCATTGGTAAGTTCCTGTAACCCTCGCCCCAGCAACCGGCCACTGGCTGTACGTCAATGCCTTGCCTGTCAAGGTAATGCTGTCAACTGGAAGTGTGATGGCCGGAGCCTCGTCCATCTCAACTTGGAAAGTGGGACGACGATACTCTTCGACGCGGAAATAGTGGAGCCAGCCGTCGAGGCGGATGTGGTAGCTGCCTGGCAAACCTGTTTCGGGCAATTGCAGGCTGTCCGTCAGGGAACCGAACTCGTCGGTCTTCAAGGTGTGTTCCATGATTTCCTGACCGTTCGCATCGATAAGGGTGAGCTTCAGGTCTGTTCTTTCCTCTGCCTTTGGCGCTCGATGATGGAGGTCTTCGTCCTTGTCGTAATAATAGCGCCACCCCAGATTCTTCTTGCCGAAAGCCTTGTCCTCGCCTCGCGAAAGCTCAACATACAGACTACGTTTGTTGTCGTCGAAAGAAGCCTCAACAATGCCTCGGCTGTCGGTAGTCTGTTCCTCGAGCTTGGTGTATTCCTGCTGTGTCCTATTGTAGAACACAACCTTGACGCCTTGCTGCGGTTCGCCGCTCATCGCGTCCGTCACCATAATGCGCCGTTTGCCGTCGGGCATAGAGACATTCATAAAGGTGAGGGCCGAAACATCGAACTGGCAAACAACACTTGAAGACCCTTCCAAACCTCCCCTTAAAGGGGAGGCTTTCTTCCCTGAGTCCTCCCCCTTTAAGGGGGAGTTAGAGAGGGTCTTTTCCTGAGTCGTGCCATCCAAGACAAAGGCATAGCATCCGAAGCCAGGCGAGTGCCAGCGCAAGGTATCTTTCTTTGTTTCGAGGACCTCGACACCCTCCATCGAAATGGGCAAAGTCTCCACGAGCGTACCGTTTGCGCGTACTTGTTCAAGCTTTGTCCCTGCCTTGTCATCATCGCTGAACTTAAAGCCAATCGGCAGACGATAGACTGCGATGCTGCCCGACTGCATGTTCTTAATCTCCAAGGGGATGTCGTAGTCCTTGCTCTGCGATGCGGTTCTTCAGTTCGTTTGCCTGCCGGCTCTTGGGATAGCGTCGCAACGCTTCTTCCAGCAGGTCTTGCCGCTCCTGATTCGACTTGCCTGGCAGCTTGGCAAGCAGCATAAAGACGTCGGCACAAGCGGGTAAGTCGATATATTCATCGCGAAGACGAAGCAAAAGTTCCTCCCTCGACTTCTCCCCTGATGAGAGGTGATTGGCATCCGAAAGCTTCCCTACCCGAGGAGAGGTTTGGACTGGGGCTTCTTCGAGCGAATCGATGCGTAGCAACAATGCCGCCTCTCTCTGTCCATGCCTGCGGTAAACGTCTATGATGTCCGTGTAATGCGGGAAAAGACCTTTCCCCCTTGCAGAGCAATCATCCTGGAAAGTCTGCCAGATGAGATAGAGCAGGTCGCCGTTGAAGATGGCGTCGTCCTTGCCCGGCACAGCCAAAGGCTTTATGTTTGCCACTTTGCAACGGTGCAAGGCATCAGGGTCTTGCATAGCCTGGGCATAGAGTTTGATGGCATTGTCATTGTATTCCTGAATGCTCCACTCCTGTATGCTGTCGGGGTGGCTTGAGGTCTTGCGTCCGTAGCCTTGCGAACGCCATCGGTTCTGGCAAAGCATGTGAGCCATCGCCGCACGATAGATGGCTTGAGCCGTCGGGTCTTTCTCGGCGAGCATCTCAGCCTTGAGTTGCCGCCAGTCGTAGAAGAAACTGTCGGGCGAAATGTCTTCTCGCTTCTGATTCTCTTTCAGGACAGAAGCCAGACGCTGTGCCGCCTTCTGACAGGCCTTGCTCCGCTGCTTGTCGCTTTGCAAGACACCTTGCCAGACGGCTCTTTGCAGGTCACCCTGTTCGTTGTCGTCGGCATATTCCCAATACATCGCGCCTCGCAAGCCTTGCTGCTTGATGTAGGCACACTTCGCGGCAATCGACCTCGGGCTCTCAAAGCCGATGACCAACTCGCCGTTCTCATCTTTGAGGAAGGGTGCCTTCGATGTGTTGCTCCACACCTCTGTCTCTGTGTGCTTGTCGCGGTCACGATACTTCATATAGACGCCGCTCTTGCCCCTTCCGTAGAAAGGCATACCCAGCACAATCTTCTCGTCGGGTACACCAGCCTTGCGATGAGCCTCGACAGCATCCGACGCACAGAGCCAGCCAACGATTTTCGAGCGGTAGAGCGCCGAGTGGTGCTTGGGCGCGTTGCCCATGTCGTAGGCCATGACGTTGACCATGTTGAGGTACTGCACGCAGCTCTTGAAGTCGATGAACTGTGCGCTGCCAACGCTGGCAAGGGTGAGCCAGAGCTTGCTGCCCAGGGCTTTGCGGAGGTCGCGCATCAGCAGGGTGAAGTTCTCGGTGTCCTGCGGCGAGGCGCTGATGCCGGCGCTCTTCTGCGTGGGGTACTCCCAGTCGATGTCGATGCCGTCCAGTCCCAGCTCGTCGCAGATGCGGCGGCAGTCCTTGGCAAAGGCTATGCGGTTCTCGTCCGAGGCTGCCATCTCGCTGAAGCGACCGCTGCCCCACCCTCCTATGCTGAGCATGACGCGCAGTTTGGGCTGCTGCTTCTTCAGGCTGACGATGTCGCGAAGCCGCTGCTCATTATCGATGCGGACGCCGTTGAACTGTTCATTGACGTGCCCGAAAGCGTAGTTGATGTGCGTCATCACCGTCGGGTCGGGCATGACCTTCGACCAAGACGTGACGTAAGCCACGACAACCGGCTCCGTCTTGCTGGCGAAGCTACTCAGTCCGCAACACAAAGCGACGAGGAAAGCAAGGAGGTGTTTCATACCTTAGCGTGTTAAGTTGTTTGATTGTTCATGTACTTGCAATTGCATATACATGAACATGCAATTGCATGTTCATGTATAATCAAACTATTAGGTTGGCAGCATGGAGCAACTTTACCTGTCATCTTGAGCGTTCCGGCATTATATCTCCTCGAGCAGAGCCTTGAGGAACGGCCAGAACTTCGCAACGCTCGGGATGTTGCAACGCTCGTCGGGGGTGTGCGGGCTGCGCAACGTGGGACCGAAGCTCACGAGGTCCATCTTCGGATAAACGCCGCCGATGATGCTGCACTCCAGTCCTGCATGGCACACCTGCACCTGAGCTTCTTCGCCCAGGACTTTTCGATAGACCTCCACCATCTTGGCTACGATGGGACTGTCGAAGTTCGGTTGCCAAGCGCCGTACTGTCCGCCGTACTCCACCTTCATGCCTGCCATAGCGAAGCAGCTCTCCTGCATCTCCTGGATGTACTCCATCATCGTCTCGTTGCTTGAGCGAGCCAGGATGAGGATGCTTGCCTCGCCACCACCTATGTTGATGATGCCGAGGTTGGAGCTCGTTTCTACGACCGATGGGATGCTGGGGATGTTCCTCAGCACACCGTCGTGACAAGCCATGATAGCATCGACCAGGTTGTCCTGTATCTCTTCCGGCACGCGACCAGCAGGCATGGCCGTCGTCTCGACAGACAGCGTGATGCCTTCCTCTACGCCGCGGAACTCGTCGGTATATACCTGCTGACAATACTCGGCCAGCTCGCAGAAGTCGTCGTAGTTCTCCAGAGGAACGGCCATCACGACGGTTGCCGTACGGGGAATAGCGTTGCGCATATTGCCGCCTTGCCATGAGCAGAGACGCGCCTCATCGTCGGCAATCGCCTGACGGACAAAGCGAGCCATCAGCTTGTTGGCATTGGCGCGGCCTTCGTTGATTTCCAGTCCGCTGTGACCACCACGGAGGCCCTTGAGCGATACCTTGACCGCAATGTCACCCTCTTCCAGGGCAACCTCCTTGTACTGCATCGTGGCGTTGATGTTGACGCCGCCTGCCGAACCAATCACGAACTCGCCCATCGTCTCGTTGTCGATGTTCAGGAGGATGTCGCCCTTCAGCGTGTCAGCCGAAAGATGGTTGACGCCGTACATGCACGTCTCTTCGTCTGCCGTAATGAGGGCTTCGAGAGGGCCGTGCTTGATGTCCGTGCTCTCCATGACCGCCATGATGGCTGCCACGCCCATACCGTCGTCGCTGCCCAGCGTCGTGCCCTTCGCCTTCACCCAGTCGCCGTCGATGTACGTCTCGATGGGGTCGGTCTCGAAGTTATGGGTGCTCTCGTCCACCTTCTGCGGCACCATGTCCATGTGGGCCTGCAGCACCGCCGTCTTCGCATTCTCGCGGCCCGGCGTGGCTGGCTTGCGCATCACGATGTTCTCGGCACCGTCCTTGAAGGCTTCGATGCCGTGCTCCTTTGCCCAGTCGAGCAGGAACTGCTGCACCTTCTCGAGGTGTCCGCTTGGGCGCGGAACCTGCGTCAAGAGGTAAAAGTTTTTCCAGATAATCTGAGGATTGAGGTCTTTAATTGATGTAGTCATAATCTTTATAGTTTTTGATGTTATCGTTGCTTTCTGCACATATTACACGACAAAGATAAGGATAATTCGCGAGATAAAGAGAAGTTTCACGCGAGAAATAACAGCTTTTAAGCAAATTTGTCATAACTTTGCACAAGAATGTCCGTTTGCTTAACGCTATACATTATTATATTATACGCGCGCGATGAGTCTGCTCAGAGACATAAAGGAACTGCTGCTGCCAAGGCTATGTCCGGTGTGCGGAAAGCTGATGATGGAGACGGAGGACGTCATGTGTGCCTTCTGCGCCATCGGATTGCCTCGCTACCGCATTGCCGGCCATGAGGACAACAATCTGCTGCGGTTGGTCTGGGACAGAGCCGACGTGCGACGCGCCACGACCTTCCTGGCCTACAACCACCATTCGCCCTACCACAGCCTCATCATTGAATTCAAATACCACGGCATGAGCGACCTCGCCATCAAGCTGGGACGATGGGCAGCAACAGAAGCTCAGAGCCAGAACTTCTGGAGTGACATCGATGCTCTGGTGCCCGTCCCCCTGACCTGGCGAAAGCGGTGGAGGCGCGGCTACAACCAGTCTGAGATGCTGGCACGAGGCATGTCGGAGGTCACAGGACTGCCCGTGCTGAACCTGCTCCGACGCACGAAGAACCGCACTTCGCAGACAAAACTCAAGGGCGAGGCACGCATCAAGAACGCAGAAGGCATCTACAAGGCCTCCGTTCCCGACGAGTGGCGCGGCAAGCGCTTCGTCCTGGTGGACGACGTAATGACGACCGGTTCCACTCTCGCCAATTGTGCCCTTGCCTTACAAAGTGCAGATGAAAGTGCAGAAATATGCATCTTTCCGCTTGCTTATGCAGGATAGTATAACAAAAAGCGACTTATTCTTAAATTCCCCTTTCAAAAAGTTGCAGGATTGAACTTTTTGCTGTACTTTTGCACCCGGATAACAAACAACAACCATTAGCTAAACTAATTATTTATTCTATGGACGCAAAGAAAGTCTTGGAAGATCTGAAAAGACGCTTCCCCAATGAACCCGAGTATCATCAAGCAGTAGAAGAAGTGCTGGGCACTATCGAAGAAGAGTACAACAAGCACCCTGAGTTCGAGAAGGTGAACCTCATCGAACGTCTCTGCATTCCCGACCGTGTCTATCAGTTCCGCGTGACGTGGATGGACGACAAGGGTCAGATTCAGACCAACATGGGTTATCGCATTCAACATAACAACGCCATTGGCCCGTACAAGGGCGGCATCCGTTTCCACTCGAGTGTGAACCTGGGCATCCTGAAGTTCCTGGCCTTCGAGCAGACCTTCAAGAACTCGCTGACCACGCTGCCTATGGGCGGCGGCAAGGGCGGCTCCGACTTCAGCCCTCGCGGTAAGAGCAACGCCGAGGTAACATCGGCGTAGGCGGTCGTGAGGTAGGCTACATGTTCGGCATGTACAAGAAGCTGACGCGCGAGTACAGCGGTGTGCTGACAGGCAAGGGTCTCGAGTTCGGCGGTTCGCTGATCCGTCCCGAAGCAACAGGCTACGGCACCGTTTATTTCCTCCGTGCTATGCTGAAGACGAAGGGCGACACCGTAGAAGGTAAGAAGGTGCTCATCTCCGGCGCAGGCAACGTGGCTCAGTACGCAGCCGAGAAGGTTCTGCAGCTCGGCGGCAAGGTGATGACGATGAGCGACTCCGACGGCTACATCTACGATCCCGACGGCATCGACCGCGCTAAGCTCGACTACATCATGGAGCTGAAGCAGGTTTATCGTGGCCGCATCAAGGAATATGTCGATAAGTATCCCACAGCCAAGTACGTTGGCGACGGCGCTAAGCCTTGGTTCGAGAAGGCTGACATCGCTCTGCCTTGTGCCACACAGAACGAGCTGAACGAGGAGCAGGCAAAGGCTCTGGTTGCCAATGGCGTGATTGCCGTTGCCGAAGGTGCCAACATGCCCAGCACTCCCGGTGCCATCAAGGTCTTCCAGGAAGCTAAGATTCTCTACTCTCCGGGCAAGGCATCGAATGCCGGTGGTGTATCTGTCAGCGGTCTCGAGATGAGCCAGAACTCAGAGCGCCTCAGCTGGAGCGCCGAAGAGGTGGACGCCAAGCTGCTCTGGATCATGGAGAACATCCACGAGAACTGCGTGAAGTACGGCACACAGCCCGACGGTTATGTCAACTACGTGAAGGGTGCCAACGTTGCCGGCTTTATGAAGGTTGCTAAAGCTATGATGGCGCAAGGCATCGTCTAAAAGGTGAAAAAGTAAAAAGGTGAAAAGGTAAAAAACTGAAACCTTACACCTTACGATAAAGAAGGAAGCCTCCACATTGTGGGGGCTTCTATTGTATCCAGTCAGTAAGTCTCACTTAGGTGAGATTTAGAGGAGAACTTCTTTACTTTTAATTCTTAATTTTTAATTCTTAACTTTTAATTCTTAACCTTCTTGTGTACCCATCCATCTTTCCCTATTTCGAGGCGGAAGAGGACAGCTTTGCGACCTTCTTTGTAGCGGTTCCAGTAGTAGGCGTGGCAGAGGTAGAACATCCCACCTTTGGGTGTGCGAACCATCGTGCCGTGACCGCAGCTCTGCATAGAGCCAGCCCCTTCTGGTTCTCCTTCCAGGATGGGGTTACCTTCGTACTTCTCCCACGGGCCCTGCAGAGAATGGCTGCGGGCGACGCTGACGGCATAGTCGCTCTTCGGCGAACAGCAGTCGCGGATGCTATAAAGGATGTACCACCATTCGCCCTGCCGGAAGATGCATTGCCCCTCCATCCCTTGCCGCTCATCATCGCGGAGGAGCATGAAAGGCTCGCCTTCGAGGTGCAGACCATCGGCGCTCAACTTTTGGCAAAGCAATTCGATGGGGCGGTGACTTGGGTCAAGGCCATAGGCCTTCCACGAGATGTAGAGCTGCTCTCCGTCGCGGAAGACAAAGGCATCGATGGCTTCGTTGGTGGTACGCACCAAAGGTCCATAGTCCCTGAACTTCCCTTCGGGACCATCCGCCATTGCCACACCGACACAACTTGTGCTGTCGCTCTTCTGCCGAGCCGTGTAGTAGCACATAATCCTGCCATTAAGGTCAAAGAGCTCCGGTGCCCAGAAGCTGCCGCAGGTCCATTCGGGCCACTCGTCGAAGACGAAGCCCATCGGCTCCCACGTCAGCAGGTCCTTCGAGCGATAGCGCTGATAGGCCTGATGCCTGTTGCCCGATGTGGCAGCCGCATAGTAGGTGTCTGCCACACGGATGACCGACGGGTCGGGAGCATCGGCATCAATGACCAGACAACCACCAGCCACATCCTTGGCAAAAGGTGTATCTGGACGTGTGTCGTCGCCATAGATAAACTCGTATGCCTGACAAGACAAACTGAAGAGGAGAAGAAGGGACAACCATGCCCACTTCAAGGGGAGATTCTTTCTTTTTACCATATATATATACTGCTAATGTGAGTAATTTCCCTGCAAATATATAAAAAAACTTTAATTAACTCTTCTTAATCTATAATCTTTTTCATATCTTTGCAAAAAATCTTAAAGATATGTTAAAGCACTTACTCCCTTTCATCCTTTTGGTTGCTTCGCTTCAAAGCTTCGCAAGCTTCAACCCTACCCTCTCCAAAGGAGAAGGTGAATTTCAATTGCATTGGACACTGCCGACCACATTGGACGGCATCCGTCAGGAACGTGCCAATCTCAACATCAAGGAGGAGCCCATGCCTGCCTCCATCATGTGCCAAAACTCTTACGTCGCAGGCTATACGTCCATTGCGCCTGAGGCCACAGACGTAAGCAAGGAGGAGCGCTACTGGACCGTGAAGCGTGACCTCACGCTTGCCAGTGTGCCCTACATCGTTCTCGGCATCACCGCCCACGCCATCAAAAGGGATGTACGCAAGATAAACAGCGACATCAACACAGGCTTCCACAACAGGGCCGACGACTACATCCAATGGGCACCGTTGGCACTCACCTACGGTCTGAAGGCAACCGGCTATCAAGGTCGCTCGCAATGGGGACGTATGCTGGTAAGCAATGCCTTCTCCGGCGTTATCATGGCAGGCATCGTCAATTGCATCAAATACTCCGCCAAAGAGATGCGTCCCGACGGTTCCACCGCCAACTCCTTCCCCTCCGGCCATACCGCAACAGCCTTCATGGCTGCCACCATTCTTCACAAGGAGTACGGTCTGACGCGTAGCCTCTGGTACAGCGTCGGCGGCTATGCCGTTGCCACAGGTATCGCCACCTTCCGCGTAATGAACAACCGTCACTGGGTGAGCGACGTGCTGACAGGAGCAGGCATCGGCATCCTCTCCACAGAGCTGGGTTACGCCATCTCCGACCTCATCTTCAAGGACAAATACACCTTGCGACGCGAGATGGATAACCTGAACGACCTGAGCGAGCACCCGTCGTTCTTCTCGCTGCAAGCAGGTACAGGCTTCATGCTGGGCACCAAGAGCATACCCGACGAAATCCCTGAAGCAGGCGGTCCACTCAGCATCAAGCAAGGCGTCAGCACAGTGATAGGGGCAGAAGCTGCCTATTTCATCAATCCCTACCTGGGTTTTGGCGTAAGGGCACGCGTCAACAGCACGACCGTCACCCCGAAATGGAAAGGCACGGACGATGTGTGGACAGCCGGCCAGATGCACTACGACCCAGCAACCAACCAGTACACGCGTCCCAATCCAAAAGATGCTGACTACCGCAGCAGCACCGACACATACAAGGACCAACTGTCGAGCTTCGACATCATGGGCGGCGTTTATGGCCAGCTACCGCTGAACAAGCGGATGAGCTTGGGCGGCAAGTTGCTCTTTGGCCATAGGCAGTCAGGCGACGTATGGTACGTAGCAGACATGACAGGCACTGACAACGACTATCAGAAGAAGGTCGATAACTTCCTCGCCGAGATAGATAAAATGGAAAATCTGCAGGACATCAACACCTACGACCGCATCAAGGGCATTGACCTGGACGGACGGGGCAGCTTCATCTTCGGCACAGGCGTCAGCTTCTCCTATGCCCTGAAGCACAACATCGTTTGGCGCATCTGCCTTGACTACGACTTCACCCGCACCCGCTACGACTACGTATACCAGAGCTTAAGCCTTGTTGACGAGGCCAACTACATACTGCAGCACCCAGAAGTCGAATCAGAAGACCTTGTCTATATGGTGGAAAAACAGGGTAGCTTCAAACGCAGCCTGCACCAGATAACGCCCAGCTTCGGCATCTGCTTCAGCTTCTAATACGACTCCTCTTCGCTGGGGAAGTCCTTTGCCTTGACGTCGGTGATGTACTGACCGACGGCATCGGTAATGACGGTTGAGAGGTCGGCATAGCGGCGGAGGAACTTGGGCGAGAAGCCTTTGTTCATGCCCAGCATGTCGTGGACGACCAGGACCTGACCATCAGCCTGACCTGCGCCGATGCCGATGACGGGCACCTTCACCAGCTCACATACCTTCCTTGTCAATGCAGCGGGTATCTTCTCCAACACGATGGCGAAGCAGCCCATCTCGCTGAGCAGCTTGGCATCGCTAAGCAGCTTCTCGGCCTCTGCCTCTTCCTTAGCACGGACGGCATAAGTGCCGAACTTATTGATGCTCTGCGGCGTAAGGCCAAGATGTCCCATTACGGGAATGCCAGCATCGAGGATGGCACGTATGGTTTCCTGTATCTCTATGCCTCCCTCCAGCTTGAGGGCATCGCAACCGCTCTCCTGCATGATGCGGATGGCATTCTTCACGCCTTCCGTCGCATTGACCTGATAGGTGCCGAAAGGCATGTCGCAAACGACAAGGGCACGCTTCACACCACGCACCACGCTACGGGCATGGTAAATCATCTGGTCGAGCGTAATGGGCAGCGTTGTCATGTTGCCGGCCATCACGTTGCTGGCGCTGTCGCCAACGAGCACGATGTCAATGCCAGCCCCATCCACAAGCTGAGCCATGGTATAATCATAAGATGTGAGCATGGCTATCTGTTGCCCCTGCTCCTTCATTTCTATAAGACGGTGAGTCGTCACCTTGCGTGTATCGCTTACTAAATAGCCTGACATATTCAAGTTAAAGATTAAGTGTTGTAAACTCAAATTGCCTGCAAAGGTACGAAAAAATGAAGAATGGAGAATGAAGAATGGAGAATAATTGACTCTATAAGGAAGTTTTTCAGCACTCAGCCCTTATATTTTTCCCTTTTCTCTTTCCTCTTATCACTTTATTCCGTAACTTTGTGCAAAATCTGACGTTTCATGGAGCAGTCTCTCACCATATACAAGGCATCGGCTGGTTCCGGCAAGACGTTTACGCTTGCCGTCGAATACATCATGCAGCTACTGGAACCTCATGCCGAGAATGAGTTCGTCCACACGTTGGCCGTAACCTTCACCAACAAGGCGACTGCCGAGATGAAGAGCCGCATCCTGGAAACGCTGTACGGCCTCAAGATGGGACTGGAGGAGTCGAAACCTTATATGGAGGCCATCAAGAAGAAGGTCAAAGACCTACCCCAGCCCTCACTTAAAGGGAGGGAGTCCTCCCCCTTTAAGGGGGAGTTAGAGGGGGCCTTTCGCTTGCAAGCAGGCAAAATCCTTACTGCCATCCTGCACGACTACTCGCACTTCCGCGTTGAGACCATCGATTCCTTCTTCCAAAGCATCCTTCGCAACATGGCCCGCGAGCTTGGCCTTGCCGCCAACCTGCAAGTGGAGATCTCACACGACGAGGTGATAGAGAGTGCCGTGGACAGCCTCATCGAGACGATGGACAGCAA
Source organism: uncultured Prevotellaceae bacterium (assembly GCA_900313705.1). Lineage (GTDB taxonomy): Bacteria > Bacteroidota > Bacteroidia > Bacteroidales > Bacteroidaceae > Physcousia. The sequence goes on from OMSJ01000054.1 coordinate 12,060, forward strand.
GCCCGAGGTGAGGCGATGGGTGATGGACTACGTCCGCGAACAGATGGACAGCGGCGACAAGTGGGACATCGTGGGGCCGCTCAAAGCTTTTGCAGGAAACATCTTCCGCGAGGAATACCAGAGCCGCAGCGAGGAAGAGCTGGCACGCATCAGCGATGCTGAGGTCATCAAGACCTTCAAGAGCAAGATGCAAGCCATCAGGAAGAAGGCAGAGAGAGAGGTGCAGGAAGCCGTGGACAACGTAATGGACCTAATTGAGGACTACACCCAGATCAGCTACGGAAAGAACCTCTGCTCGTTCCTCAAGAAAGCAAGGGCAATGGAGAGCGAAGGACCAGGGAAATCTATTTATAATTCAAAATTCAAAATTCAAAATTCAAGCACATTCGACTTGCAAGCTCGTCTTGCTGAGTTTATTGCCCTTTATGAAAGATGCCGCAAGGACTACCTCTCCGCAACACTTGCCTTAAGGCATCTTGGCTTGCTCCGCCTCCTGGAAAACATAGACGAGAGGGCACGGGAGATAGATGGCGATGCCGGACGCTTCACGCTCAGCTCTACGCCTGCCCTGCTGAGCAAAATGGTCGAAGGCAGCGACGCGCCCTTCATCTTCGAGAAGACAGGCACCTTCATCAACCATGTGATGATCGACGAGTTTCAGGACACAAGCCGTATGCAATGGGAGAACTTCAAGAAGCTCCTCTTCGAGAAGCTCGCTTCGGGAGGGAAGGGACTGCTCGTTGGCGACATCAAGCAGAGCATATACCGCTGGCGAAGCGGCGACTGGAAAATCCTCTACGGCATAGAGCAAGAAAGGGAGCTGCAACGCTTCCACATCGACCCCCAACCCCTCGACACGAACTTCCGCAGCCACCAAGTCATTGTGGACTTCAACAATGCCTTCTTCCCGATTGCTGCAAAACTGCTCGACGAGATAAAGCCCGACGCCAGTATCAAGCTGAGCCACATCTATAAGGAAGTCGGGCAAGTGGCAAAGAAGGCAGACAAGAAGGGCTACGTCAGAATCAAACTGTTCAAGGAGACCGACGACTACCTTCAGGACACCATCTGCGACATGGCGGAGCAAATCAGGCAGTTGCAGGCTGGCGGTCTCGACCTCAGCAAGATAGCCATCCTCGTCCGCACGAACTTGATGACGCAGCAGCTCATCGAAGGCTTCAGCCTCTACGCACCTGGCATCCGGCTCGTCAGCGACGAAGCCTTCCTGCTCGATGCATCCGTCAGCGTACGAATGATTGTGGCGGCCATGCGTCTGCTCATCGACAAGAACCACACCGACGGCATCTCCGAGAAGTACCTGATGATGCACTATCTTCAGGACGTACAGGGGAAGACGGACGCCACCATCCAAAGCATCGCCTCACAGGAAGCAGAGCAGGTCTTGCCGGAGGCATTCACCGCACACAAGGACGAGCTGCTGCAACTGCCGCTCTACCTCTTGGCCGAAAGGCTGTGGCACATCTTCTCGCTCGACGCCATCGAGGGCGAGGACGTCTATGTGCTGACCTTCCTCGACGAGCTGCAGAACCACCTGCGCAATGCCGGAGCTCCCGACATCCAGACGTTCCTCACGGCTTGGGATGAGAAGCTCCACATGCGTCCTGTACCCGGTTCGGCTGTCGCGGGCGTCCGCATCCTGACCATCCACAAGTCGAAAGGTCTGGAGTTCCACACCGTCCTGCTGCCCTTCAGCCATTGGCAAATCGAGAGCGACAGGCAGGGCGACATCCTCTGGTGCAATACAGACACGGCGCCCTATAACGAGCTCGGCGCATTGCCTATATCCATCTACTCGCGCGACGTCAGGAGCTCCGTCTTCGCCCCGAACTACGAAGAGGAGCACCTGGAACGGCGCGTCGATGCCCTCAACACACTCTACGTCGCCTTCACACGCGCCGAATGCAACCTCTATGTCTGGGGCAAGATAAAGTCCGGCACAGCGGGCGACCTCATCTACAAGACGCTGAGGGACGACGACAACGACACAAGCGAGGAGCTCTTTGCCTATGAGGTAGGCAAGCCTTTCACGGAAGTCAAGAAGGAGGGCAAGAAGGAAGGGAACCGTCTTCACCTCGAGCACCGCGACGAAGATGCCATCGACGTGAAGGTCGTCACGAGGAACCCGAAGCTCTATTTCCAGCAAAGCAACCTGACACAGGACTACCTGGAGCGAATGAAGGATGAAGAAGCTTCTACCGACCTGAATGCAAATGAAGGAGCAGGCACAGCGGCAGCAAGCTCACTCTCCCTCTCCCAGCGCGAGATAGGCAAGCTCATGCACGAAGCGCTCAGCCGCATCAACGACGTCAGCCAGCTCGACGAAGTGCTCCGCGAAGCCCGCGAGGGGAGCATCGGCAAGGACGAGGAATGGGACACCATCGCGTCGCGCATCAAAGAAGGGTTCCGCAATCCGCTCGTCGCTTCGTGGTTCAGGGAAGAGAACACGGTTTACAACGAATGCGGCATTGCCAGCATCAGCGAGAAAGACGGCCTGCCCTGCGTCCTGCGTCCGGACCGCGTCGTCATGACAGACGACAGCATCACCGTCATCGACTACAAGTTTGGGCATCCCAACCGCGACTATGGCAATCAGGTCCGCAGGTACATGAACCTTATGAAGCAAATGTATCCCGGGCACAACGTGAAAGGCCACATCTGGTACATCATGTTGGGAAAGATTCAAAACGTATAAGTACATCATTCTATATTAAACAGGGAAAAGAAGAAAAGATAACAGGCCTAATAGTTTGATTGTTCATGTACTTGCAATTGCATGTTCATGTATATGCAATTGCAAGTACATGAACAATCAAACTCCACTACTTGGAGTGTCGGGTCTTTAGCGCAATCTAATTTGCATATATGCCCGCTTATTCGTAACTTTGCACCTGTCTATGTGATAACAGCATAAAAAGACCTGAGCCAAATGAAGAGTTTCCTTAGTCTCATAGCAGCCGACATGCTGGCGCACTTCTCGAATGACATGCGCGACGTCACGGTGGTCTTCCCCGGTAAGCGTGCCGGCATGTTCCTCAGCCGCGAGCTCGCCCTTCTCAGCGACAAGCCTGTCTGGACGCCAGCCTACTGCACGATGGGCGACCTCTTCCAGGCTCTCACGCCCATACAGGTGGCAGACCCGCTGGAGTGCATCTGCCAGCTCTTCGGCGTCATGCAGGAGGTGCTGGGGCCCGACTACACAGAGACGATTGACGAGTTCTGGAGCTGGGGAGAGGTGCTGATGGCTGACTTCGACGACATCGACAAGCACCTGGCAAACGCACAAGCCATCTTCACCAACATCGCCGACCACGAGCGCCTCAAGAACCTGGACTACCTCGATGAGAACCAGCGCGAGACGCTGCAACGCTTCTTCGGACGCTTCTCGCTGGAGAACAGCACTCGGCTTCAGGAGAAGTTCCTCCACACATGGAGCCACATGTACGAGATCTACACGAAGCTCCACGAGCGCCTCCTTGCCGAAGGGAAGCTGTGGGAAGGCGCACTCTTCCGCCACGTCACGGAGGCAATGCAGGCTGACGAAAGCCTCATCCAGCAACTGCTCGACGGCAAACGCGCCATCGTCTTCGCTGGCTTCAACGTGCTGAACAGCGTGGAGCACACCATGATGAGCCTCGTACAAAGAGAAAACAAGGCCCGCTTCTATTGGGACTACGACATCTACTACTGCAACCCGGACACAGACTATGAGGCAGGCTACTTTATGAAGCAGAACCTGCGCGACTTCCCCTGCGCCATCAGCGACACGGAAGTCTTCGACAACTTCAGCCACCTCAGCGACGTGACCTTCATTGCCTGCAGCACAGACAATGCGGCTGCACGATACGTCAATACTTATATAAGTGAAGAACTAAGAGTGAAGAGTGAAGAACTAAGAGTGAAGAGTGAAGAACTAAGAGTGAAGAGTGAAGAACTAAGAGTGAAGAATAAAAGTAACAAACCAGAAGAAAAAAGTAACTCTGATTCTTCACTCTTCACTCTTCACTCTTCACTTTCCACTCTTAACTCTTCACTCTTAACTCATAACTCTTCACTCTCCGTCGTTCTTTGTAACGAGGGCTTGATGCTACCCATCCTTCATTCCATCCCCGAAGCAGAAAAGGAGGTGAACGTCACGATGGGCTTCCCCACCTGCGACACGCCGGTTTACGGCCTCATCATGTCCCTGCTCAAACTACAGATAGAGGGCTATGATGCCAACCGCAAACGCTTCCGCTATCCCTTCGAGCAAACGCTGCGCAGGCAACCGCTCTTCGAACTCCTCAACGAAGAGGACTGCTTCGTCTATCACGGCGGCAATACCGCAGAGCTGCTCGACTGGCTGCTTACACTCGTGCGGCAGATTGCGCGCCACTACGCACAGATAGAAGAGCTCGACCTCTTCGAGCAACTCTACAGCGAGACGACTTTCCGCATCGACAGGATGCTTTGTCTGCTTCGCTCCCAGCTCTCTGATTTCAATTATCAGTTCTCAGTTCAAACCATTCGTCGCCTGCTGCGCCAGATGATGACAAGCGAGAAGATACCTTTCCACAGCGAACCCGACCGAGGGCTGCAAGTGATGGGTATGCTCGAGACGCGCTGCCTGGACTTCGAACACATGCTCCTGCTCTCCGTCGAGGAAGGCAACCTGCCGCGAAGCACCTACGCCAACTCATTCATTCCCGAAACCCTCCGCATGGCATTCGGCATGACGACTCAAAGGCATCGCATCGCCGTCTATGCCTACTACTTCTATCGTCTCGTACAGCGTTGCAAGCACTTGACTTGCATCTATAACGAAAGCTGCGGCGACGGCGTTCAGCACGAGATGTCACGCTTCCTGCGGCAAATGCTCGCAGAGACAGACATTCCCATCAAGACCTATTGGCTGCGCAGCGAGCCGAAGCTAAAGGCTACACAACCTCTTGAAGTCAAGAAGACACCCGAAGTGATAGCGAACCTCCGGCATCGCTACGACCAGAGCCTGCCCGACGGCGAGCACATCACGCTCAGTCCCTCTGCCATCAACACCTACATGGCCTGTCCCATGCAGTTCTACCTGAACAACGTCCTGCGCATCCGTCGGGAGGATGACCCAGAGGATGGCATCTCGGCTGACATCATCGGCAACATCTTCCACGACACAGCTGAGTTCTTCTACGAATGGCTCCAGCAACGCTACGGCACCGACACCATCACAGCCAACATGCTTTGCGACAAGACCTTTGCCATCCGGGAGACCATCCACAGGACACTCCAGCTGATGCTCCACACCGCCTTCGATGTCTGCTGGTTCCATCCCACAGAAGAGTACGACCGCCTGCCCGAGCTTCGCCGTCGCTTCAAGACCCTCACCAACTCCCACTTGGAGGAGGGAAAAAAGTCTCCCTTTAAGGGAGATTTAGAGGGTCTCTACAAGGGCTCCACCCTCATCGCACATGATGTTCTGCTGCGCTACCTGCAGGAGCTCATCCGCTACGATGCCCGGCACGCACCCTTCCGCATCATCGGCGCAGAGAAGGAGCGGACGATTGAAGTCAAAGTTCAAGATTCAACGCTTAGAGTAGGAGGCCGCATCGACCGCATCGACGAGATGAACGGAAAGCTTCGCATCGTCGATTACAAGACAGGAGCGTACAAGGTGAAGGACAAAGTGAAGATGGAAAACGTGGTGAGCCTGGACAAGCCGCACGAACGATACTATTTGCAGACATTCCTCTATGCTTTAGCCGAAATGGAGCAAAAGGATTCCCCACAGCCCATTCAGCCCGTACTCTTTTTCCCAATCAAGGCAAGCCAAGAGGACTACGACCCGTCGCTCAAGCTTGATGGAGAAACAGTAGATGACTTTGCCGGTCAGATTGCAGACACATTCCGAGAAGGCTTGCAGAACATCCTCGCCGACATCTTCAACCCCAAGAAGCCCTTCACCTGCACCACCGACCCACAAACCTGCGAGTACTGCAAGCTCGGCCAGCTCTGCGGGAAAGCTTAGCTTAGCCAAAGCAATAAACCGAAATCACGTCATAACGTAATCACGTCATAACGAAATAACGAAATAACGATAATAAAAACTTCAACAACCATGAACCACAAAACTATTCTTTCCGCATTGCTTTTCGTCCTCGGCATGGGACAGGCAACTGCACAGCCGCTCTGCATCCCTTCCGTTCAGGAGCAGACACCAGCACAAGGTACCGTCGAGGTATCGAAGTTCACGTCGGTCACTTACAACGATGCTTCGCTGCAGTTCGTGGCTGAGTACCTGGGAAAAGCATGGGATGTCCCAGCCTCTCAGCAGAAGAAAGGGACAGACACTTCCATCTTCCTCTCCATCAAGCCCGACAAGAAGCTTGGCGGCGAGGGCTACCGCCTGACCATCTCTCCGAAGGGCATCACCGTCCAGGCCACTTCGCCTCAAGGTGCTTTATGGGGAGCACAGACCTTGCTCCAGATGAAGGACACACACTTCGCGAAGAACGATGCAGGCGTAATTACAAAGGGGACGTTCCCCTGCCTCACCATTACCGACAAGCCCGACTACCCCATCCGCGGCTTTATGATTGACTGCGGACGCAAGTTCTATCCCTTGAGCTACCTCTATTCGCTCGTGAATGTGATGTCGTACTACAAGATGAACACCCTTCAGCTTCACCTTAACGACAATGGTTTCAATGACCAGTTCGAGGGCAGTTGGGACGACACCTATGCTGCCTTCCGAATGGAGAGTGACTTCTTCCCTGGCCTTACCGCCATCGACGGCAGCTACTCGAAGCAGGAGATGCGCGACCTCATCCGCTATGCCGAGAAGATGGGCGTGGAGATTATCCCAGAGTTCGACGTGCCGGCCCACAGCCTTGCCTTCACGCACTACCGCCCTTCGCTGGCGGCCAAGAAGTACGACGATGCTCACCTCGACCTCGAGAACCCTGAGCTCATCCCCTTCCTCGACAGCCTCTATGCCGAGTACCTTGGCGGTCCCGACCCTGTCTTCCCTTGCCCACGCTTCCACATCGGCACGGACGAGTACAGCAACAAGGACTCAGCCATCTGCGAGCGCTTCCGCGAACTGATTGTTCACCTCTGCAACGAGGTCAAGAAGTACGGCAAGCAGCCCGTCTTCTGGGGCAGCCTGACCCATGCGAAAGGTGTGACGCCAGTGCCTTCCGACGGTGTGCTGATGAGCCTTTGGTATAATGGTTACGCCGACCCAGAGGAGATGCACAAGCAGGGCTTCCACATGATTTCCATCCCCGATGCCTTCATCTACATCGTGCCCGCAGCCGGCTACTACAACGACTACCTCAACACCCGTTGGCTCTTCAAGAACTGGAATCCTTCGCTCATCCGCAACAAACGCTTCGACCATCAAGACCCGCTCATCGACGGCGGCATGTTTGCGCTCTGGAACGACTACATCAAGAACGGCATTTCCGTGGGCGACTGCCACGACCGCATCCTGCCAGCCATGCAGATTATCAGCGAGAAGTGCTGGAATGCATTGCGCGACACTTCCGAAGTGGCTTGGGAGAAATGGATGAACTTTGCCCCTCGGCTCAGCGACGGACCGCTCACCGATGAGATTGGTCGCAAGAGTATGGTCAACCACATCTACCTGAAGCCCAACACAACCATCTTCGAGCCCACAAAATCGCTCTTCCCCATCCATCAAATCGGCTATCCTTATATGGTCGAGTTCACGATTGATTGGGCCGACGAGAAGCCCGGAACTGTGCTCTGCACCAGCGAGCGCAGCACCTTCTACCTCTCCGACCCCATCAAGGGGATGCTCGGTTTCAGTCGCGACGGCTATCTCTTCACCTTCAAGTACAAAGGCAAGCCCGGCAAGCGCGAGACGATTCAGCTGAAAGGCGACAACAAAGGCATCAGCATCTTTGCCGACGGACGGCTCGTGGAGAACCTCAAGCCCGACACAGGCCACCGCACCGACAGCAAGAAGAGCACCTACAAGATCATGCGTACCCTCGTACACGTACTTAGTCGGATAAGTACACGTACTTATGGCGACAAGTACACGTACTTATTTCCATATATTGCTGTCCGGGGAAAAGCGCCGAACCAAAGGTCGACGAAGTCAAGGCGCGAAAGACCACAGACGGGGGTGTTCTCCGTCTATGGTCTCTCGTCCCTTCGGGACTTTAGAGTAAGCCCCCATGGAAACATTTCCTTCCTTTGCTTGAGCATTTAGCAGAAAACTTACCACTTGTTTAACCAAAACGCTTGCTTTGTTATGCTTTTCTTTGTAACTTTGCACCCGAAAGCTGACAAATCGACGCACAATGAAGAGACTTTACCTACTGCCCATCGTGTTTATTGCCTGCCTTGCCGTGCGGGCCGAGTTTGCCTTCCAGGAAGGCCTCATCGCAGACATCAAGCCGAAGGGCTGGCTGCTGGAGTTCCTGCAAAGGCAGAAGACGGGACTCACAGGACATCCCGAAGCCCTCTCCTACCCCTACAACACTTGTCTCTGGGCTGGAGAGATACCGCGCAATGGCGACTACGGTCAGGACTGGTGGCGATACGAACAGACGGCCTACTATACTGACGGACTGCTGCGCCTCGGCTATCTCCTCGATGACGAAGAACTCATTACGAAGGGCGAGCAAGGCATCAAATATACGATGGCCCATCCGCAGTCAAACGGCAGGCTGGGCTCGTCCGTCATCAGCAGCCTTTGGCCACAAGCCGTCTTCTGGCGTGCCATGAAAGCCTACTTCGACGTGCACGGCCTTTCCGCCACCTACAGGACAAAGCTGCGCAGCAACTACAACTCCATGACGAACAACGACTTCGTGAAAGGCCGCCGGCACATCCTCAACCTCGAGGGCTTGCTGTGGCTCTACGGTGAGACCGGCACAAAGACGTTGCTGACGAAGGCTGAGACAGCCTACAAGACAGGCGGCTTCGAGTTCGACGCCACCGATGCAGGCAGCGACGAGTTCATCCACCTGCATGGCGTCACCTACTGTGAGATGCTGAAGGTGCCTCTGCTGCTCTATGCTTACACGGGCAACGAGGAATACCTACGCATTGCCATGAACGCGGAACGTAAGCTGGAGCGCGACCACCTGTTGCCCGACGGCGTGCCCACCAGTGCGGAATACGTGCAGGGACGGGACATCGACGTGGCTCACGAGACTTGCGACATCACGGACTACACCTGGTCGCTCGGCTACTTCCTCTCCGTCACAGGCGAGGCAGAGTGGGCCGACCGCATAGAGCGTGCCATCTTCAATGCTGCTCCGGGAGCCGTCACCTCGAACTTCGATGCCGTGCAGTATTTCTCGTCCGTCAACCAAGTCATCTGCACAGGCAACTCCGACAACAACTCCTTCAAGCGCGGCTCGACGTGGATGGCTTACCGACCGACGCACGAGACCGAATGCTGCGCTGGCAATATGCACCGCATGATGCCCAACTTTGCCTCCCGCCTCTGGATGCGAGGCAAGGACGAAGCCATCGTGGCTGCCATGTATGCCCCCAGCGAAATAGACTTCAAAGCAGGCGAGACTCAATGTCACATCGCAGAAGAGACCTATTATCCCTTCAGCGGCGACATCACCTTCCGCTTCTCCATGCCCAAGCAGACACACTTCCCCTTCACCTTCCGCATACCGGGATGGTGCAGGGGAAGCAGCGTCTCCATAAATGGAGAAGAGGTGCAAGGGGCGTGGAGCATGGAGCAAGAGAATAGCAAGGGATACGAACAATCCTCTTGCTCCTTGCCCCCTGCCCCCTGCCCCTCTTTCTATACTTTGGAACGCGACTGGAAGGACGGTGATGTGGTGACACTCTCCTTCGACATGACGCCAAGGGTCGTAGAGGCTGCCGACAGACAAGGAAAGTACGTGGAGTGCGGACCGCTGCTCATGGCTTATCCCGTGCCTGCCACCGTCACCGAGGACACCAACACCTACAGCAATATGAACGGCAAGGTGCCGGGCGACGGCTTCAAGTGCTGGAGCATGAAGCCCAATGGCGACTTCAATTATGCCATCAACACCGAAGCCGAGACGCTGACACTCAACATCGACGAGGAAAAGCTCGCCAACGGCTATCCCTTCGACCTCGACAGCACACCGATTAGCGTCAGCCTGCCCGTCCGCCCCATTACTTGGGAGCTGGAGAAAGACCGCTACAATCCTGTCCTGCCTGCTTCCGAGTATGTGGTGGTGAAAGGCACAGAACGTAACATCAACCTCGTGCCCTATGGTGCCGCAAAGCTGCGCGTCACCGTCTTCCCAGATGCTATGAGGAAGAACCACAAGACTCTCACCGACTCGCTCCTCGTCAATCCTGACTTCGAACAGACCTCTGCAGCAACAGTCAACCATGGCGGCATCGAGAAGAAGACCTATAAGCCTTACGGATGGAGCGTGCGCGGCACACTCAACGGCAGCAGCTACGGTATCAACCACGATGCAGCCAACCACTACGGCGAGAACGTCTGCTGGTACCGTACCATTCCCTTCCCCCTCGACTTCCAACTCTATCAGACCGTTCCTGCCTCGAAGCTCAAGCCCGGAGCCTACCGCGTCCGCTGCTTGCTTTGGTGCCAGACAGGAGCCTTCGGCACATGCGGCCTCTTCGCAAACAACCACGTCCAGTACTTCGGCAAGGAAAGCGACTACGGCGAGAACCTGCCAAGTGGCGTGGTAGCTACCTTCGCAGGACACAAAGGAACCAGCGGTTCGACCTTCATCATGCAAGAGATGGAGGTGACGGTCAGCATCGAGGAAGGTGAGAGCCTCACGCTCGGCATCTGCACCAGCGGCATGAAACCCGACGGCACACAAGCCAGCGGCAGCGACGCAACAGGATGGTTCAAGGTGGACCACTTCCGCATCGAACGAGTGAAAGATGGAGAGGATGGCATAGGCAAGCTCACACCCAGCTCATTAAATCAAGAAGAGGCGGACGATGCCTGCTATAACCTCATGGGGCAACGCCTAAGCAACAACTATAGCGGCATCTCCGTCAAGAAAGGGAAGAAAGTACTGAAACTCTAAATACAACATCTATATGAGACACATACAATACCAGACGCAGGGAACCTGCTCTCAGGTGATAGACGTGACGGTGGACGACAACGATGTCATCCAGCAAGTATTCTTCGTAGGCGGATGCAACGGCAACCTGCAAGGCATCAGCCGACTGGTGACAGGTCAGAAGATAGACGATGTCATCAGCCGGCTGAACGGCATTCGCTGCGGTACGAAGAGAACTTCCTGCCCCGACCAACTGTGCAGGGCACTTGAAGAGTTAAAGGCTCAGTCCTTGAGGTAATAGACGACTGTGGTGACGATGCGCACATTCTTGAGCCACGGCGTGTTCTTGTCGCGGCTCTCGATGCTGAACTGACCTTGGTCGGCTGTGCGTATCTTGCCCAGCTCGCTCTCCGAGTCCTCGGCAAAGCGCTCTGCCGTCTTGCGGGCGTTCTTTGTTGCCTCAGCTATCATCTCCGGCTTGATGTCGTTCAAGGCGGTGAACTCATAGCTTACCACTGACTCGTCGTCGTACTCATTGCCAACGATGGTCACGCCCTGACGCATCAGCTCAGGCTGCTTGTTGACGAGCTTGCGCACGAGGTCCACGTTCTTGCTGACGACGGTCACGACGCAGTTTGCCTTGTAGCGATAGCGCACCGTCTCGCTGGAATAGCTCATGTTGGCCTGCTGGTCAACGAGCGTGGGAGGTGCCAGGGAGATCTCATCGTCCGTCAGTCCGCCCTCTTTGAGGAACTTCAGGATGACTTCGTTGTCCTTCTCGATGCGTCCGTAGAGTTCTGCAGGGTCGTTGCCCAGCTCCTTGAACTTCAACGGCCACGTCGCCTTGTCGGCTTTCACTTCCCGCTCGCACAGACCTTTGGCTGTGACGGTACGGTCCATTTCCTTGAACTGTACGATACCTTGTTTGATAGCTCTGCATCCAAAGAAGATGCCTACAGCGAGTATCAACGCCTCGCCTGCGAATTTGAATGTCTTTAATTCCATAGCATTATTGTTTTAGGGTTTCACTGTCTTCTTTCCTTTCTGTATATAAATTCCTCTCCTGAATTTGCCACTGACCACTTGACGGCCCTGAAGGTCGTACCACGGCCCTTCGTCACCGTCTTCCTCGAGGACTGGCGTGAGGCTGTCTTCGTCGCTCTTGAGGTAGCCATAGACGGCAAACTCATAGATGCGGGTGGTATATGCTTCCCACTCACCCTGCACCATCTGCAGGCGGACGCGGGTTGTGGTGATAGGCTGCTTCAGGGTGCGGATGACTTTGTTCACCTGATTGTCCTGCACCACATCAGCATCGACCCATGTACCATCGTTTGCCAGATACTGCAGCTTGAAGGAGCGGGCCACATAGCCTCCACTCTCACGGGCAGCACCAAGCACCATCCATCGGTCTATGACGGCGGTGTCCTGCAGTATGTATTGCAGCCAAGGCGTCTGGCTCTGCGAACTCGTGACGCACCACTTGGTTGTCGGGTCCTGGTCGTTGGCCTTAGCTGCCGACTCGTTGGTACCGTTCTGATGCGAAGCCGATACAGAACGCGGAACGAGACGGTCGTCCTTTGACCATTGAGTAATGAACATCGACCATGATTTCGGAGTCTCCACCTCGGTAGTAAGGGGAGCGAAGGGAACCACATCGTCATTATGATTGGGAGCTATCGTGGCTGCAAAGAGGAAGGTCTTGCGGTCGGATGAGTTAAGAGTAACTTCGCTCACTCCTTCGGGCAACTCTATACCATATTTATATATATATAGCATCTGCATGGTCTGGTTCGTCTTGTCCGAGACCTTATGAGCATGTGAGCTGGCAAAGACGATGTTCTGCTTGCGGTAGCTCTGTGTCAACGTCGTGCAGGAAGGCGGCTCTGCAGCACGCCCCGAGAAGTAAGGCACGTCCAGGACTGTCTCCTTGTCGCCCGCCGTTACCGTCACCTTTGCCCCAGCCTCCGTAGGGCTCGCCATGAGCAGATAAAGCTTGTACTTAGTCTTGTTCACCCATGAAGGGAGGGAGATGGTTTGGGCTGTGCTCAGGCGAAGCACATTCTTTTCGCTGTTTGTTCGTGGTCCCATCGCGAAGTCCATGCCGTCGCAGAGGAGCGTGTCGGGGATGAGTTCGGCAGGGTAGGCGTAGGTATAGGTGCTGGCAGCATTGCCGCGCGAGCTGTCGTAGCTCATCAGGTCGATGTTGTAGGGAATCTCAAGCGGGTAGCCAGGATGATTGATTTCGTCTTCTCCCCCATAGTGGAAAATGCCTAACATGGGAACTCGGATGGCAAAGGTCTTGGGCTGATAGCGCTTGATGTCGAATGAGAGCTTGCCATCGACTATCGTGCACTCACCACCTGGAATCTCCTCCTCGATGCCGTTCACCTCGCGGGCCGAGATGATTGACATGGGGAAGGAGAGGCGCACATCCTGCTGGTCTTCGCCTGCCCATTCATAGACGCGAACAATAAACTCATTCGTGTCCTCAGCTTTCTTCAAGACTTTGATGGCAACCTTGTCGGTGCTGAGCGAAAAGAAGTCAACACGGCGACCAAGGAAGAGGCCATGATGCTTGGGAGCGACGAAGGCAATAAGCGGCTGATTGAGCTGACCGGCCTGCATCTGTGTCTGCTCGCTCCAGCCACCCTCGTGAGGCAGCAGAGCATAGGTAAACCTATTGGGGCCCAGGTCCATGTTAGCCTGATGGCTGTAGTTCTTGCACGAAGGTGTGCGTAGCAGAGTCAGGCGAAGCGATGTGGCTGACGGCTTGTCCCAACCATACTTGCAATCGCTCAGGATAGCAACACCATATCTATTATTCGTAGCACTATGGTCAGCCCACTGGTGTCCGCAGACCTCATACTCGTCCTTGGTGCGGACGCCACGCGAGATGGTGCCCAGGGATATATCATAGGTATCGGTGGCATTGCTGAAACTGAAGGGGAAGTTGACCTTAAGCATTCGTTCATAGGTCTGCCAGTCCACTTCGTTGACGCACTCGACACGGTCGTTCAAGGCATTCATGCGGATGTACTGCACAAAGGTAGAGCCTTCCTTCTGACGAATGACACGAAGCGACTTGCGCAACGGGCCGTCCTCTACGAGCTCTATCTTTGTATCGCCTGAGACGTATGATGACGGTGTACGGCAGACATCGGTGTAGCTGAATTCCCATGCCGGCCAAGTGTCCTCGTGGTCATAGATGAGCTGCTGACGGACAGCAGAGGCGATGAGGGTGCGACTGTTCCTAATGTCATAGAGGCCGCTGATGTCGCCATTGTTGTTCACGGTGACACGATACCGTCCGTTGGATATTTTCTGCAAGCTGCCACTGGACTCTATGCTGAGGTCGGACGTCAGTGTCGGCTTCTCCCCCACCCTTGCATCATAGACGGCATAGCCGAGGGAAGGCACTGTAGCGGCGAAGATGAAATGCAGACGCTTAGTGACCAGATCATAGTCGGTGACTTGCGAGAGCACTTCGTTACCGTCAGGGTCGAGGACACGGACGCTGTTCTCATAGCGACCTGTATAGACAGAGCCCTCCACGATGTCCGTCCTTTCGTGCGAAAGCGGGTTAAAGACCACGATGGGTATGCCCTCTGTCTGTGTATCCATCAACTGTATGACAGCACCGGCACTCGTCTGCAGTTCCTGTGCAAAGGCACGGTTGGCAAGGTAGTATTCATTATAGGAATAGTCATTTGCCGAGAGGATGCTGGTGCCTGTGATGCCGTCGTGATGCTGCTGCCAAAGGGTACGCACCCAGGCGTCGCGAAGCTGTTGCGAAGGATAGTCCCGAACACCTTGCCACATAGCGAGCGCAGAGGCTTTCTCTGCAGCATCGGCAAGCAGTTCGTTCTTGCGGTTCCATAGCTTCAAGGCACCCCAACTTGTATAGGCTCCGACGCCATGAACACGCATGGGCAGCTCGCTGTTCCACACCTTATACTGTCCCTTGTCGTGCTCCTCCATGTAATGGAAGAAGTCGTCAGGCGAGACCAGACGCACCTTGACGGCTCCGTCCTTTTTCTGTACGTTGTAGCTGAGCCAATAGGGGGTGTTCTCGCCGTCGTCATCGGGGTCGTCCTGAAGGGCACCGCCGTGGTCTCCACGCGGTCCTACATACTTCACTGCTACGGGCACGCCGCTCTCTGAGATGTTTGTGTTTATCTTGCTGAGTATGTCGGCATCGTTCGTAAGGTCTTTGTTCCAGTCCTCGTGCGTGTCGTATGCTCCTGGCTTATAGATGGCATAGACCTTGCTGCCATCGACGCCTTGCCAGACGCCGAAGTGCGGCAGCTTGTCGTAGGCTGCTGAGCCCCATCCGAGCTTAGCAGTATGGAAGCCCTTCTGACCAGCATGTCGCATGAGTGAAGGCAGGGCATAGGAGAAGCCGAAGCAGTCGGGCAGCATGACATCATAGCCGCCGCGCACGCCAAACTCCTGTCGATAGAAGCGGTTGGCATAGAGCATACTGTGCAGGATGCTTTCGGCAGACGACATCATCACGTCGTTGGCATCGACGGACATTCCGCTCACGTGCCACTGACCGCTCCGTATGTAGCCCTTCAGCTTCTCGAACTCCGCAGGGTAGTACTCCTTCATCCACATGTACTTGATGGCGCCCTCGTAGTTGAGGTGGAAACTTGGGTACTTGTCCATCAGAGCCATGTTATCGACCAGTGTATTCTTCACGTACTGGGAGATGGTGGTCTTGACATCCCAGTTCCATTGCGTGTCGAGGTGGGTGTCTGAGATGAGGAAGAATGTCTTGTCGTCCTCTGCATGACAGAGACTCCCGCAGAAGAGGAACAGAAGTAAGAGCTGCCATCCCCTTTTACTGGAAATAGAGCCAAGGATATAACATTTAATTCTATTCATAACATTTTACATTTTATTCTATTCATTACCATTTATGCATACAAAGTTTCAGCGTTTCACCTTCTTGGTAAGTGCCTTTTGGATGAGTTCTATGGTTTGTGGCGTCGGGAAGAGGTTCCAGTAGTTATTGCCACGATAGTTATCGACGGCCAGACGGCTAAGCAGACTCGGCTCGTTGCATAGCCTCTCGAGCTGTGCACGGGAAATCTCGAAGTGAGGGTAGGCATAGAGTCTGTCAGTGCTCTCGCTGGCACCCGGAACATAGGTGGCATCATCTCCATGTTCAAGGCCGATATATGTCTGGACGATGTTCGACTGGTCCACATCTGCCGGGTTACCTCGGACGGGATAGGCATCTACGATATTCTCAAGCTGCATCACCATGTGGTCGTAATCGTCCAGGATGATTAGCTGCCTGCCTGCCGCATACTCATCGACTGTCCGCTCCATCTCGATAGGGAGGATGATGGCGAACAGCGTGTCATTCAATCGTTCTATCCATGCATACTGACGCACGACTTCGCCGAGGTAATGTCCGTTGAACAGTCTGTCGCTCTTGAGCACGACCTTTGCCTTCTTCACGCTGGGCGAGATGCGGCGCTTGTCCATCTTAACGCGAATCACCTTCTCGCCGAACATCTTGTGCGTTATGGTGCGATAGCCCGGGGCATAGAACTGTAGGGAGTGCTCTATGTCGCGCACCTTGAAGGAGAAGAGTCCGTTTCTGTCTGTCTTTGTGGAGTTGAAGAAGCGCTGGTTCTTGTCTATCTCGCGGACTGACACTTTGGCTATGACACCATCGGGGCCGCTTACGACGCCACTGACTATTTGCGACTGCGACCAAAGGGGAAGGCAACAGCACAGCAGCAGGAGGATGGATAATGGATGTCTCATAACGATAGAAGCTTGGGATTATTAATCTATTACTGAAGTTTCTGAAGTTAAAGTGGAAGTAAAAATGGAAGTAAACTCGCTACGCTCGTGGAAGTTATAAAAGGACAATACCATATAGGCAGCCAGCATCTGTTGATGCCCTTCTGCATCTTCTGCAGTCGTTGGCCGGAGAGATTGTAGATGATGTGTTCCCTTTCGGGGAAGGAGGCAGGAGCGACTATGCCTGTTGGGTCGCTCTCGGCATCGAAGCCGCATATCTCGCGGTAGTCGCCTCTGTCGTACTGCCACTGCAGGATGGGATAGCCGTTGCCTGCCGTCGGGTCTGTGTACCAGGGGGTGCCCCACTTGCCTGCTACGCCACAGAGGTCCATGTGGCTCAGGCCTCCTTCTGCGGGTTCTCCGTTGAGCAGCATGTCGGCAAAGGTATAGATGCCCCCAAGGACGTCGAGCTCTGTGGTGAAGCCGAAAGGAGCTGCCGTTGCGCCGTCCACGGTGGGGTTCCAGGCAATGACGCTGTTATAGATGCTGCCTGGCGTTGCATCGTTCTGCCCGCCTGCCACGATGCCGCCTGCTATGGGCGACGAGACAGGAGCTGCCGCATAGCAGTTATCGATGGTCAGGTCTGTTCGTACTCGTCCGACGAGGCCGCCGGAATAGTTGGCCGACATGCCGTTGCCCGTAACGGTGACTGCGCTGTAGCAGTTGCGGATGATGACGGGTGAGTTGCCAAGCGTACCGCCGATGGCACCGACGTATCCTTTGCTGGTGACGGTGCCGGTCACGTAGCAGTTCTCTATCACGACGGGATAGAGGTTGTCCTCTGCATCCTTGAAGGTGCTGTGGCCCAGTGTGCCACCGATGACAGCAGCACCGGACGCAGTTCCTTCGACCTTCGCATCGACGAAGCCCGTGTTGCGTATCTCGCCGCACATCGTGCCGAAGAAGCTGGGATAGTACCTTGTTCCGTTGGGCGTGAGGTTGCGGATGATGTGTCCCTGTCCGTCGAAGTTGATCCAGTAGCGGTAACTGTTCTCGCTCGTGTTGAGCTGTTTCCAGTCAAAGCCTTCCATATCGACGTCAGCGCCGAGGACGAAGTAAACCATCTGGTCCTGGATGAGGACGTCGTGCATGTGGTCGAGTTGTTCGGGACGAAGTATGACGTAGGGATTCTCCTTTGTGCCGTCGCCGGTCTGGTAGGCATACGTCATGTTGCGTCCTGCATTCTGAAGACGCAGAATCAGTGCCTTGACTTCCTTGTCCTTGTAGTCGCGATTGACGAGCACCTGCTGCCCTACTGCCAGGGCATCCTTTGCCTCCTGGGTGGCGTAGCCTCCGGCTTCGGCAACAGTTATCTTGTCCTGAAGTGTCTGCACTTCGACGGCAAGGCCGGCATAGACATCGATACTGGCCTGCAGGCTGTCCACGGTACGGTTGATTCGCAGCAGTTGCTGGTAGCGCGTCTGTGCGTCTTCGGTCCCTTCGGCTGTCTCTTTGTAGAAAGCCAACGTCTTGTTGTAACCGTCATAATAGGGTTTGCCGCCCTTTGCAAAGCTGTCGGCCATAGCATAGTAGCTGCCCAGGACGGATGCCAGGGCTGTGGGATCGGAATTAGCCAGCTTGTCGCGGTAGATGATGTTGATGTTGGCTACGCAGAAGCGCTCTGTCTCGGAAAGGGGCTGCTTGGTGCGCATACCGAAGGTCAGCTTGCCGCCGATGACGAGTCCATAGACGCTTTGCGAGAACTTGCCGTTGAGGAAGTTGTTGGCAACGACGGCGTCGGAAGCGGGAGCTGTCGTGCCGTTGTCGGCAGGACAGAGGACAGGCGTTGCCACCTTGCCGACGTAGTATTCCACGCTGTGCTCCGTGTCGATGCCGTTCAGCTTCATCTCGTAGAGGCCGTCCTGCACGCTGGCCGTCACGGTCTGCGAGATGTCGAACGTGCCGCCGAACTTTGCGTAGCCGAAAGGCATGAAGGCAGAGCCTTTGCCGCTTGCGTTGTCGCAATCCTCGCTGGCAGTCACGTTCCAGCCCTTCCAGCCGCTCTTCATCAGGTCGGCGTTGACCACCTTGTACGTCACGTTGGCTCCGTTGCCGGTATAGAAGACCGGAGCATCCATCTCGTCGCTGCTTGGGTGGCCGTCGTTGATGACGGGCCAGTCGTTCTGCCAAGTTATCTTGTCGAGAAGCATGAGGCGACCGTTGCAGTTGTTGTTCTTGTCGTAGCTATGGTAGAGGAGCCAGGTCTGCCCCTCGTCATCGGTGATGATTTCGCTGTTGTGGCCTGGGCCTTTCCATCGGTCGTTTCCGGAGATGATGGTTGTGTAGTTGTCGCTGACCATCTGGCCGCCCTGCTTGTTGACGTACGGCCCCATGAGCTTCGTGGAGCGCCCGACGACCGTCCTATAGGTGCTCTTCTCGCCTTCGCAGCATGAGCCGACGCTGCAGAAGAGGTAGTAGTACTTGCCGCGCTTGTAAATCATCGCCCCCTCGAAGGCACCGCCTGCCAGCTTCGTCACGCCGGCGTGACGCTTCCAGGAGCCGTTGGGCTGCGGGTTGTTGATGGGGTTGAAGTTCTTGATGGCAAGGGCATCTTCGGTCAGCTCCGCGATGCAGATGTCGTTGAAGCTGCCCCAGACGATGTATTTCTTGTCGAACTCTTCGACGTAGCAGGGGTCGATGCTGTTCTTCACGCCAATCTCCGTACTGCGGAAGAGCTTGCCCTTGTCGGTGAACTTCGTAGGCGAGTCGCCCACAGCCACACCGATGCCGGTGCGGGAGCCGTTGCCCCAAAGGGCCGAAGCATAGTAGCAGATGTACTTGCCGTCCACGTAGTTGACGTCCGCAGCCCACAGGCTGTAGTAGTCCGTTTTACTTTTGCCCTCAGCATCGGTATAGGTGCTGTCGTTCCAGGTGGGACGCGAGATGACGCCCGACACATTCGTCCAATTCACGAGGTCCGTGCTCTTCTTGCACTTGCAGCCGGTAGCGTAGGCGTAGAATGTGCCGTCGAGGGCACGCTGAACCGTCGGGTCGGGGAAATCGGAGCCATAAACGGGGTTGGAATACTTCTTTTGCGCATTGGCCTGAACGAAGGCTGCTGCTGCAAGCAGAGCCATAAACAGAGTCCTTTTTTTCATATCCTGATTAAAATTTGTCTTTCTGAGTGCAAAGATAATAATAATATAATAATGTACGCACGAAATGGCCGAAAAGTTTACCATTCTTATGATTATTTATCATTTGAAGAGCCCAGAGTTTCGTTTGGACATACATACAAAGTCCGAACAACAGGCATACGAAACCCGAGCAACAGGCATACGAAACCCGAGCAACAGGCAAACAAAGCCCGAGCAACAGGCAAACAAAGCCCGAACAACAGGCATATAAAGTCTGAACAACATACATACAAAGTCTGAACAGCGAGCATAAAAATTATTTTCAAGCCTTGAAAATATATTTTCAAGCTTTGGTTATTTATTTTCAAGCCTTGATTATATATTTTCAAGGCTTGAAAATAATTTTATACCACGCTCTTTGACATTTACATCAAGGGGTAAACGGATTTTGTCACGTAGGGCGACACACTATAGGGCGATTATTGTCCCTTTTCGGCCCGATGAGTACCATCGCGAATGACAGCACGATTTGACAACATATTTAACGCTAACTCGACGAAAATGGAAACTTGCACGAAAATGGAAACTTACATCCTTATTATGTGTTAAACAAACACAAAGTCACAAAGACACTAAGCAACTCCCCATGGCGTGAAGACACAAAGGTTCTGGCCGTGGAATCTTTGTGTCTTCAGTTCAGTCAAAGGACAAAAAACAACAATTTTATTTTGTATTGTGCTTGCTTTTTCGTACCTTTGCACTCCGAATAACGACACAGAGAAACGGAATGAAACTTATTCTGCTTACCTGCCCAGAGTTCTTCGTAGAAGAAGACAAGATTCTGACCACACTCTTTGAGGAAGGTCTCGACATTCTCCATCTGCGCAAACCCAATTCAGAGCCAGTCTTTTGCGAGCGACTGCTAAGTCTCATGCCCGAACAGTATCGGAGCAAAATCGTGGTACATGACCATTTCTATCTGCGCGATGAGTTCGGGCTCCTGGGCATTCACCTCAGCAAACGGCATCCGCAGGCTCCCGCATCATACAAAGGCCCCATCACACGCACCTGCTACGACCTGCAAAGCGTCGTGGAGCAGAAGCCACTGAGCGAATACGTCCTGCTGCGCAACATCTTCGACAGCATCTCGGAAAGCGAAAACAAAGCCTCCTTCACGCCCGACGAGCTACGGACGGCAGCACGCGCTGGCATCATCGACCGCAACGTCATTGCCGAAGGCGGCGTCTCGCTCGAAAACATAGAACAGGTACGCGAATGGGGATTCGGAGGCGTGGCCATCAGAGGCGACCTCTGGAACCACTTCGACGTCCACTCACAACGCGACTACAAAGACCTCATCGCACATTTCCGCAAACTGAGAAAAGCCGTAGGCTAACAAAGATAAAGGATTATTGAATTATACATTATGAATTGCGAAAAATCATTCAAAGTGTTTTCAGGTACCAAGTCACACTACCTGGCTGAGAAAATCTGCCAGCAACTGAACTGTGAGCTGGGCAACCTGTCCATTACAAAGTTCTCCGATGGCGAATTTGAAGTCTGCTTCGAGGAGTCAATCCGCGGCGTGGATGCCTTTCTGGTGCAAAGCACATTCCCCAATGCCGACAACCTGATGGAGCTGCTCCTGATGATCGATGCAGCCAAACGTGCCTCCGCACGCACCATCAACGCCGTAGTACCCTACTTCGGCTGGGCACGTCAGGACCGCAAGAGCAAGCCCCGCGTCAGCATCGCAGCCAAGCTCGTAGCCGACATGCTGGGAGTCGCAGGCATCACGCGCCTCATCACGATGGACCTGCACGCCGACCAGGAACAGGGCTTCTTCAATGTCCCCGTCGATCACCTCTTTGCCTCCAGCGTCATACTGCCCTACATACAGAGCCTCAACCTGGAGAACCTCGTCATCGCCACACCCGACGTGGGCGGCTCGAAACGCGCCAGCACCTACAGCAAATACCTCAACTGCCCACTCGTGCTCTGCAACAAGACACGCAAGAAAGCCAACGAGGTGGCGACTATGGACATCATCGGCGAAGTCGATAACGCCGACGTCGTCCTCATCGACGACATCGTGGACACAGCAGGCACCATCACCAAAGCAGCCGACCTGATGAAGAAGAACGGAGCACGCAGCGTCAGAGCCTTCGCCAGCCACGGCCTCATGAGCGGACCTGCCAACGAACGCGTCGAAGCATCGGCCATAGAGGAAATGGTCTTCACGGACAGCATCCCATACGACAACAAGTGCAGCAAAGTGAAGCAAATCTCCATAGCAGCACTCCTGGCACAGACCATCCAGTGCGTGGAGAACAACGAAAGCATCTCCAAGCAATACCTTTGCTGACACCGACGCAGGCCACGCCCCCTATTTGCAAAGTCCACATCGCAAAATGACACAATCTTGCTTTTTGGGAACCCTTCATTTGGGTAATTGGGGAAAAAATGGTAACTTTGCCTGTGCTAACTTTGAACCAAAATGACATGAAGATACTGTCTCGCATAGTCAACTGGTATTTCAGTCGCAACGCTCTGCCCTATTGGTGCATCCTGCTCATCGACTATACCATTATTATATTCAGTGGCCTAATCGCTTTCTATTTCCTTCGCGGCGGAGATGCCGTAGCTCACAACTTCTGGAACGTACTCAGGGAACTCCTCCTCCTGCTCATCCCCTATACCATCGCATTCCGCATCTTCCACACCTACAGCGGCATCTTCAGGTACAGCAGCTTCGTTGACCTTGCCCGACTGCTCTGTGCGATGGCCGTCGGCACCGTGATAGCCTACGGATGCAGCCTGCTCATACCAGATGACAGGGAAAGCCTCTTCTTCAGCTACCCATCCCTGCTGATCGTTTCCCTCTTGATTGCCTCAATGTTCATGTGCACCCTCCGCGTCATCGTCAAGACGATGTACGACCTCTTCCGCAGAGACGGACGGACAAAGCGCATCTTCATCTATGGCGTACAGAACGGCGGCATCAGCCTGGCTAAAAGCATACGCAACGAGACACCCAACCGCTACATCATCAAGGGCTTCATCAGCTCCGACTCGCAGATGAGGGGCAAATGGCTCCTGGGCCTGCCCGTATGGACTGAAGAGGACGACCTCATAGGCATCATGCAAAGGCAACACGTCAGCATCCTGATGGTAAGCCCGCTACAGACAGTACACTTCCGCGAACAGGAAGCACTCATCAACGACCTCATCGCCGCTAACATCAAAATCATGATGATGCCATTCACGGCAGAGGAATGGGACGGAAAGAGCGAACTCAGGTACAGCCAGCTGCATGAGGTGGACATCGAGGACCTCCTGCCACGCGACAAGATAGAAGTTGACATGCTGGCCATTGGCAGACAACTCAACGCAAACCGCGTACTCATCACCGGTGCCGCAGGAAGCATCGGCAGCGAAATGGTGCGTCAGGTAGCACGCTTCGAACCACGGGAAATGATTCTCATCGACCAGGCTGAGACACCCATGCACGACATCCGCCGCATGATGGAAAGCAAATTCCCCAACATCCCCTGCCATACCATCGTAGCAAGCATCACCAACCAGACCTTCATGGAAGACATCTTCCGGCACTACCACCCCGACTACGTCTTCCACGCCGCTGCCTACAAGCATGTGCCCATGATGGAGGACAACCCGGCAATGGCCGTGCAGAACAACGTGTACGGTACACGCGTCATCGCTGACCTCGCCGTCAAGTACGGCACGAAGAAGTTCGTGATGATTTCCACAGACAAAGCCGTCAACCCGACAAACGTAATGGGATGCTCCAAGCGCATCTGCGAGATATACTGCCAAGCCCTCAACAAAGCCATTGAGACCACACCGGACTCCTTCCTCCAGGCCAATGGCAGAAAGCCATGCACGCAGTTCGTCACAACACGCTTCGGCAACGTCCTGGGCAGCAACGGCAGCGTCATCCCCATCTTCAAGGAGCAAATCGCCAAGGGCGGACCTGTGACAGTCACACACCCCGACATCATACGATACTTCATGCTCATCCCCGAAGCCTGCAAACTCGTACTCGAGGCAGGCACCATGGGCAAAGGCGGCGAAATCTTTGTCTTCGACATGGGCAAACCCGTACGCATCGCCAACCTCGCCCAACGGATGATTACACTAAGCGGCGCACAAGGCGTAGAAATAAAGTTCACAGGACTCCGCGACGGAGAGAAGCTCTATGAGGAAGTGCTCAACGATGCCGAACACACCCTGCCCACCATACATCCAAAGATAATGGTGGCAAAGGTACGCGAATACGACTACGAACAAGCACGCCTCAACGAAGAACGTCTGCTCGAAGCCAGCTATACCTACGATGACATGACAATCGTGAAGATTATGAAAGAAATCGTGCCCGAGTTCAAGAGCCGGCAGTCAAAATACGAGGCACTGGACTAATTGTCAGACTTGCCCATAAGCAGCAGCACACCACATACGAGGGCATAGATGGCCACGTCCGTCAACACAATCAGCGGCATGAGGAAGTTGCACTGCCACAAAGCGTAGTTAATCCCACAAATCAGAAAGAACAAAATCAAGATGCAGGCCAAGGTGGCATGCATCGACAGACCCGCATTCATCAAGATATGATGGATGTGCGTCTTGTCGGGCTCAAAGATGCCATGACCCGTAATACGGCGCTGCAACGTCACACGTATCACATCCAGCACCGGAATGAGCAGCAACGTAATGGAGATAAGCATCTGCTCCTCGCCACAATCCACCGGCGCGATGGGACGCATCAAGCTCTTTATGCTCATGTAGGCACAGACATAGCCAAGGAAAAGGCTGCCGGCATCGCCCATGAATATCTTCAGCCCACCGACCTTGCCAAACACATTGAAGAACCAAAAGACAAGCAGCGAACCTACGATTGCCGCATCCAATGCTGCTATAGCAGGAGTCTCCCTAAACACGAAAGTATAGGCCAGCAGAATCAATATGCATAGTCCAGAAGACAGTCCGTCGATGCCGTCTATCAGATTGATGGCATTCACGATGGTGAGTATCGCCATTACCGTCAGCACATAGCCTACAATAAATGGTATCTGATGCAGACCGAAGAGACCATTGAGGTCTGTAATGACCAGATTGCACAAAGGGAGGATGAATGCTGCGATGGTCTGTATGACAAACTTATGCACAGCCTTCATGCCGTAGCGGTCATCGAAGACGCCAATCAGATATATCATCAGTCCACCTATCGTCATTGCTATCGTTGATACGCCAAACACGAGTTCCCCGCCTCCCATCATTTCTCTCGTCCATGATGCCACGAAAAGACCCACGACAGCAGCAGGCATAAAGATTAATCCTCCCAGACGCGGGATGGGCTTACGATGGACCTTACGCTCGTTAGGCATATCAAAATACTCAAAGTAGCGACAAGCCTTGATAATGAAAGGCAACCCGATAAGGGTTATCAGCACCGCCGAAAGAAATGATACTATAAGGGGTAATGTATTCTCGTCCATAATTCTTGTTTCACTTAGTATTGCCTCAGTATTTCCGGAAGATGAGGATGTCCTGATTGTTGGTCTTTAGCTCCATCCTGCTGCCCGTCAGTACTTGTATCCACATGATGCCGTCCTCCGGCACACCGAAAGAAGAAAGCTCCGACATCGGCAGGAAACCATCATGTCCGTTTCCTTTATATTTGATAGGGTAGTAGATGATTATCTGTTCTGGGGTTACCTTCAATGACGTGCGAATCTCGTTACCGACTTTGCGGAAGTCGGCCATCTGCAACTGGAAGCTATAGAATATCATGTCATCCTTTGTTGCCTTCACCACGTTTTCCTTGTCCCTCCATTCCAACATTTGCCACATGCCGTCCAAGTCGCCGTTGCAATCACGCTTGTCGCAACCGGTTACGACCATCAGCAATGACAGAAGAGCTAATATGTAATAAAGTCTTCGTTTCACGATTATCTTTCTTTTTATCCGGATGATTAGTTTGTCTTGTATATCCACCCATCCCATGCAACTGTCAGCATGACGCCGTTGGCTTTCCCGAGCAGACTGCCATGATTATGTCCGTATGCTGCAGCTACGCTGAGTCCCCTTATTCGCTTCAGTCTATAGGCTGCCTCCAGGAGCAGGAAATGACCTTCCAGAGGGTCCTTCACCGGATGGTCATAGGCACCCAGGTTTTTCTCGTAGGTATATAGCAGCCTCCACGACAGGCGGGGGGTGGGGTTTCCCTTCAGGCCGACATGATGTGCGTTAGCACGATTAAAATAGTTGTTCAGCAGCCCCTCCATGCCCATATACCCATTATACATTGGCGAAAGGATGATGGGATTGCCCATGACAAACCCACCGTGCTGCCATGCACCATATACATGATGGTTATAGTAAGCGTCGATAGCACTGATTTGCTGCGGATTCTCCTCCGTGGCGTCATGGTAGATTGGGCCGCTCTGGTTCATCGTGCCTATATGCTCATAGACAAGAGTGCTTAAATAGGGGTTTTTCGGAAGATTGACCTCGACACCCAGAAGCATATCCTTCCAGAAGCCATACTGCATAAACATCTGGCTGTGGTCTTCAAATAAATGATCCATATAGGCACCGATGCTCCATTTCTTAGCCGTCCAGTCCAGGCGAAGATGCCAGGAGCCTATATGATTGCCGGATGCATTGGAGAAGGAGTCATCGTTGATGTCGCCTCCGCTTGGGAAGAAGGAATTCAAAAAGTTTCCGCCAAGACTGACTCCTTGTTCAAGCTTCTCATTTTTGCGGCCCAACAGGTTATATCCCTTCCCTCCAAACTGACACGCCATCTCCAGGCCAAACTTCATAGTGAGAGGGAACTTCTTCTCGTTGCCAATCTTCATAAACAAAGCCTTCGAATGGAAGAAGCTGTTCTGTGTATATGAATTGGGCGTACCGGCATTCCAGTTGCGCTGCCACCTGTTGTCGGTGTATAGACCGTATGCAATATGTGCCTTGATGGCAAACAGGCCCTTTGTCCCGGGGACAATCCAGAAATCGGGCAGTTCCAGTCTGACCTGTGGGATGGGACGCGCATTGATGCCCAGCGTCATGCCCCCTGTAGAAAGCTCTTCATTCTTGAACTCAGAGGGCCGCTGCTTCTGTCCAAGCGACAACCTCAACATCTTCCACTCCACATCTCCGTATAGCTGCTGGACGTTGAATATGCTTTGCCCACCTTTGCCCACTGCCATATCTGCTCCGTAGCCTATACGCCAGTCTCTCAGCGAATCGGCCTCCACGTCACGCTTGATATAGGCACGAAGCAGAACGGTATTATTGTCGATTGGGCCGAGTCCGTATCGGTTGTTGGTGAACCAGAAAGGAGCATTGTCGCCACCGCCTCCTGTTCCGCGCAAGCTTGCACCGTACTGCACGTCCTCGCCTAAACGCTGAACCTGAGCCACGATGCCAATTGGCATGAGCAGCAGACACATGAATATGAATATGAATATGACTGTTCTTATTCTCATCGTTAACTACCTTCCTTTCAAATCCTTCAAAAGCCTTTTATTGTAGCGTCGCCGTCCGCTGTCGTATATCCAGCCCCATTTGTTGAAGTACTTCATCACGCTTATCATGTGTATCAGCGACAAGCGCCACTTATGGTACGACAGACGACTGAACCTGTGATAGATGCTTACTGCCGGGTAAAACAATGTCTTGTACTTCGTATGAAGCCGGCGCGTAATGTCCACGTCTTCCATATACATGAAGAAGCGTTCGTCAAAGAGTCCCTCACTCTGCAGGGCACTGACACGCAGGAACATGAAGCATCCCGACAGGAATGGCACATTCATTATCTTGTCATAGCCGGAATGCTTCAACTCAAACCTATCGTTTCTTCTGGATATCAACATCGCAGGCAGGAAGAAGCGGCTGAAGAGGTCAAAGGGCGTGGGCAAGAGTTTTGCAAGGCGCTGCACAGAGCCGTTCAGGAAGAGCACCTT
>OMSJ01000141.1 GCA_900313705.1 uncultured Prevotellaceae bacterium
CCTCGTCCTTTAAGGGAGAGTCCCATTTACCATTTAACCATTTACCATTTACCATTTTTGTTGCATCAGACGGAAGAGACAAGGTGACGCTGATATTGCGCTCGCCAGCCTTCAGGAACGAGCGCAATTCGCTTTCCGTCAGACCGTCAATCTTGCCCAGACGGGTGTAACTCCACGAGTTTGTGCCGTAGAAGATGCAGATGTTGCTGCCGCTGTAGAGGATGACGTCGCCCGGTTGGGCCGTAATCTGTTGGTTGCTTGTGGGCAAAGAGAAGCCCAGTGCTCCCCAAATCTCGAAGTCGCCGCTGCTGTTGAGCGTCACGGTGACAGGTGCTTGCTGCAACTTCTCTACCAAAGCTTTTGTGGCTGCATTGTCTTCGAGTGTCACACTCTGCGTCTGTCCGCCGATGGTGATAGACATTTTGTTCATGGTAGTTTGTGCTTTAGCAAAGTTCAATGTCCCCAGCCAGTTCTCGATGAGCGAGGCACGCTTGGAGTGGTTGCTGGCGTTTATCCATAAAGCGTCGCCCATCCAAGTCACGTCGGGCAACAGTCGCTTGGCATCGCTGACCACTCCGCTGATGCCACTGCTGTGGCTCGAGACAATCAGTCCGATGTGCTTCCCTGCCATCCCTGAAGCACTTTGGAACAGGTATGTCTGCATGATGGCTGCCATCTGGCTCCACCACAGCGGGGTGACAATGATGATGTTCTGGTAGTTGGCGAGATTGGTTTCTACGGGGTCGATGGCAGGATAGCTGCTGGCATCATTAGGATTAGACTTGATGGCATTCAGTAGCTGCGTGCCCAGAGCATAGTTGTTTGCCTCGTAATGCAGTCCCTTCTCTGCAGGTTGAATTTCCAGCACGTCGGCCTGTGTCTGGCTTCTCAATGTCGTCACAATCTCGCGGCAGTTGCCAGTGTAGCTGTAATAGACCACAAGCGTCTTGCCAATTTCTGCTTCTGTGTTCGCTTGAGGAGAAACCACCTCAGCCATTGCCTCGCTGTCCGAAGAGCAGCAACTGAGAAGCATCGCTGCCATAATCATAAGAATCTGTTTCATTTTCGTTAGTATTAGAAATGTTTTCGGCTGCAAAGGTACGGACATTATTAAATATATACATTACACATATTGGCTAAATGTTTACCAATTTCGCAGTAAATGTTTGAAAGACATAAAATAATTACCATTTTTGTATTATTCTGCCATCTTTTTCGTACCTTTGCAGTTGCTATGAAAAGGATTCTGAGAGTTGACAGTCCGAATGACTATGCCAGGTTCGTCGAAGCGCCGGTGCTGCACCCGTTAGTGAGCATCATCCACTATGATGAGCTGGAACCCTTCCGCCATAGTCTGAACAACTATGGCGTGTATGGTCTGTTCATTCAACGGCAGTTTCCCTTAAATCTCTCTTACGGTATGAGAAAATTGCAGGTGAGCGATGGTTCCATCATTGCCGTTGAACCAGGACAGTTAGGCGGACTGGAGGACAATGGCGAGCGCATCACACTGAGCGGATGGGCACTTCTATGGTCGCCCGAACTGATGCACGGCACCGAGCTGGAACGTCAGATTGACCGCTACCAGTTCTTCTCGTATTTCTTCGATGGCTCGTTACGCATGGAGCCCGACGAATGGCTTTGCATCACCATGCTACTTAAGCAGATGCGAGAAGAACTACAGAAACATGAAGATTCTCCTTCGCTCCGAAATATCCTGCTGGGTTATCTGCGCCTGATACTGGAGTACTGCAATCGCATCTACCTTCGGCAACTCTCGGAGGAAGACAAGGACGAGGCCGACCTGCTGAAGCGTTTCCATAATCTGCTGCAAACCTATTTCCGCGAGAATCGCCAGTTGATGCTTGGCTTGCCTACTGTAACATATTGTGCTTCCGAGTTGGCCTACTCGCCACGCTACTTCGGCGACCTCATTCATAAAGCCACGGGCGGCACAGCCATCGGTTACATCCACAACTACGTCATAGGCCAGGCCAAGAGCCTGCTCATGCAAGGTCACAACATCAGCGAGACCTCGCGTCTGCTTGGCTTCGACTTCCCCCATCATTTCACTCGCCTATTCAAGCGGATGACTGGCCTCACGCCCAGCGAGTTCTTGGGGAAATGAAATAAGGACCAGCAGCTAAGCCAGTCCTTATTAGTGTTACATGCTCTCTTTCAGTATCTCCGTGATGTCTTCTTTCGTCAGGTTGAGGTAGCCTGCGGGATAGACGACAGTGGTCTCAGTAATGCCTGGAATCATATCCCTGGTGGCACCGAGTTCGCTGATGGTCAGGGGCAAGCCAATCTCCAGCATCCAGGCTTTCAGGGCTTGCAGACCTGCTTCGGCTATCTGCTGGTCGGTCATGCCTTCGCCGCTGATGTTCCACACGTTCTTGGCAAAGCGCACGAACTTTGGCAGACCCGGCATCATGGCGCGACGATAGTAGGCCATCGAGACAGAGGCCAGGGCATAGCCGTGAGGGGCGTGTGTCCAGGCGCCCACACTATGACCAATCATGTGTACCATCCAGTCTTGCTGCTTACCCAGCCCGATGAGGGTATTCAGCGCCCATGTTGCGGTCCACATGATGTTGGAGCGTGCTTCGTAGTCCTGCGGGTTCTTGACGGCGATGCGGGAAGACACGATGAGGCTGCGCATCAGCCCTTCGGCCAGGTAGTCGCTGGTGTTGTCGTCGAAGTCGCTGAAGTACTGCTCCATGATGTGGTTCATGATGTCGTAGATGCCAGCCTTCATCTGGTTGTCGGGCACGGTCATGGTGAAGCGTGGATTCAGGATGGAGAACTTCGGCATCAAGCGGTCATCGAACACGTGTCCCACCTTGAAGGTGTGCTCAGCATCTGTAATCACGGTGCCGGCATTCATCTCCGAGCCAGTGCCGGCCATCGTCAGTATGCAGCCTACGGGCAGCAGGCGTTGACCTTCGGCAGGGTTTTGTTGCTTCAGCCAGAACTGGTCCCAGTAGTTGCCTTCGTAGAAGACAGATGCTGCTACGGCTTTCGAGTAGTCGCACACGCTGCCGCCGCCCAGAGCCAGAATCAGGTCAACGTCATTCTCGCGGGCTATCTTGACACCTTCGTCCAGTTTCTCCAGCGTGGGATTGGTCATTACGTCCGGGTTCTCGATGATAGTCTTGCCAGCTTCCTTGAGGATGGCAACTACCTGGTCGTAGATGCCGTTGCGCTTCACGCTACCGCTGCCGTAGTTCAGCAGCACCTTTGGTCCGTAGTGTGTCAGTTCGTCTTTCAGGTAGTTCAGAGACTCTTCACCAAAATATAGCTTGGTGGGGTTGTGATAAGAAAAGTTTCCTTGCATGGTTGTGTTGTGTTTTTAGTATTTTATATCTACCAGGAATAGTCCTTTGGCTGGAACGCTCTCGCCGGCTTGGCAGCGGTCTTTGGCTTCGATGATGCGGCGCATGTCGTCGATGGTTATTCGTCCTCGTCCTACTTCGACGAGTGTGCCAACGATGGCGCGGACCATGTTGCGGAGGAAGCGGTTGGCAGTGATGGTGAAGCGCCACTGACTGGGGGCCAATTGGTCCCAATGTGCTGCTCGCAGGTCGCAGATGTTTGTTCGGGTGTCGGTGTTGACTTTGGAGAAGCTGGTGAAGTCCTTGTACTCGAGCAGTACCTTCGCTGCTTCGTTCATCTGCGTGAAGTCGAGGGGGTAGTTCACTTGCCAGCTATAGGCTTGCTGGAATGGGTCTTTATGTGTGTGGATATAGTAATGATAGGTGCGTTCCGTGGCCGAGAAACGTGCGTGCATGTCGTCGGGGACCTGCCTGACTTCCTGCACGGCGATGTCATGGGGGAGGAGTTTGTTGAGACGATATTTTATTGAAGATTGAAGATTGAAGATTGAAGAATTATCCTGGCATAGTTCAAGCGCGCTTGTGCTTTCGATTTCCATCTTTGAATCTTCAATTGTAAAGTGTGCCACCATCTTCTTTGCATGAACGCCAGTGTCTGTTCTGCCTGCCCCGACGACTTCGATGGGCTGGCGGAATAGGGTAGAGAGAGCTTCCTGCAATCGCTGCTGTATGCTGTCGCCGTTGGGCTGAATCTGCCAGCCGTGATAACGCGTGCCGTCGTAGGAGAGGGTGATGAAGAAGCGCATTACTTAACGATTGTGTAGTGTCTTTTTACCTTGTTCAACGATGACAGGACCTGCCGATTTGCGATTCATAACCGCGATTCATAACCTTGCGACCACTAAGGTCGTAAGAACCATTATGAATTATGAATTCAGAATTATGAATCGTTTCGATTCCGTCCGGGTCTTCCCAGTCGCTCATCTGCACGTTGTCGATGTTGACGCGTTTGTTGCCAGTGTTCTCGCTCTCGAACTTGATGCGGATGTTGCCGTCCTTGTTTATCTTGTAGCCGTAGCGTCGCATGGTGCCGACAGAGAGTGCCGAGACAACCTTCGTCCAGGTCTTTCCACCATCGATGCTGTAGCTGACGGTCATCTTCACGCCCGTGTCGCTGCCGTAGCTGCCTGCATGGAACCAGAGGCTGTCGCAGCCGTTCGGCTTGTCTGTCTGCATCGTGATGTAGGCGGGTGTGGTGATGGTGCTACCCGACTTGACGTAGCCTTTCATGCGGACGCACTTCTTGTCCAGGGCGTTGTCGTCGCCGGCTATGAGGGCGTTGCTCATCTCCCAGGTGGCTGCGGTGCAGACCACTTCGGCTGCAGCGTATGCACCCTTGCTTCCTGTCTCGAAGTCTTCGAAGAAGGACTTGCTGGCATCTACGCTGCAGCTGACGGAGATGACTTTGTCGTCCAGTCCTTCGGTGCTGACGATGACCTCGCTTTCGTAGTCACCTTCTTCGGGCGCGCCGCCAAAGCGGACGTAGAAGACGGGACTCTGGCCCGTGAGGGTGAGCTGCTGCGACCATATGTCTCCGTCGGCACTGAGCTGGAACGGTGCGCTGGTGCTGACCTCGGTCACGTATTTGGGTACAGCCATTGCCGTGACTGCCACTTGGACGGGTGCGCTGGGCTTGTCGGGTGTTGTGGTGAGGGCTATGTCGACGGTGCTGACAGAGAAGACGGGAGCCATATCGGGCATCTCGACTGCCACTTCGTTGCTGCCGACTGTCTCTTTGCCGTCTTCGATGATGCTGACCTTGTAGTAGTAGGTTGTGCTGGCGAGGACGTTCCTGACCTGATAGGTTGTGTCGGTGGTGGTGTATGTGCCGAAGGTCTTTGGCTGTCCTTTCGCGTCTTTGGTGTAGACGT
>OMSJ01000061.1 GCA_900313705.1 uncultured Prevotellaceae bacterium
TCGCTGCCCGAAGTGCTGCCCGGCGACAGTTGCTTCATCGACCTTCCCTGCGAAGTGCCTGCCGAAGAGGGTCTCTATCACCTCAACGTCTCCCTCAAACTCAAGGAGGCAACGCGCTGGGCAGAGGCCGGACACGAGGTGGCAAGCGAACAGCTTTGCCTGAAGTATGGCGAGCCAGCGCTCATGGCTGCTGCCAAAGCAAGTGGAGCCCTCAAGGTCGAGGAGAATGCTCTGCAAATAAGTGTCAAGAATGAAGGCTTTGCCTTTGCCGTCAGCAAGCAGAGCGGAGCCGTAACAGAGCTGTCGTATAACGGCAAGCCCATCATCGTGACGGGCGATAAGATACCTTTCGGCAACCTGACCTTCAACGGCTTCCGCAGCATCAGCAACGACCGTCGAGGCAACTTCAAGAGCGACATCCTCTCTCCCCAAGTAACGCTGAAGCAGGAAGACGGCGACGCAATCATCAACGTTACATATACTGTCAAGTCCGGCAAAGACGGGCAGACCACAGTTCCCGTCGAGACAACTTATACAGTCTATAACGATGGCAGCATCGGTGTCAAGAGCAACTTCGGCAACGAAAGCAACAAGGACTTCAGCCGCCTTGGCCTCATCGCAGCCCTCGACCCGCGCCTCGGCAACGTGCAATGGCTTGGCCGTGGTCCTCACGAGAACTATCCCGACCGCAAGACCTCTGCCTTCATGGGCGTATGGAACAGCACAGTCAACGGCATGACCGAAGAATATGAGAAGCCTCAGAGCATGGGCGAGCGTTGCGACGTGAAGTGGGTTACCTTCACCGACGATAAGGGCGAAGGCGTACGCTTCTGCACAGGCGGCACCTTCGACTTCAGTGCCCTGCACTACATGGACGAAGACCTCTGGCAGACGAAGTACAAGCACGAACTCGGCAAGATACATCGCCCCGAGATTATCTTGCACCTCGATGCAGCCATGCGCGGCCTTGGCAACCAGAGCTGCGGCCCCGGCCCTCTGCCAAAGTACGAACTGCAGGAGAAGAGCTACAGCTATGGCTTCGTCATCGAACCGGTGAAGTAAACTCAGAATAATCAGAATAATCAGAATTCTCTGAATAATCAGAAAACTCAGATTACTCGGAAGCCCCATGAAACAGGAAGAACTTTCCCTTGAAGAGCAAGTCGAGCGCATCCGCAGGAAACGCTCCGGACAACACGACAGAACTAAGGCAAGAACAGTGCTCAACACGCTGTTCCTCGCCTTGGCTGCCGTCGGGCTTGTCATGTACTTCTTTGGTGGAGAGAAGCATGTGCCGGCACTCATCGTCATTGCTGCCGGCATGGTGCTCAAGGTAGTGGAGTTCATATTGAGACTCATCTGAAAGATGAAGAAGATAGAGGAAGATAAAGGAAGAAATGTTGCTTTTAGCAACGAAGATAGAGGACAATACCCTTTCCTATTGCCCAAGCTAACGTCTTCTATCTACTTCTATCTGCTTCTATCTACTTTTATCTTCTCACTTCTGCCAGCAAGTGCTCAGGTCCATCGCGTCAACCAGGACGGAAGCAACGCTGCCCTCTACGACGACGGCGACTCCTTCATCGTGAATCCGGAGAACGGCACCTACATAGACGGTGCAGGCAACCGCACGACATGGGGACGCGACACCACACGACACAAAGGCGAGAAGGACATTCCCATCGGACAATTCCAGTGGGTAGTAGAGCCAAGGCTGGGCACCGTCATCGATGCCGAGAACAACGACACCACGGTGCACAACTTCCAGAACTGGAATGCTACTGACGGCTATGCAGGTGAGTACAACTACCTGGCCAACATCGGTTCGCCACGACTGAACCGTCTCTACTTCAACCGCGAGACCTCAGACGAGTTCATCTTCCTGCAGCCCTTCAGCTTCTTCCGTGGCTCACTGAAGGACTTCCGCTTCACCAACACCAAGAGCCCCATCACGAACCTTGCCTACCATTCTTGTGGCAGCAGTCAGAAGGGCGAGGACCGCGTCCGTGCCTACTTCGCCACGAACATCAACAAGCTGGCTGGCCTCGGCTTCAAGATAGACTACACCTATGGCGTAGGCTACTACCCTTCCCAGCCCAACAGCATGTTCGGCAGCACGCTCTACGGCTATTACCGTGGCGAGCGATACAACATACATGCCTATGCCTGCATCAATCACATGAAGATGGGCGAGAACGGCGGCATCGAAGACGACCGATACATCGAGGACCCGCTGAGCGTAGGGCAAACGAAGTCCGACATCGTCCCGACGATGCTCGACCAGACATGGAACCGCAACCACGAGCAGCACTTCTACCTGACGCACCGCTACAACCTTGGCTATACCAACATCATCGAAGTGCCGGACTCGCTGAAACCCACTCCGCCTTCTGCCTCTTCCCTCCTCATCGAACTGCCCGACAGCGTGCAGGAAGTGCTTCGCGAAGACTCGGTGGCACGCAAGCTGGCAGTCGATTCGCTGATGCAGGTATGGCGCGACCAGCAGGAGGTGCCTAAGGAATTCATTCCCGTAACGAGCATCATACACACCTGCGAAGTCAGCAACCTCAAGCACGAGTATCTGGCACACGACACACGCAGGAACTACTATACCTATAACTATTACGGAGACGGGGTGCACATGGAAGACGTCAGCCGTGCCCTTTCTGTGCGCAACACCTTCGGCCTTGCCCTTCGCGAAGGCTTCAACAAATGGGCACCGATGGGCATCACGCTCTTCGGCACACACAAGCTGCGTACCTATGAGCTCATGGACAAGGAAGCTGGCTCGGTATCTTACAACGAGAACGATGTGTCGGTGGGCGGTGAACTGGCCAGGACACAGGGCTCTCGCTTCCACTTCAATGCCTCGGGCGAGGTATGGCTCGTCGGCAAACACGTCGGCGACCTCAACATCGACGGCAAGACGGACCTGAAGCTGCGTCTCGGACGCGACACCCTCCTGACCGACCTCCATGTAGGCTTCATGCACAGCAAGCCGTCCTTCTTCTTCAGGCACTACCATTCGCAGACCACATGGTGGGACAACGACGACCTGGACCGCGAGGTACGACTCAAGATCGACGGCACACTGCGACTGAACAAGCTGGGGACAAGGCTGCAGGTTGGGTTTGAGAATGTGTCGAACTACACCTACTTCGGGATGCAGAACACCCTGCACAAGAACGCCAAGGAAGGAAGCATCCTGCCCACCGACTACAGCCACGCCGTCGATGTCATGCAGACGAGCTCCTTGCAAGTGTTCGGTGCTACGCTTGCCCAGGACCTCAACTGGAAAGTCATCCACTGGGACAACCAGGTAAGCTTTCAGACCAGCAGCAATCAGGATGCCTTGCCACTGCCTAAACTCAACATCTACACCAACCTCTACCTGCTTTTCCGCATAGGCATTGCCAAGGTTCTGCGTGTGCAGATAGGCGGCGACATGCGCTACTTCACGTCCTACTATGCTCCCGACTACAGCCCTGCCATCCAGCAGTTCGCCGTACAAGACACACGCTACGAGCGAACCAAGATAGGCGGCTACCCCATCGTCGGAGTCTATGCCAACATGCACCTCAAGCACTGCCGCTTCTATGTATCGGTGCGCCACGTCAATGCCGGCGAAGGGCACTCCTTCCTCGTACCACACTATCCCATGAACTCGTTGGTCATACACCTTGGCCTGAGCTGGAACTTCTTCAATTAAAGACCCCTAACCCCCTTTAGGGGGAATAACTGCTACCTTAGACTTTTTGAATTTATAAATTTTGAATTTTGAATTACTACAAGGAGATTCGTTGGGGCTTCATCGGATGCGGTGAAGTGACCGAGAAGAAGAGCGGACCGGCATTCAACCTCGTGCCGGGTTCAAAGATACAAGCCGTGATGAGCCGCAGCAAGGAGAAAGCCAGTTCCTATGCCGAGCGGCACAACATCCCGCGCTGGTACACCGACGCCCAGCAGCTCATCAGCGACCCGGACGTCAATGCCATCTACATCGCCACCCCACCCTCCTCGCATGCCACCTACGCCATCATGGCCATGAAGGCCGGCAAGCCTGTCTATGTGGAGAAGCCCTTGGCAAGCAGCTACATCGACTGCCAGCGCATCAACCGCGTCAGCGAACAGACACACGTCCCCTGCTTCGTGGCCTACTACAGGCGCCGGCTGCCCTACTTCCTGAAAGTGAAGGAACTAGTGGAGAACGGAGCCATCGGCAAGGTAACCTCCGTGCAGATACGCTTTGCCTGTCCGCCGCGACTGCTCGACTACAACAGTACCGCCCTTCCCTGGCGCGTGCAACGTGATATAGCTGGTGGTGGCTACTTCTACGACCTTGCTCCCCACCAGATTGACCTCCTGCAGGAAATCTTCGGGCCCATTGTCCGGGCAAAAGGTTTCAGCAGCAACCGAGGCGGACTTTATGAAACAGAAGACACCGTCAGCGCAGCCTTCCAGTTTGCCGACGGCCTGCCCGGAAGCGGCTCATGGTGCTTTGTCTGCCACGAGAGCGCTCGCACAGACCGTATCGAGTTGAGCGGCGACAAGGGACAACTGTGCTTCTCTGTCTTCACCTACGAACCCATCGTATTGCAAACTGAGCAAGGCCGTATAGAATTCCACGTCGAGAACCCCGAGCACGTACAGCTTCCCCTCATTCAGAACGTCGTGGAACACCTGCAGCAGAGCGGCATCTGCACAGTGGATAGCATCAGCGCCACCAGCGTCAACTGGGTCATGGACCGCATCCTTGGGAAGATATAACCCCTCTTCACCTTTTCAACTTTCGATTTTCTTGTGGTTAGAGGTTAGGGGTAAGAGAGGTAAGAGGATAGTATAGGATGCTGAAGGGCCAAAGGTATTTTCTTTCCGCCTGCGCCTAAAATTCGGCTTTCTTGACAAAAGCAGCTCATGGGGGGGGTTACTCTAAAGTCCCGAAGGGACGAGAGACCACAGATGGGGGCGCAAGCCCCCGGTAATGTTGCAACGACAGAGAAAGCCCCGAGGGGGCGAC
The DNA here is from genome assembly GCA_900313705.1 of uncultured Prevotellaceae bacterium. Classification (GTDB taxonomy): domain Bacteria; phylum Bacteroidota; class Bacteroidia; order Bacteroidales; family Bacteroidaceae; genus Physcousia. Next base: position 5,018 of record OMSJ01000061.1, read on the forward strand.
AGAGACCTAAGCATGTTGTTATTAAACACGTTATATATTCTGTCGCCCCCTCAGGGCTTAGTTTTGTTAATGCGCTTGTTCCGGGGGTTCTTCCCTTCGGTCAGGCGCAGGCGGACAACACCCCCGTCTGCGGTCTTTCGCGCCTTGACTTCGTCGACCTTTGGTTCGGCGCTTTTCCCCGGACAGCAATAATTAAAATTAAGTACGTGTACTTATGGCGACAAGTACACGTACTTAGGCGGATAAGTACGCGTACTTATGGCGATAAGTACGCGTACTTTTTTTCATAGGGTAGTTTTGCGGATTTCATTATCCGCTTCTCTGTTTATTCGTACTCCGCGCTTATTCTTTGAGGATAATCTTGCGCAGGGCATCCATCATCTGGTCAGCAAGGCCGATGCTGTAGCCCTGACGGAACCATACGACGCGGTTGAAGGTGTCGCACAACATGAGGATGGGCAGTTCCTGGCTGCCATGCGTCAGCTCCTGGATGTGCATGGATTCGACGGTCTCCGGGTCGGCAACGCCGAAGAGGACGTTGCTGGGCAGATCGTCGAACTCTTTGCGGTCAAAGTTGTCGTAGTCCTCCTGGCTCGGGAAGAGCATCAGGTAGCAGCGTTCCCACTGGGAGATGTGGATGTTTGCGGCCTCCATGTCGTGCAGGAGATGTGTGCTCGGCTCATGTCCACTGCGGATGAGGGCAACGATATAGAAGCCTCGGCCTGTGGTGTCGAGTATCTTCTTGTGAACGCCCTTGACGTTGGTGAAGTACTGCTCGCAGTCGAAGTTGGCGATGACGTGCAGGTGCTCGTCGTCAGCACGCAGGCGAAGTGTCGCCGTTTGGTCTTGCCGTCCTGCGACATTGAAGACCTCAAGGTTTGCCCAGACGCCACCATTTGCCAGACGCGTGCCGCTCAGGAGCATGTACTGCCCTGCATCGACGTTCACGCCGTTGGCAAAAGTACTCTTCAACGTCGCATCCTCTGGGAACTCCTGTACCTGCGGACGGCCATCCACGATGCGGGACAAGGCGAAATGAGAGTAATAGCTGGGATTCTCCTTGACCGCCTGGTCACCATAGAAGAGGTATAAGGTGCCTTGCGGAGCCGTCGCTTCCTGAGCAGAACCAAACAGCACATCGTGCCACGTACTGGTTTTCGCGTCTGCCCACTGCACCTTGCCTGTCACCTCGTCGATGCGGGCCGGGATGCCTATGCTGCGAGCTGCTGCCACGAAGAAGATGTCGCGGCTGTGAGCATCGCACGTCCGATGGTGGAGTACACTGAGCGGACTCATGCAGAGATGCTGCGGGTTGCGCGTGTCATCCACTGTTATGCTATCTGTCACCCACTGCACAAGCGCCTCAGCCGTCTTGCCTTTGAAGTACTCGGCAAACGCTCCGCGACAAGGTGTCAGACGCTCATTGGCAACGCGAGGTGAGAGAACATAGTCCTTCCAAAGAGGACTATCGAGGCTGATTGTATGTTTAGCTGCATCTTGCAATACATCGAGTGTGACATCACGGAAGTCTTTCTTAGAGAGCGTCGAAAGGACATCAGTCTTGCCCCCTGCTCCCTGCTCCTTTTCCCTAAACTCAACGATGGTCCGCCAGTTGGCACGCGCCAATGCCTCGGGACTGCCGGTCTCGCAGTCCTGGCAGAAAGCTTGCTTCATGTAGGCGCCGCGGATGCTGTCCTCACGAAGAAGGCGCTCGCGGTTGTCGCGCACAGCCTCCACGCTGACGTCGGGCTTGTTGTCCTTGCCCAAAGGCGGCATCAGATTGAGTTCGAGGGAAGCGGTGTAGGTGCTGTCCTTGTCGAGGACGACCGTGACGAGGGCTTGCTTGCCGACACTCACCTTCTGGAAGCCGAACTTGCCGCCCTTGCTTGCCCAGACGATGAGGTCGCCCTTGCCACAAGTCAGCGACGATTGTCCCCTGTCATCGCTCTTCTTCGAAACGATAGGGTAAAGCTCGGCATAGTTGTAGAGGCGGTAATCGACTGTGGCATCCTTGACGGGCAGGCTGTCGGCGTCGAGCACCGTGACGATGATGGTTGAGACATCCACATAGTTCTTCGTCACATTGATTTCCGTATAGCAGGCCGTCTTGTTGACCACGTCCTCCGGTCCGGTGTAGTCACCGAAGACCTTTGTGTGCATCAACATGCCTCTGCTGGCCGGCTCGTTGAACCAGCCGAGATTCAGCACAGGCTCAGGTTCACAGGCTCCGAGGAAGTACCACTTGCCATCCACCCAGGCTTCCACCCAGGCATGGTTGTCATCGGTATGCGCCCAGCGAGGCGTATAGACCTGGCGGGCAGGGATGCCGATGGTGCGGAGGGCTGAGACTGTGAACGTGCTCTCCTCACCGCAACGGCCAATGGCGGAGCGAAGGGTGTTCATCGGCGACGAAGTGCGGCTGTCGCTGGGCTGGTAGCTGACATGCTCGTGGCACCAGTGGTTCACCTCGAGCACGGCACCGTACATCGTCTTGCCTGCTACACGCTCCTTCAGCTCGTCGTAATAGGCGATGCGGAAGGAGTCGAGGTCCTCGTTGTTGACGCGCAAGGGCAGGACGAAGTGCCGCCATTCCCTGCCAGGCACCTTCTCGCCCCAAGGCATCTCGTGGCGGGCACGGACGCTCACGGCAACATTCGCTGCCCAGAACTCACGGGAGTAGTCCACACTGTCGGGCAAAGGCATACCTGCGTAAAGGAAGTCCAGCGCATCCTCTTCCTCCTGGCGACGCCCATCGGTACAGGCAGCCATAAAAGCAAAGAGCCCCACAATGAGGGCTCCCTGCAGTATCGTTCTCTTCTTATTCTGCATACATATCTACGATAAGTTCACCGAACAGAGTATTTGCCCAAGCAAACCAACTGCGCGTGAAGTCCTCTGCGTTGTCCTTGTTGAAGGACTCGTGCATGAAGCCCTTGCCGCCGTCGGTCTTGAGGATTTGCTGCACACACCATTCCTTCTCGGCACGGTCGTTGGTGGTGAAAGCCTTCATCACCAAGCTCATGGGCCAAGGCTTGTCGAGTCCACAGTGAGGGCCGCCAATGCCCTCGCCTGCCTTACCCTTGAAGAAGTAGGGATTGTCCTCGCTCCAGACGAAGCGACGTGTGTTCTGGTAGATGGGGTCGTCAATGGCAACGTCGGTCAGGTAGGGCAGGCACAGCAAGCTGGGCGCATTGCTGTCATCCATGAGGAGCGAGCTGCCGTAGCCATCGACCTCGAAGGCATAGATGGGGCCGTACTTGGGGTGCTCCACGACGGCATACTCCTTCAGGGCAGCATCCACTTGACTTGCCATCTGCTCGCACTCACCGGCAAGCACCTTCTCCTTGTTCACCTGGCGAAGGATGGTTGCTGCCTTACGCAGTACGCTGACGGCGAAGAAGTTCGAGGGCACGAGGTATGGGAAGATGGTGCTGTCGTCGCTGGGACGGAAGGCACTGGCGATGAGGCCGCAGGCCTTGCCCGGATGTCCGTAGCCGGCATTGCTGCGCGTATCGTGGAGTGCCTTTGTATTGCGACGGAAGTGATAGTTCGTCTTATAGCCATTCCAGTTCTGCTGGTCGCGGAAGACGTCGAGGGTAGCACGCACGACTTTGAGCCATGTCTCGTCGAAGATGCTGGCATCGCCTGTCTTCTGCCAGTAAGCATAGGCAAGGCGCAGGGGATAGCAAAGGGAGTCTATCTCGTACTTGCGCTCGTGGAGCATCTTGTTCATCTTCGTCTCGTCGGTCTGCCACTCGCCGTCCTTGGGCTTGATGTTGAAGGCGTTGGCATAGGGGTCGATGAGAATGCAGGCGAACTGCCTACGGATGACGCCACGGATGAGGTGGCGCAGCGGCTCGTCCTGGTTCACATAGCGGAGGTATGGCCATACCTGAGCAGCGCTGTCGCGCAGCCACATGGCTTCGATGTCGCCCGTAATGACAAAGGTATCGTCGTCGCCGCTCTCGTTGCTGTACCATACGGTGGTATCGAGCGTGTTGGGGAAGCAGTTGACGAACATCCAGTAGAGTTTGGGGTCGATGGCTGTGAGCTTCTGCTTGAGGTCGAGTATCTGCTTCTCGATGGCTTCGCTGCGGAAGAGACGCTTCTCTGGCTCAGGACGCAGGTCCTTGATGGTGCTTTGTACTGCCACCTGCTGCTTCTTGGCAGGTTCGGGAATAGCGAGGTTGATGTTGCTGAAGGCGGACATTGGCGCACCCATCAGCAGGGCTAATACTAATTTCTTCATTTTTATTGCTAATTATTCTGATTGCTCGGAGTTTTCTGAGTATTCGGAATATTCTGAATACTCAGAGTTTTCTGATTACTTCGCTGTCATATAGACGTCGAGTGTGCCGCCTGCCATGATTTGCTCGTGGGTGATGGTGGTGCCCTTCAGTTGCTTGCCGTTGAGCACGTACTTCTTGACGTAGATGGCTTTGTCGCTGCCTCCATGGGTGCGGATGGTGAAGGTCTTGCCGTCGGGGACGGGGATGACTGCTTCCTCCACGATGGGAGAACCGAGCTGATAGACTCCGCCACAGGGCTCTACCTGATAGAAGCCAAGGGCTGACATGATGTACCATGCGGACATCTGGCCTGCGTCCTCATTGCCACAGACGCCTGCAGGCTGGTCGGTGTAGAGCTCGTCCATCACCTGACGGATGCGCTGCTGTGCCTTGCGCGGCTGCCCTACATAATTATACATATAGAGGATGTGGTGGCTGGGTTCGTTGCCGTGAGCATACTGACCGATGAGTCCGGAGATGTCGGGGGCAGCACCCTCGCCCAGGTCGCTGCTGGCCGAGAGGAGGTCGTCGAGGCGCTGCTCCAGGGCCTTGTCGCCACCCATGACTTCTGCCAAGCCCTTCACGTCGTGAGGCACGAGGAAGGTGTACTGCCAGGGGTTGCCCTCGGTGTAGTCGCGTGTCTGCTGGTTGGGGTTGAAGTTCTGGGGCAACGGACGGAACTCGCCCTTCGTGTCGAGGGCACGCATGACGTTGACGCGGCGGTCGTAGAGCCTCTTATAGTTCATGCTGAGGTTGTAGAAGCGGATGCTGTCCTCTTTGTGACCGAGGCGACCGGCAAGCTGTGCGGCAGCCCATGCTGCGATGTAGTACTCCATGCTCTTGCCGATGACTTCGCCTTCGCGACCGTCGTAGGGCAGATAGCCGAGCTCAGCCAGATAGTCCTTGCCGCGCAGAGGCAGACGGCGCACCTTGGCGTACTCGGTGGGCAGCATACTGGCGCAGACAGCTTCGTAAGCCTCGTTGATGTCGATGTCGCCAGCCAAGCCCTTCAGGATGATGTCAGCCAGAACAGGCACAGCGGGTTCGCCCACCATGCAGTAGGTGTCGTTGCTCACCAGGTGCCACACGGGCAGTTCGCCCCATTCGCGATAGATGGCAAGCATCGTCTTGGCGTAGTCGCGCATACGGTCGGGCATGATGATGGTAGCCAGAGGATGAGCGGCACGATAGGTGTCCCAGAGGCTCCATGTGGTGAGCGTAGTGTAGTCGGCACCACGATGGACCTTGAAGTCGGCACCCATGTAGTCGCCGGTCACGTCGCACCATATCTGCGGGTCGATCATGTAGTGGTACATGGCCGTATAGAAGATGGTTCGTTCACGCTCGGTGCGGAACGTAGCCTTGATGCGCGAGAGCTGTGTCTCCCAAGCCTCGAAAGCAGCACGTGCAACACCGTCGAAGTCGAAGCCGCCGGGCTGCTCGGCAATCATATTGAGCAGGGCATTGGCCTCGCTCGTGGGAGAGAGAGCCACCTTGACCATCACGTTGTCGCCCGGGTCAACCTCGAAGGTTGCCTGACCGTACTTGGCATTCGGGCCTTCGCTCAGCCAGTTGTGGATAGGCCTGTTGAACTTCATGCAGAAATAGACTATCTGGTCGTTAGCCCAACCGTGGCTGCGACGGTAGCCCATCAGCGTGTAGTCATCGACGGGCACGACGCGTGTGTCGCGAGCCTGGTCGCCAATGGTGTTCTCCAGGTCGATGATGATGCGGGCATTGTTGCTGCCCTTGGGGTAGGTGAAGCGATAGAGTGCCGTACGTTCCGTAGCCGTCATCTCGCACATGATGCTGAAGCGGTCCAGCAGGACACGATAGTAGCCTGGCTGTATGTCCTCAGTCTCGTGGCGGTACTCGCTGGCAATGCCTTCACGCGAAAGCTCCACGTCGCCGTAGGCAGGCATCAGGCCGATGTCGCCCAGGTCGCCGCAACCGGTGCCGCTCAGGTGCATCTGGGCAAAACCGATGATTTTCTTGCCACTCTCATGGTAGCCGGAGCACCAGTCCCAGCCCGTCTCAATCTGGTTAGGACCAGCATTGACCATACCGAAGGGCACGCTGGCACCGACGAAGACATGTCCGTGGTCGCCCGTACCGATTCTGGGGTCCACATACTTCACCAAGTTTTGGGCCTGTGCCGCAGCAGCAAGCAAAAGGCCAAGAAGAAGAAATTTACTTTTCATTGAATTGTACTTTAATTTATTGCAATTTGGGTACAAAGGTACAAATAAAAGCGGTAAAACGCAAACCGACAAAGGAATTTCTTCACTTTATTTGCACAAGCATCGCTCAGAATTTACAGAAGCATCCCTCCGTGTGCACCAATAAGTACCCGAAAACCTACGACATCAAATTCCAAGCTCAACGCCGTCTTGGGCAAAACGGCACACCTAACTGAACATAAGTACGTGGACTTATGGTCAACTAGGCACGCCTAGTTTGGCATAAGTCCACGTAGTGTTCCTCATCAAACCGAGCCGTGTTACACTGTGCTACACGTCCTTTTTGTCAGTTTTCTGCTCTGATATTAACCGATAAGCACACCTTACTTGTATCTTCTTAACATCACCTTCTAAAACAAGGCACCGCAACCGACTGGTTATCAGCACCGGCGCGATTTAAGCGCATTTCTCGCGTTTGGGGTAGAAAAGTGCCGGAACGACGGAAAAAGCCCGTCAGAAAGAGCACGTCAACGAAAAGTCTTTACAACAACGGACATAAAAAAAACCGCTCCATCCTTCACGGACGAAGCGGCTTCATTATTGCAATTTAGAAAATTATTCTTGAGCTTCTTC
>OMSJ01000100.1 GCA_900313705.1 uncultured Prevotellaceae bacterium
AGAACCTTTGTGTCTTTACACTATGGGGAGTTACTTAGTGTCTTTGTGACTTTGTGTTTGTTTAACACATGATAGGCTGTAAGTTTCCATTTTCGTCGAACTCACGTTACATTAGCTGTTTCGTGGAGCCCAGCTTCCCGTGGAGGTTTTACACCTGCTCCACAGAACAAAATCGTCTTTCCCCTCGCGACAAAGACTCCTCCCCATTTATAAAAACCCGGAATGGCGGGCATAAAAATTATTTTCAAGGCCTGAAAATATATTTTCAAGGTTTGGTTATATATTTTCAAGGCTTGATTATATATTTTCAAAGCTTGAAAATAATTTTTATGCCTGTACCGCAGACAAACTTCTCTGGCCTAAAAACAAAAAAGAAAGTGCTCCGCGACAAATTATTCCTGTTTCCTCATCATTTATTCCCATTTTTTTCGTACCTTTGCGCCCGAAAATAAATTGTTTCACATAACTAATATATTCATTATGGTTACTATCTCAGATTACAACTTTGCCGGTAAGAAGGCAATCGTGCGCGTTGACTTCAACGTGCCCCTGAACGAGAATGGTGAGATTACGGACGATACCCGCATCCGCGGAGCCCTGCCCACCCTGAAGAAGATTATTGCAGACGGTGGCGCTGCCATCATTATGAGTCACATGGGCAAGCCCAAGGGCAAGGTGAACCCCAAACTCTCCCTCGGCCAGATCCGCGGTGCTGTGGAGAAGGCACTCGGCTGTCCCGTCAGCTTTGCTCCCGACTGCGCTAAGGCTCAGGACGCAGCCAAGGCCCTGAAGATGGGCGAGGCTCTGATGCTCGAGAACCTCCGCTACTATCCCGAAGAGGAAGGCAAGCCCGTCGGCATCGACAAGGAAGACCCCGCTTACGAAGAGGCTAAGAAGGCCATGAAAGCAAGCCAGAAGGAGTTTGCCAAGACCCTGGCCAGCTATGCAGACTGCTACGTCATGGATGCCTTCGGTACCGCTCACCGCAAGCACGCCTCCACAGCCGTCATCGCCGACTACTTCGACGCCGACAGCAAGATGCTCGGCTTCCTCATGGAGAAGGAGGTGAAGGCCGTCGATAACGTCCTCAGCAACATCAAGCGCCCCTTCGTCGCCATCATGGGCGGCTCGAAGGTCAGCACAAAAATCGGCATCATCGAGAACCTGCTCGGCAAGGTCGATAAGCTCATCCTCTGCGGTGGCATGACCTATACCTTTATGAAAGCCCACGGCGGCGAGATAGGCAACAGCATCGTCGAGCTGGACAAGCTGGACGTAGCCCTCGGCGTAGAGGAAATGGCCAAGAAGAACGGCGTTGAGCTCGTGCTGGCAGAGGACAGCGTTTGCTGCACAGGCTATGACTTCGGCACATTCAGCGTAAAGCCCGGAGCTCAGGTGAAGACCTTCCCCTCCAACGCTATCGAAGACGGCTGGGACGGCCTCGACGTCGGCCCCAAGAGCCAGGCAAAGTTCGCCAAGGCTATCGAAGGCGCCAAGACCATCCTTTGGAACGGTCCCGCAGGCTGCTTCGAGTGCGACGATTTCTGCGCAGGCAGCCGTGCCGTAGGTGAAGCAGTTGCCAAGGCAACAGCAGAAGGTGCATTCTCACTCATTGGCGGTGGCGACTCCGTGGCTTGCGTCCACAAGTTCGGCCTCGAAGACAAGGTGAGCTACATCTCCACTGGCGGCGGCGCTCTGCTCGAAGCCATCGAAGGCAAAGTGCTCCCCGGAGTAGCTGCCATCAAAGGATAAATTATAAGATAAAAAATTGAAAAGGTGAAAAAAGAGGACCCACCCCAACCCTCCCTTAAAGGGAGGGAGAAAAGTCTCCCCTTTAAGGGGAGATTTAGAGGGGTCTTCCTTTTTTACCTTTTTACCTTTTTATTTTTCATGCTTTCCTCCTGCTCCGAGCGACAGGAGGCCATGCAGTCTGAAGCAGACAGCACAGGCATCGACACGACCATATTGCGTGTAGCAGTCATGCCGGCCATGAACTGCCTGCCTGTCTTCTATGCCGAGCAAAGCGGACTGGCCGACAGCATGGGGCTGGACATGAAGCTGCTGCGCTATCAGGCACAGATGGACATCGACACAGCCATCCTCTACGGACACGTGGACATCGCCTTCACAGACCTCATCCGCGTCCGCAGGCTGCAGAAGGACGTGTCGCTCACACCCATCGCCTCGTGCGACGAACCGCTCTCGCTCATCTCACTCAAGACGAAGCGCGTGAAGCAAGTCAACCAGATGAAGGAGCAGATGATAGCCATCAGCCGACTCTCCGCAACAGACTACTGGTGCGACCGCGTGCTGGACAGCACCCACACCAACTACGACGACATCTATCGCCCACAAGTCAACGACGTCTGGCTACGTGCTGAGATGCTCAGACAAGGCCTCATCGATGCAGCCATCGTCGGAGAACCTTTCGCCACATGGATGACGATGCTCGGCCACAAACGACTCTTCCGCTCAAACGGCAAGAAGCCGCGCCTCTACGCATGGGCCGCTTGCAGCTCTGCAACAAAAAAGAAGCAGCAAGCCTTCCTGAACCTCCTGGACTCGGCTGCCGTACGCTTGGCTGACGACAGTCAGACAGCCCTGCTTCGCAACATACTGAAGCACGACTATCAACTGCCGCCAGCTCTGGCCGACACCCTCGAATTGCCGCCACTGACAAGAACCTCAGACATCCGACAAAGCGACACAGAGGAAGCCGAGAAGTGGCTAACGAAAAGAGAAAAAGGCAAAAGAGAAAAAGCTGAAAAGGTAAAAAGGTGAAAAAGTAAAAACCTCACCTTTCAACTCATCAGCCTCACCCCTTTTCAATTTTTCACCTTTTCACCTTTTCAATTCTTCACCTTTTCAATTTTTTACCTTTTCACCTTTTCACCTTTTCAATTTTTCCTAAGTGCTCGACCTCAAGACGCTTCGCCACATCAGCCAGAACGGTCTGCAGAACTTTGCAAAGGGACGCATCCTGGACGGCATAGCTGCACTACGCACGCTCCTTCCCTATTGCTCGGGAGAGGCCATCCTATGCGCCGAGGCAGACAGCATGGAAGAGAACTACCACCACATGCTCTCGTTCCTGAAAAAGGGTGGAAACGATGAGAAGCGTAGCGAGGTGCAGGCCGGCATACAACGCAAAGGCATCGCCCTCACCGAACAGGCAAGCCGTGCCATCCGACTCACCATCGGCACCGACCTTTACAGCAAGGCTCTGGCACTCCTGCAGGAACATTACGAAGGCCCGGAAGACCTGCAAGCGAAGGTCATCCAAGCCTACGAATCCTCGCCCCTCACCGAGGAGACAGAAGGAGACAGGCAGGACGACCTCTTCGACCTGCTCTGGACAGCACCCCTTTGGACAGCACAGGACACAGCCCGATGGTACGACTTCATCCTGACACAAAGGGACATGGTGCAGCAGCACCTCATCGGCGCTGTCTTCCTCTCCGCATGGGAACACTACGACGCAGAAAAGGTGCAGCTCCTCAACCTCTTTGCTGACAGCGAATGCCACCGCACACGCATCACCGCCGTCGCCTATCTGCTCATGCTTAGGCTCTGCCACAGGGAACTCGTCCCCCTCATGCCGCCCCTGCCCGACAGCCTCCTTTCCCGAAAGGGACGCACCCTCATCGACCAGGTACAATACGAGATGCTCCTCATGCTCATTTCCGAGCAGAACATGAAGCAGGAAGTGGAGGAAGCAGAAGCACTCGCCAAGAACATCATCACCGGCAAGAAGCCGCTGAACCTCGATGGCATCAAGGCCATCGTAGAACTGAAAGGACGTTACCTGAGAAAACGCCTTCAGCGAGGACTGGACCCCAACCTTGCCAAGGCACCACTGCTGCACAGTTGTAAGTACATGCAGCGCATCAGCCACTGGTTCCTGCCATTCGACAAGAACCACCCCCTCTTCCAGTCCGTAATGATTGACGACAAAGGTAACGAGAGGCATAAGCTCTCTGGCCTCCTTGACCTCGTCCTCGACTGCGATGTCGATAAAATGGCGACGCTCTACCTCGTCGCCAACGACAAGGACTTCTCCAAAGCTATGTTGCAGGTGGGAGAGCGGGACATCCCCAATATCGAGAATGCCATCATACCGGAATACACCTTCCGCTTCATCATGCAGGACCTCTTCCGCTTCTTCACGCATTCTCCCTTACACACACAACTGGCAAGCCCCTTCCGCCAAAAGCAGACCTGGCTCGACTTCCCCGACCTTGTCCCTCTGTTCTCCCACGACAACACGCTCCTCTGCTGCAGTATGCTCTCCGAACTGGGAATGGGAGAGAAGGCGCTCGCCTATCTGGACAGCCTCATCCAGCGGGAAGGCGCCTCCGCACCCGCGCTACTGCTCAAGGGACAACTGCTCATGCAGGAACAGCGCTATGCCGAAGCCACGTCGTGCCTACGCAATGCCGAGATTCTTCAGCCTTCCGATGCCGACATCCTTCGCCTGCTGGCTGAATGCTATGCCGCACAGCACCGCTTCGAGGAAGAGCTGGAATACCTGCAGCAACTCGCAGAGCTCTCGCCCGACGACACCACCTACCGCCGTCTCATACCAGCGACAATGGTCAAGGCCGGCAAACGCGAAGAAGCCCTGCAACTGCTCTTCAAGCTCGACTACGAACAGGAAGAAGACGACCCTGCCATCGCCAGTCTCATCGCCGACACGGCCCTCGCCATCGGCAAGCTCGACATCGCTGAGCGTTACACAGAAAAAGGCTTAGAGAATAGAGACAAAGGATTAGAGTCAGAGCATCTGCGCATGGGGCACATCCGCATGTTGCAAGGGGACTGGAAAGGCGGCATTGACCACTACGAACAGTTCGTCAATGCCTATTGCCAAGCGACAGGGAAGGACATTCAAGCTGCACTCGCCATACTCGACAGCCAATGGCATAACAGCCAATGGCCAAATGTTAAAGCCCCCGACTTCCTGCTCATCCACGACATCCTGCTGGCACAGGTGCCTTGAAGACCTTCCAATCACATCAGGCAAAGGGTCAGACGAGCCTATCTCCATCCATGTCGTGTGGTGTCTGGCTTTTATATGCGTGAAGTGTTGAAACGAAGCACGTATTTTTTGGTCGTATCGGTTTTTTTTTGTACTTTTGCATGGAAAAGTATTGAAATATGAAAACTATCGATTGCTTCATCCCTTGGCAGAGCGACGAGCAAGTCAAGGGGACGTTGGAGAACTTGCAGGCAGAGCCTCAGGTGCAGAGCGTTAACTTCCTGCGCGAGGACGGTCCCGGCAATACACGTACCATCAGGTACATTGCTGAGACTGCCACAGCTCCCTATACATTATTATATATTAAGTACGACACTCTTCAGCTTGGCTACCACGCCCTGACGCGGTTGCTCACCATTGCCGAGGACAGCCAGGCGCTGATGATGTATAGCGACCATATGACAATAGGAGCAAGGAGCAAGGAGCAGGGAGCAAAAGAAAACCAAAAGGCAGAGCAATCCTCTTGCTCCTTGCTCCCCGCCCCTTGCCCCTTAATCGACTACCAGCTTGGCTCCGTTCGCGATGACTTCCAGATGGGCTCCGTGCTGCTCTTCCGGACGGAGGTGCTGAAGGAGTATGTCGCTCAGGAGAACTTGCACAACTACCAGTTTGCGGCGCTCTACGACCTCCGGCTCTTCATCAGCCGAAAGCAGTTGCCCTTGCACATCGACGAGTTCCTTTATACCGAGGTGGAGCGCGACACGAGGCTGAGCGGAGAGAAACAGTTCGACTACGTTGACCCCCGCAACCGTAGCCGACAGGTAGAGATGGAGCGAGCTTGCACGCGGCATCTGCGTGCCCTGAACGCCTACCTGCATGGCGACGAGTACGACGAGGTGAACCTCTCGGAAGGAGAGTTCGCAGTGGAGGCATCCGTCATCATCCCCGTCCGCAACCGCGAGCGCACGATAGAAGATGCCATCCGCTCGGCACTCTCGCAGGAGACATCCTTCCCCTTCAACGTCATCGTCATCGACAACCACTCCACCGACGGCACAACGGAAATCATCGAGAGAGTGAAGAGTGAAGAACTAAGAGTGAAGAGTGAAGAGTTAAGAGTGAAGAATAAAAGTAACAACCCAGAGGACAAAAGTAACTCTGATTCTTCACTCTTCACTCTTCACTCTTCACTCATCCACCTTATCCCCGACCGCAATGACCTCGGCATCGGCGGCTGCTGGAACATGGCGGTGCATCATCCGCAGGTGGGACGCTTCGTCGTGCAGCTCGACAGCGACGACCTTTACTCTTCGCCCCACACCTTGCAGCGCATGGTGGACGCCTTCTATGCCGAGGGCGCAGCGATGGTCATCGGCTCGTACCGCATGTGCGACTTCCAGTTGAACACCCTGCCGCCAGGCCTCATCGACCATCGCGAGTGGACGCTCCAGAACGGACGCAACAATGCCCTGCGCATCAACGGCCTCGGAGCACCACGTGCCTTCTTCACGCCCGTCTTACGCGAGCTACAGATACCCAACACCAGCTACGGCGAGGACTATGCGCTCGGCCTGATGATAAGCCGCCGCTACCGCATCGGACGCATCTTCGACGAGGTGTATCTCTGTCGCCGCTGGGAAGGCAACAGCGATGCCGCACTCAGCCAGGACAAGATCAATAAGAACAATACCTACAAGGACCACCTGCGTACCCTCGAAATCAAAGCCCGTCAGCAACTCAACCAGCTCTGGCAACACATTGTGACCGAGGAGGAGATTGACGCTTTCTTCCAAAGGGAACTGCAGGAATGGCCCGAAGCAGCCGAGCGCTACAAGGCGCTGGAAGAAGTGAAGAGTGAAGAGTTAAGAGTTAAGAGTGAAGAACTAAGAGTGAAGAATGAAAGTAACAAACAGGGTTCAGAAGGAATCTCTGATCCTTCACTCTTCACTCTTCACTCTTCACTCCAATCGTCTGATTCTTCACTCTTCACTCTTCACTCTTCGTTTATTTCTCAATGGAACCCTGCCCGCATCGTCTCGACGGGTGCTGCCATCGATAAGAAGAGCATCAGCGAGCGTCCATGCTTCCTCTGCGACAACAACCGTCCGAAGGAGCAGCATAAACTTATGACGGAGAAGCACTATCAGATTCTCGTCAATCCCTATCCCATCCTGCCGCAGCACTTCACCATCCCCATGCGCCGGCATACGCCGCAGAGCATCTACAGCTCGTTTGGTACCCTGCGCCGCATGGCTTGGAACATGCCGAAGCACATCGTCTTCTACAACGGACCGCTTTGCGGAGCGTCGTGCCCCGACCACATGCACCTGCAGGCAGGCAGCCGAGGCATCGTGCCGCTGGAACGCGACTGGACGATGTACGAGAAGAACCTGCGCAAGCTCTATCCCCTGACAGGCGAGCAGATGGCATCGATGGAGGAAGCCGGCAACGTCGGCAGCCGTCCGGGCCTTTACCTCTTGGAGGGCTATGCCTGCCCGGTATTCGTCATCCGCAGCCTCCCAGCCGAAAGCGACAGCATCCTTTGTCAGCGCGTCTATAAGGCACTGCCCGTCGTGGGCGACGAAGCTGAGCCGCGCCTGAACATCGTCTGCTGGCGGCAGGAAGGAACATCAAGCCGGCCCGACGAAATCGTCACCCTCATCTTCCCGCGTAGCAAACATCGTCCCGACTGCTACTATGCAGAAGGAAAGGAGCAGCTCTTGATAAGCCCAGGCGCACTCGACATGTGCGGCCTCTTCATCACGCCCCGCGAACAAGACTTCAAGGCCCTGACGGCAGAGAAAGCCGCTGCCATCCTCAAGGAAGTCACGCTCAGCGAAGAAGAACTGAAGCCCATCATCGAAAGCCTGACCGACAAGCCACAAACTACAGACCCTACCCAACCTCCCTTTAAAGGGGAGGAGTTCTCCCCCTTTAAGGGGGAGTTAGAGAGGGTCCGTGGCTGGGTAGGGTCTTCCTTTGCATGAACAATGTTTATACAGCCAAAGGCAACGAGGTCGTGGGCGAGCAGACGGCTGAATACACCGAAGGCGGCATCCGTTGGCGCGACAATGTCTATCAGGAACTGACCTTCCGACCGCAGGAAGAAAGCCTCCCCCTAAAGGGGGTTGGGGGGTCCTTCACTCTCCACGACGTTACCATCGGACAACGCTTCCATTGGGAACGGCAAGAGTCGCAGACCTTCCAGGGTATCCTCAAGCTTGTGGTCGATGAGGACAAGATTGTCGCCATCAACATCCTGCCCGTCGAGGATTACCTGACGAGCGTCATCAGCAGCGAGATGAAGGGCAGTTGCTCGCTGGAGTTCCTCAAAGCCGCCGCCGTCATCAGCCGCAGTTGGCTCTATGCCCAGATGCAGCGACGGCAGGAAAAAGCCGACGGACCGGCACCGTTCTTCTCCTTCGTCAAGGGTGAGGGCGAGAGCATCCGCTGGTACGACCGTGAGGACCACACCATCTTCGACGTCTGCGCCGACGACCACTGCCAGCGCTATCAGGGCATCACCCGCGCCAGCAATCCGCAGGTGGCGGAAGCCGTCAACGCCACGCGAGGGCAGGTCCTGATGTACGAAGGAAAGATTTGCGACACACGCTTCGGCAAGTGCTGCGGCGGTCAGACAAACGAGTATCAGTACTGTTGGGAGAACATCGAAGTGCCTTACCTGCGCTCCGTCAAGGACCCCTTCTGCAACACCCACGACACCCAGATACTTCGTCAAGTCCTCAACGACTACGACCTCGAGACGCGCGACTTCTACGAATGGACGGAAGAGTTGTCGCAGGAAGAGATTCACGAGCGCATTACGAGCCATTTGAAGATGGACCTCGGCCCAATCCTCGCCTTGGAAATCGTGGAGAAAGGTCCCGGCGGACACATCAGCAAGCTGCGCATCGTGGGCAAGGAGAAGTCCTTCATCGTGGGCAAGGAACTAGAGATACGCCGTATGCTCAGTGCCTCGACCTTGAAGAGCAGCGCCTTCACCGTCGAGACAAAGAACGTTAGGAACAGCATCCCCGGTCGCTTCATCCTCCACGGCCACGGCTGGGGTCATGGCGTCGGCCTCTGCCAAATCGGTGCTGCCGTCATGGGCGAGCAAGGCTATAACTACGAACAAATCCTGCAACACTACTACACAGGGGCAGAAATAAAGGGCCTCTAACCTATCAACACTTGTTCTATAGAAGGGGAAGGGATACATCTATATAATAGTATAGAACTATGGACAATATACAGGATACAAACAGGACGAATGCATTGTTTGAGCGAATAGCTGCATTGATTGAGCAATCACGTCATTATGTAGTCAGTGCGGTTAATGTTGCGGAAGTGAGGACTCGCTTTGAAGTGGGACGCTTCATCTTCGAAGATGAACAACAAGGAGAACGAGCAACTTACGGAAAACAAATTCTAAAGAATCTTTCTGTCCGTTTGACAAAAAGTTTTGGAAATGACTGGAGCTACGATACTCTTATCAGATGTCGCAAATTCTATCAGGCCTACGAGAATGCTGTAATTGTGGCAACGACGTTGCCACAATTGGGAAAAGAAAACCTACCAAATAAGGAAGTTGCAAATTGGGGCAACGATGTTGCCACAATTCGTTTGCCTCGTTTCACTCTCTCGTGGTCCCACTATCTGATATTGATGCGAATAGAAAATGTCGAAGCTCGCAGTTTCTATGAGATTGAGGCGACACAGCAGCAGTGGTCGGTCAAGCAACTCAGCCGCCAAGTAGGCAGCAGCCTCTATGAACGATTGGCATTGAGCCGCAACAAAGACGAAGTGATGCGGTTGGCTTGTGAAGGACAAGCCATAGAGAAACCTTCCGATATTATTAAGAATCCTGTCACGCTGGAGTTCCTGGGATTGAAGCCCGAGGTCGCCTATACGGAAAGCAAACTGGAGAATGCCATTATCGACAAGATGCAGCAATTCCTCTTGGAGTTGGGTAAAGGCTTCCTGTTCGAAGCACGCCAGAAACGATTTACCTTCGATGAACGGTATTTCTATGTGGATTTGGTTTTCTACAATAGATTGCTGCAATGCTATGTGTTGATTGACCTGAAGACAGGAGACCTTACGCATCAAGATTTGGGGCAAATGCAGATGTATGTCAATTATTACGACCGTCATGTAAAGCAAGACTTTGAGAAACCTACCATTGGCATCCTGCTTTGTAAGGAAAAGAGCGACGCCCTTGTTGAACTAACACTACCAAAAGATACAAACATCTACGCCTCGCAGTATTCCCTTTATCTTCCCGACAAAGCCTTGCTGAAAAGCAAACTGAAGGAATGGTTTGATGAGTTCAACGAAATAAAAGGAATAGATGAATAATTGAATTAAGAGAAATTAAAACGAAGATAAGCCCTAATAAACAACTACAACAAATTTCTTCACGATGGATAATATATTCATCAAAAGACAAATTTTTGGCCTATTGTCATTGCTCCTGCCTATGATGGCATTAATCCTCGTTACATCATGTGGTAAGGATGATGTCGTAGAACCATATAATGGCAATAATAATAATGGCGATGATAATAGTCAACAGGGGCAGGAGATTATAGTCATTGTCGATGCCAAAGGGAATGCAGACGGAGTGCATAGCTTTACAAGAATTGACGAGACAAGTTTCTATATTGATGCCTTAAAGTATACTGCTACAGAAGGGAACCTCTCTGTTTCAAGATATGATCCTGTCTTCTTTACCGGTGCAGCCAAACCTTTCCATGGCAGAGAAAATGGTCGATATTATAGCTTTTGTGGCCGACAAAGATGTTTTCATGACCGAGATTATCGTCCGTCGCTATGGCTTTATGGCTACCACTGCCAAGCGCTATCTTCGGAGGCTTGCCGGGTTTGGTTATCTGAAAGCCCTTGGCGGCAACAAGAACCGCACATATAAATTTGTGGAAGAGGAACCGAAATAGGAAATGACAATGACACTCTACATCTTCAACCCCGAGAATGACATGGCTCTTGCTGACGGCAAGCCTGGCTACACACCGCCTGCTCAGATACAGCAGATGCGGCGCGAGCTGTGGTGGCTTCCCGAGTGGTGGGCTGAGGAAGGGGACATTGTCTGGAACGGCGAGGACCCTCTTTCGTTGCCCGACGATACAAAGATTATGCCGTGGGGATGGAGTCCGGCGCTCTGTCATCAACTGAAGCAGGCAGGCGTGCAGGCATCGCTGTTGCCCTCTGCTGAGAAGCTGGAGCATATCCGCCAGCTCTCGCACAGGCAGACGGCAGTCAAGCTCCTGGCCGAACTGCGTGAACAATTGCCCCTTGACGGACACATCTGCGGGGAGAGTACGCTTTGCCACTCGAAGGAAGAAGCAGAGGATGCGGTCGCCAGATATGGTGAAGCCATGCTCAAACTGCCGTGGAGCAGCAGCGGTCGTGGGATAAGGAAAATATCAACGGAAGACGCTACACCTTTAAGAGGAAGATGGAAAGGTTCTCTCGTTATAGAGCGACTCTTGCACAAAGTGAGCGACTTCGCCCTTGAGTTCTGGCTCGATGGAAAGGGTGGGGTAGAATACAAAGGGCTGTCCCTCTTCTACACCAACGAGCGGGGCGCTTACTTAGGCAACTGGGTGGCACCCGAAGGACAGAAGCTCGCTTGGCTGGCACAGTACATTCCCTTGCAGTACCTGCAGGAGATACGCCGCTGGTGGGAAGAGCGGCTGAAGGGTTTCGACTACGAAGGGCCCGTCGGCATCGACATGATGCTGGCCCAGGAAGGCATTTGTCCCTGCATCGAGGTCAACTGGCGATGGACGATGGGGCTCGTCTCATGCCTTGTCGCAGAACAGGGTCGCTATGGCCGCATGGTCGTAGAGTACATCTACGGACACTATTCAGCCGAGGTTGAAGCTTTCGGATAGGCTTCGTGCCGTGTAGCGTCGTCAGTACTTCCACGGAAAAACTCCAGTACCACCACGGTAGTACTGGAGTTTTTCCGTGGTGGTACTGGAGTTTTCCCGTGGTGGTACTGGCAACGCACTGTAGATTTCTCCACTTTTCGCTTAATAGAGAACCTTCTTTCCGTTGTGAATGTATATTCCTCCCTTCTCGGGTTTGCCGCTGAGTTTCCTGCCGCTCAAGTCATACCACCCTTCCCCTTCATTTTGAATTTTGAATTTTGAATTTTGAATTAAACCGATGCCGTCGGCATCATCCTCATCGAAGTTCATTACGAAGGCCTTCACAGGGCTTGAATCATCAAAATCCAGTTGGAAGTAGGCGCGGCAGGCACCGATGGTCCTGTCACTGGCAGGGAAGTAGAGCTTGTTGCTGCTGCCCAGATAGAGCACGCTTCTGTCGCCGCCTGTGAGTAGAATGGGGTTGTAAGAGCCGGTGAAGGTGGCGTTGGTGGTCACTATGTTGTATTCTGCGTTGCTGATGACGACGCCTTGGAAAGCGGGGTTCACGATGTTGGCACCACTTGCCCACTTCACGATGTAAGGCTTGCCGGCCTCTATAGCGGTCAGGTCATCGCTGAAGGTCAAGGTAAGGCTTCCCGTTTCGCTGTTGAAAGACGATGAGGTGAGCGTCTTTACCGTAGCGAAGTTGCTGAGGTTGAATGGCAGGCACAGTGTGTTCCAGTCGCCGTCCTTGTAGAGCGTGCGGCCATCAAGGGTGACGTTGGCTGTGTTTCCATTGGCACCGCTGATTGCGGTGCTATTGTCCTCATTATTTCCAAGTGTAAGCACATCGATGATGTTGATTGACTTTCCTGTACCAATTTGCTCACCTCCCGTCTTTTTGTTGTAAAGGGCGAGCGTGTTGTTGCCGCCCTGCTTTGGGATGAAGGAAAATTGCATCTCCACTGCTCCACCTTCGGCAATGTTGAGCGTTTTGCCCATGACGGAAGTGCCGTTGACGCGCAGGACAACGTTGCCGTTGTAAGCGCCC
>OMSJ01000056.1 GCA_900313705.1 uncultured Prevotellaceae bacterium
CCCTTTCAGGGCTTGGTTTTGTTAATGCGCTTGTTCCGGGGGCTAACACCCCCGTCTGTAGTCTATCGCGCCTCCGGCGCTTTTCCCCGGACAGCAATAGAAAAATATGAAGGGCATTGCCTCACGGCAACGCCCTTCTTTTTGGTTGGTTGGAAAAAGTCTAATTGAAATAATGGTTTGTGATTGATGTTTAAGCCTCTGCGGGAGTTTCTGTTGTTTCACCCTCTGCAGCCGGTGCAGCCTCTGCTTCTGCTTCTGCCTTGGCAGCAGCTTCAGCCTCTGCCTTAGCGACAGCTTCGGCGGCCTTCTTGTCGGCTACTTTCTTGGCGATTTCCTCGCCTACCTTCTTTTCGGCTTTCATTCTCTCTGCTGCTGCAGCTTTCTTGTCAGCCTCTACCTTGGCCGTTACTTGGTTCAGGCCCTTCTGCTTGTCAGCCTTCCAAGCGTCGAACTTAGCTTGGCAGGCAGCTTCGTCGAAAGCGCCTTTCTTTACGCCACCACGCAGGTGCTTCATGAGATACACACCTTCGCGGGAAAGGATGTTACGAACCGTGTCGGTGGGCTGTGCGCCACACTCTACCCAGTACAGGGCACGATCGAATTTCAAATCTACAGTGGCGGGATTGGTGTTCGGGTTGTACGTACCAATCTTCTCTGTAAACTTACCGTCACGCGGTGCTCTTACATCAGCAATCACGATGCTGTAGAAGGCGTAGCCTTTACGGCCGTGACGCTGCAATCTGATTTTTGTTGCCATAATTTTAATTAAACTTTTAATATAGGTTTGAAATATGCCACTAACTCGTAATGGCGGCGCAAAGGTACGACAAAAAATTAAGAATGAAGAATGAAGAATGAAGATTTTTTTGTTTTACTGCTGTTTTTTTCGTTTTCTTTATTTATTTTCGTACCTTTGCCCGCGCAAACATCATCGCATTACTCCCATGAAACTTAAATACCTACTTCTCTGCGCTTCATTAGTCTTTGCCTTGCCTGGCACGGCTCAGACTGAGGACATCGAGCACGAGGACTCGCTGCAGGAGGTTATCGTCAACGCGCATTCGGCACGTAAGCGGATGAACGAGGTGCAGATGGGTGTGGAGAAGATAGAGATAACGACGCTGGCCAAGATGCCTGTCCTGTTCGGCGAGAAAGATATCATCAAGAGCCTCCAACTGCTGCCTGGCGTGAAGAGCGAGAGCGAGACGTCGGGAGGCTATCAGGTGCGGGGCGGCAAGGCTACGCAGAACCTCATCCTGCTCGACGGGGCCTCCATCTACAACTCTGGCCACTTGATGGGCATCTTCTCTGCGTTCAACGACGATGCCCTGATAAACGCCACGCTCTACAAGGGTATGATGCCGGCTGAGCTGGGTGGAGCCACCTCTTCGGTGTTCGACATCAGCACCCGCCCTGGCAACATGCAGGAATACCATGTGAGCGGCTCCATCGGACTGCTGGCAGCCAAGGCAATGGCGGAAGGACCTATCAAGAAGGACCGCGCCTCGTTCTTCGTTGCCGCACGACGCTCCTACGTAGATTTGCTACTGAAGGCTTCGAAGGACTTCAAGAACAACACGCTGAACTTCTACGACATGAACGTGCGCCTGGACTACAAGCTGAACGAGAAGCACCGCCTGGCCCTCACCGCTTTCCATAGCCGCGACAACATGGGGCTGGAAGACCTGATGAGCCTGAAATGGGACAATATAGCTGTCGGCCTGAACTGGTTCCATGCGGCCAGCGACCGCTACTTTGCCAAAACGAGGCTGACTTACAGCAACTACGGAAGCGACGCTACCATCGACATGATGAGCACCCACTACGGCATGGTGGGCTTCATACGTCACCTCACGCTTCACCGCGAAGACCACCTGACGCTGGGCTCCCACCAGATGAACCTGGGACTGGAATCGACGCTGCTGCACCTGCAGTCGGCAGAGTGGAACATCAACCTGCTGCACCAGCGTGAGCACCGCAAGGCATGGACCAACGCCTTCTGGGTGAACGACGACTGGAAGGTAGGCAGGCTGTTGGATGTGTCTGCAGGTGTGCGACTGCGACTGTTCAGCGTGCTGGGCGGTGTGCCTTACTATCAGTTCGACGACAATGGCAACATCACGGAGACACAGACCACAAGCAACGGCGAGTTCGTGAAGACATACGTACATCCCGAACCACGCCTGAGCATGAAGCTGCAGCTCGGAGCAAAGCATTCGCTGAAGCTGGGCTACAGCCGGACCACACAGGACATACGTGCCATCAGCGGCAACACTCAGTCGATGCCCATCGACCGCTACACGATGACCAGCAACATCCTGCTGCCTGAGATAGCCGACCAGGTGGCGCTCGGCTGGATGGGAATGACGAAGGACGGTACCTACGACTTCTCAGCAGAGACCTATTACAAGCACATCAACAACACCTACGACTACCGCGACGGCAAGTCGTTCTACTCGGAGATAGAGATAGAGCGGCTCCTGCTGGGAGGCCGGGGACGTGCCTACGGGCTGGAGCTGTGTGCCCGCAAGAACAAGGGACGGCTCACGGGCTGGATGTCATATACGCTGTCGTGGTCGGAGAATAAAATTCCGGGCATCAACGGCGGCAAGTGGTACACAGCCCCCAACGACCGGCGGCACGACCTGAACATCGTCTCTATGTTCCGGCTGACGAAGCACTGGGACCTGACGGCCACCTGGCGCTACACCACGGGGCAGGCTATGTCGGCACCCAGCGCGAAGTACGAGATAGACGGCACCACCTATTACTACTACGCAGAGCGCAACGGCTACAGGGCACCCGTCTATCATCGTCTGGACCTCAGCGCCTCGCACACCAAGCGCATAGGCCGTCGCCGCCGACTCACGCGAATATGGACATTCGGAGTCTATAATGTCTATAACCGCTACAATCCCTTCACCATCTCATTCGTAAACGACATGGACAAACCGACGGGCACAAAGACAGAACAGACCTCCATCTACGGCATCCTGCCCTCTGTTTCGTTCACCCTGAAATACTAAATGATGAAGAAAACGCTCTATATGATGCTGATGATGCTTGTCGCACTCACATCATGCAAGAAGGAAATAGAAATGGACTACCGCGAGGTGGAACCGCTGGTCATGATTGAGGGACGCGTCACCAACGAAGGCGTCTCGGTGCTCATTACCCGCACCCGCAACATGGATGACCCAGCTCGTGGCAAGGGATTGGCCGGTGCCCATGTCCGCATCGAGACTGACGGAGTGAGCGAGCAATTGCTCTATGACGCCTCGACGGGCTGCTACCTCTCGCCGTCTGGCATGAAAGGGCAGACGGGCAAGACCTACAGAATGACCGCAGACTTCGAAGGCGGCCACTACGAAGCATCATCCACCATGCCACCTCCAGCCAATATCATGTCGGCACAGTTCAGGTGGCTGGATTTTATGAACGACCGTATGCTGTTCTTCTGCTTCGAAGCCACCGACGCTATGCCCGACCAACTGAACTACTACTGGTGCCGCATGGACCGACAGACCACCAATCCCTGGCTACTGGAGCATGTTGACCTCACAGAGGCTTATCGCTGGGGAGTGTTCGACAACCGAGGCGCTGCCCCCGGCCTCATCATCCACGACATCATGTGCATGACGAAAAACAACGCAGAGAAAGACAAAGAGGACGACCGCAAACGCCTGCTCTATGATGGCGACATCGTGACACTCACACTTATGGCCATCGACCACCCCACCTTCGAATACTTCAAGTCGCTCTCATCAGGTCAGCGAGGCGGAGCCAATCCCAAGAGCAACATCGAAGGCGGATGCCTGGGCTACTTCACGGCTGGCAATGTCTCAAGAGCCAACCCCGTCGTCTATCATCCCGACTGACAGCTACTTCTCCCGCATACACGCGCGTACTATATATTATAAAATAGTAGATAGAAGAAGATAGAAGAAGATAGAAGAAGATAGAAGGAGATAGAAGACGATACCACAGGTAAATAGTAAATTGAAAATTGAAAATTCAAAGTTAGAGCGGCAAAACTATCGTCTTCTATCTCCTTCTATCTTCTTCTATCTTCTTAACATGCGAAACTTCAGCAAAATGACAATCCGCAAAAATACCCTATGGGAAAGAAGTACGTGTACTTATCCTCATAAGTACGTGGACTTATCCTCATAAGTACGTGGACTTATCATCATAAGTACGTGGACTTGTCTGACCCCTTCCCCTAAACGGCATTTCGACCAGATGCTCTATAAACTCTGGCGGTATTCCTGCGGGGTGACACCGTACTGGTGCTTGAACTGTTCACGGAAGTTAGCGGGTGTGAAGCCCACCGCAGCGGCGATGGCAGCAATGGTCATCGAAGCGTTTTCGCGAAGCAGAGGAAGTGCCTCCTCCATACGGATATTGTTGATGTACTGCGGAAACGAGGAGCTGCCAACATGCTGTGCCAATAGGCTGTTGAGCGTATGACGGGTGATGCAGAAACGCGTACAGATATCCTGACGCTGAAGCGAGGCGTTGGCATAGAGCTGCTCCGTACGGATGGCAGTATCTATCGTATCAAAGAGAGCAGAGTTAGTCTCTGATTCTTCCGTCTCCCCTGAATCGCTGACCTCATCGGGCTCCTCCGTTCCTTCCGTCTCATCAGCAGGCGCGACAAACGGTGTGCCGTTAATCATACGTACCAGAGCTCGGTTCTTCTCACTGATAACCATGCGCTGATGACGATAGTAAAACGAAAAGGCACCAGCAATGATGAACAACAACATGACAACACCGATGACAATCGATTTGATGCGACTGGCCGTCTGAGCCTCCTGAATTTTCATTTCCTGCTCCTTCGCATGGTAGCGAGCAGCATAGTAGTGAGCTTCACCAGCATGCAGACTGTCGCTGAGTACCTTTGCCAGATTGGCATGACGGTTCATCAGGTCATAGGCCTCGTCAAGACGCCCTTTGGCTCGGGCAACGACGGCACGGTCGCGCAGAATCACGGCATAGTCGTCATTGATGGTATCGCTGCCCATGCGATACGCTATCTCATCACCGGTAGCCATCGCCTCATCATACATACCAAGCGCCATCTGCGCTGGAATAATCATCCTGCGGGCACTGAAAGAACGACCATAACCGCTCTGGTCAAAACGGGAGAGACATTCACGGGCATGAGCGGCATCGCCCGTCATAGCATAGGCACCAGCCAGGAAACCGTTAGCCTGGGCTCTAGTGAAGTCGATATAGCGGTCGCGGTCGGCAGGCTTGTCGCTCCACGACAAGCGGTAGCTGTCTTCGGCATAGTCGGCAGGATGCTGCTCGTAATGCTCAAGCCGGTCGAGGATACGTTGTGCCAAAGGGATGACCTCAGCATAGCACCCCTGGTCATTCAGTACGGTAATCTTACGCTTCACGGCAATGATGAAGGCATCCATACGGTCAATACTGCCGGGTTCATCGAGATGACGAATGGCTTCGTCGATTTTTGTCACACCCTCCTCCGGCTGTCCCAGATGAGCCATCACCATACCGATCTCTGCCTCCGTACGCCATTCTTCTGACTCCTCACCCTGCTGACGACAAACCTCGACCTTCTGGGTTGCCCACTTAATATAGCCTTCAAAGTCGTGCTTGGTACGACTGGTAATCATCAGCAGGTCGAGAATATTCTCCTGCTCATGGGGTGCATGAATCACAGAATCATGCTTCAGTAGCTGTTCGCAGATCAGAATAGCAGAATCCTGTTGTTGCTTGAGAATCGACTTGCTATAGATTTTGGCACGGATAAGTTGGGCACGGTATTCATTGATATTGCCAAGCAGCAAAGCCGAGTCGAGCATCACGAGTGCCCGATCCGGCTGATAGGCATAAGCCATCAACACAGAGTCTGCCTGATAAGGTGTATCACCCAAGTGGGGAATATGTCTTACAGAAGGATTCCTCCCGCAACTGACGAAAGTCAATATAAGAACAAGCTGAAGAACTTGAAGGACTTTTCTCATATATGGTCTTAAGTTTATGATTCTTCTTCAAGAGATTTGTAAAATGAAGGAAAGCAGTCTGGTTTTTATTTAGCAAACAAACCACTTCATTCATTGTCGAATGCAAAATTACATAAAATATCTCTTTTACCCCTAAAAAAGGACACACGCATTTGGTCTTCATACCAAATCGAGCATTAAAACCGTGAAGGCAGAGCCTTACTTACGCACTTGGGCACAACGATATAAAGGTACAATAAAAACCTTATTGAGTAATGAGGAGGCGCTGCACTAAAGGGCAACGAACAGGACGAAGAGGAAAGGGGAGAATGGTATTGAGGATGAAATGAATTTGTGCTTTTGCCTACATAAAAGGCGGCAACCTACTCCTTGTTTCGGAGCATGGCTGCCGCCTCTCGCCATTAAAGGACAGAACTAAAACTTCAGCTAATAAACAATGGTATTGTGTTTATTAATCATCGTTTTCATCCCAGTCATCTGTCCAATCACTGTCTTCCTTTACATCAAAACTGCCCGTTCCGCCGATAGGAACGTAACTGCTTGCAAGCATTTGACAACAAGTGCCGACCTGGCTCTGCGTCTCAGGTCTTTGATATATCTTTTTCGTCATATGCGTCATTTTATGAGATATTTCTTTCCATTCCTTATATACATTCCACTGCGCGGGCTTACAATGCGTCGGCCACTCAGGTCATAGATGGTCTGCTCATTCTCTGCTATGTTCTCACTTTCAATCTCCTCAATGCCATCTGTATCTTCGTCGAAGCCAAACACTGCGACTTTCACTTCACCTACGTTCTTCGGATTTCCGTAGCGGTCGGTGACGCTCAGATACCAGCGATAGGGCAAAAGATTGTTCGCGCTGCTTTCTGCCTGTACGAGCGAACCGTCGCCCATGGCGTAATAGCCCTCGGTGAACATGGTAGAACCCTCTATGCCGGTGTATGTTCCGGTGAAGGTGAACAATGTGAATACGGACGAGCAGTCTATGCTGAGCTCATCAGCCTTATGGAGAGTCACGTCGTTCACAGTGATGGTCTTTTCGCCTGTTTCCTTTGCACGGATGAGATAGGGCATGTTGGCTTCCGTCGTACCACTCTTCATCTTCACCACTTCGAGTTCGGTGCGGTCGATGATGCCGTCGTCATCGTCATCCCACTGGTGTACGTCATTCAGTCGTGCCACCTCGAAGTCAGCCGACCAGTCTTCGTATGCCATTTCGAAGGGAAGATACAGAGCCTGCCACTTCGTGTGGGTGAAGTTGCGGGTATAGGTAATCTCTCCGCATACGGTTTCTGTGTCGTTGCGGAAGGCTTTGTCATCGTTCAGAGCGAGTTTCTCAATGACGGGGATTTCATCGCTGGCCTTGCGGAGACCGTAGAAGTTGTCGAGCGAAGCACTGGGAGAGGTGAAGCGCAACTGGTAAACACCCGAGTAGGGAGCCACGAAGTAGGCATAGCCGTTCTTGGTGAACGTGTCGTAGTACGTCCAGTTTGCGCCATTATCGAGGCTGTAGTACACATTCAGCTGACCGCTGTCTCCGCTACCACCGCCCATGAACATGCCCAACATAGCCATCATGCCGCCGCCGCCCAGTTCTGCCTCGAAGCGCAGCACGTCGCCCTTCTTGGCCTGCAGACGCGGGGTGATAAGTTCGTATGCCTCGGATTCTGTAGTTGCCATCCATGTCTTGGGAGCTTCGTCGCCTCCGCCGCCCATCAGACCGCTAAACATATCCATTAAACCGCCACCGCTGCTGGGCAGCTTAACTTCCCAACCTGTGGTCTGCCAACCTTCGGGAAGGTCAATAGGCTGCGTCTCGTCTTCACGCAGGAACTCGGGCTCGAAGTCTTCCGTCCAGGCATCGGCATAGGTGCTGTAGGCGGTAAGACCGGATGATATGGGAACGAGAACAGAAGTTGTTGGCGTGAAGGTGACAGCACCCTGATGGATGCCCAATGACTCTTGGTCGAAGAAATAGGTAACATCGACGGTAGCTGTGTCGCTGGCTTCAATGGCCAGTTCCTTACCGCTGAGGGCGAAGGTCTTCTCGTCGGTAGTTGCGACACCAACCTGCAACGTTCCTGTACCGGTGTTGACTACGGCAAACGTCTCGGTGCTGTTGGCCTGCGGCATACCGTAGTTGACGGCACTGGCAGCCGTATTGTTATGGAGCACGTAGATGTCGGGGGCATTGTTGTCGATGTGGTAACCGACAATGCTGTCAACGACGATGCTGTCGGATGCCAGAATGCGGAAGCGGTATTCGCCGGGCTCGACATAAGACACCCAAAGCACTCTGTAGGTGGTGTCGAGAGGTTCGGTGAACTCACGAACCTTCTCCCACTTGTTGCTGCCATAGACAGACTTCTCAATGACAATTGAAGAACTACCTCCACCGAACATGGCGCCCATGCCGGCCATGCCATCGTCGCTACTGCCGCTCTTGACAGAGAAGAGCAGCGCTTCTTTAGCACTTTCAACTTTGAGAGGCGGAGTCATCAGGAAAGAAGAAGAGCCACCGCCGCCGAACATGGCAGCCATACCATCGCTCTCACCCGTGGTTGCCACCTGGTCGCGGAACACCCATCCCTCGGTGAAGAATCCCTTGGGCTGGACGCTGGTGTTAAAGTCCTCCACCCAGACGTCAGGCTGTGTGACAATAGCCATCGCACGCAGAGTCTTACCCCAGACACGCTTGTCTGTTGGAGTGAATGCGATGTTCGTCTCGTTCCTGCCTGCCTCTCCTTTAGCGAAGTTAAAGGTAACGTTGACAGCTAGCGTATCGGCAGCATTTACCGCCAGCGAGCTTTTGTCCACGGAGAAGAGTGTTGCATCCTCTGGAGTGATATTCACATTCAGTGTACCTGTGGCCGTGTTGATGACTTTCAGTGTACGTGTGCTGTCCGCATTGCAGAGACTGAAGTCGAGGTGCCAGGCACGCGCATCGTTCTCGATGATGTAGATGTCGGGAGCTTCACTGTCGAAGTGGAAACCGGCGATACTGTCAATCTGTACGGCACCTCCAGCCCTGAAGCGGAAGCGGTATTCGCCGGCTGGTGTGTCGGTAATGGTAAATGTCTTGAAGACAGTGTCCATCTCAAGCGTAAGGTCAGCCACGCGAACCCATTGGTTCCTGCTGTAAACGCTACGCTCTACGACGAAGGTGGAGTCGGCAGCACCAAGGCTGATGCTCATTCCGGAACCGGAACCTTCATCCTTGACTTTCTTTGCTGAGAACACCAATGTCTCGCCTTCATTAACTACAAGAGGCGGGGTAAGCAGGTAGTTGGGCTTGCTATTGCCACCCATGAAGGACTCAAAAAGTGAACTGATGTCGAATTTGGTGCCACCAGGCTCATCGCTAGGCTCGTCACCGGGTTCGTCGCCAGGTTCATCACCGGGTTCATCGCCAGGTTCACCACCTTCAGGGTCTTCGGTGTTAGGGTCTTGGTCTTCTTTCTTATTGTTGCCCATCAGCTTTTCGAGATCAAAGCTGGAGCCGGAGGACGCCTCTGTCTGAATAACGCCATCCTTCACCGTCCAACCTTCGGTGAACCAGCCGTAGGGTAGCTCGGTGCCTTTGTTGAATCGCTCATCCATCTGCTCCTCAGAGACAGACTGGGCTTGCACGGTTCCTCCTGCGAGCAGGAGTAACATGGAAACGAGTAAATACTTTTTCATAATGGTTTGTTTTGTGTGATATAATATAATAAATAATGTATTTATCTATGCCTTTGCTCGCATACTCGCGCGTACCATATATATAATAAGTATGCAGTACATGCCGAGGCTCAGGAGTTCGGAAGATGGGTTCTGCCACCATTCGGCATAGTCGAAGCTGACGTTCTGCCACTTGAGGGCAGCGCTGAGGACGCCCATCAAGGCTCCGCCTGCGATGAAGCCACTGGCAAGCAGCGTACCGCGTTCTCCACGGGCATTGTTGACGGCCTGGTCTTTGCTGCGGGTCGTGACGAACCAGTTGATGGCTCCGCCGATGAGCAAAGGCAGGTTGAGCTCCAGGGGAATGAACATGCCGAGGGCAAAAGCAAGGGCTGACACACCGAAGGCATTCAGCACGAGGGCAATGATGGCGCCGATGCCATAGAGCAGCCAGGGCGCTCCGTTGCCGCTCATCAGCGGTTCGATGACGGCGGCCATCGCGTTGGCCTGCGGTGCAGAGAGCGTGCCGTCGGTGAAGCCGTAGGTCTTGTTGAGTATCATAATGACGCCAGCCACGGTAGCAGCGCTGACGAGCGTGCCGAGGAACTTCCACGTCTCCTGCTTGCGGGGCGTGCTGCCGAGCCAGTAGCCAATCTTCAGGTCGGTGACGAAGCCGCCTGCCATGCTCAGTGCTGTGCAGACCACGCCGCCCATGATGAGGGCTGCCACCATGCCGCTCGTGCCGCTCAGACCTACGCCGACCATGACGACAGAGGCCAGGATGAGCGTCATCAAGGTCATGCCGCTGACGGGATTCGTGCCGACGATGGCGATGGCATTGGCTGCGACGGTGGTGAAGAGGAAGGTGATGATGCTCACGACAAGGATGGCGACGATGCTGAACACCCAGTTGCCGCCCATCACGTCGAAGTGGAAGAAGAGGAACGTCAGTGCAAGGGCCAGGATGATGCCGAAGGTGATGAACTTCATCGGCAGGTCGAGGTCTGTGCGAAGACCCTCTAAATCTCCCTTAAAGGGAGACTTTTTGTCCTCCCCCTTTGAGGGGGTCTTGGGGCTGGGGGAAGCCGCAAGTCTCACGGCCTGGGCAATTATCTTACGGCTCTTCACGATGCCGATGATGCCGGCCATAGCGATACCGCCGATGCCGATGCTCTTGGCGTACTTGAAGATGACTTCGGGGCTTGCGGCAACGGCTGTGATGCCTTCTGCCACCTCAAGTTCAGGGAAGAACAGGGCGATGACTGGCACGATGACCCACCAGACGAGAGCTGAGCCGCAGCAGATGATGAAGGCATACTTCAGGCCCACTATGTAGCCCATGCCCAGGACGGCAGCACCCGTGTTGCACTTCAGGACGAGCTTTGCCTTCTCAGCAACGGTGTCGCCCCACAGCAAGGCACGGCTCGTGAAGTTCTCGTGCCAGAGTCCGAAGGTGGCGACCAGGAAATCATAGAGTCCGCCCAACAGTCCGGCTATCATCAGCGGCTTGGCCTGAGCACCACCCTTCTCGCCGCTCACCAGCACCTGCGTACCGGCTGTGGCTTCGGGGAAAGGATATTTGCCGTGCATCTCCTTCACGAAGTACTTGCGGAAAGGGATGAGGAACAGGATGCCGAGGATGCCGCCCAGCAGACTGGCCAGGAAGACCTCGAGGAAGTTGACCGTCATCTCGGGGTACTTGGCCTGCAGGATGTAGAGGGCAGGCAGGGTGAAGATGGCGCCAGCAACGATGACGCCACTGCAGGCACCGATGCTCTGGATGATGACATTCTCGCCAAGTGCGTTCTTGCGACGCGTAGCGCTGCTGACGCCCACGGCAATGATGGTGATGGGGATGGCGGCCTCGAAGACCTGCCCTACTTTCAGTCCCAGATAGGCAGCGGCTGCGCTGAAGATGACAGCCATCAGGATGCCCCAGCAGACCGACCACAGGTTGACTTCCCTCGGACTGCCCTCTGCCGGCATCATCGGTTCGTACTCTTCGCCCTTGCGCAACTCGCGGAACGCATTCTCGGGCAATGACGTTTTATATTCCATAGTTCAGAGTTAAATCATACATAATCGCGTGCAAAGTTACGAAAAAAAGATAAAGTCAAATACTATTTTCTTGAAAAAGTTAAGGTTAAGTGTACTTTTTATGCTTTTCCCCGTAATAGGGATGCATTAAGGAAGAAAAGATTTTGTCCCTTAATGCTTTGATGATATGCGAAATAAGTTGTACCTTTGCGCCAAAACACAAAATAAAAGGTCATAGAGATGAAGGTATCGCTGATACAGATGGACATTGTCTGGCTTGATGCTGCCGCCAATCGCATGGCAGCAGAGCGGCTGATGCGGTCGGCAGAAAAGAGCGACATCTACGTGTTGCCCGAGATGTGGAACACGGGGGTGACGACAGAGCCGCAAGGCATCCTTGAAATTAAAAATGAAAAATTAAAAAGTGAAAATGAGGAAGGAAGTCAGACTTTGCTGTGGATGCAGGCGATGGCAAACGAACTGGATGCGGCTGTGGCAGGAAGCGTCGCCGTTCACCTGCAGGACGGCACCTACAGGAACAGGCTGTACTTCGTCACGCCGCAGACCCCCTCTAACTCCCCCTCTAAGGGGAGAATTCAAGAAAGCCTCCCCATAGAGGGGGAGGTTTGGAGAGGGTCTTTCTACGACAAGCACCACCTCTTCTCCTATGGCGGTGAGACGGAGAACTATACGCCAGGCAACGAGCGTGTGACGGTGGAGTGGCGCGGTGTGCGTTTCCGCCTTTCTGTGTGCTATGACCTTCGTTTCCCGCTCTGGCTGCGCAACAAGGATGACTACGATGTGCTCATCTGCGTAGCCTCATGGCCGGCAGTACGTACCCATGCCTGGCAAGTGTTGCTTCAGGCAAGGGCTATAGAGAACCAATGCTATGTGCTGGGCGTGAACCGCATCGGCAAGGACCCCGTCTGTGAATACAGCGGCAGCACTTGCGTCGTTGACCCGTTCGGCTTTGCCACTTTCTGTCCGGAAGGTGAGGCATCGGTCGTGACGCAGACGCTCGACTTGAAACGCCTCAAGGCTTTCCGCGAGAAGTTCCCTGTGCTGAAAGAGGCAGATTAGTAGCGGTTCACCTCTTCGATTTCCTCTATTTTCTTCAGGTCGTGACAGATGGCCTGGATGTCCCTCACGTCGTGTACGCCCAGGTTAATTTCAGCCGTGAAGAGTCCGTCGCTTGTCTCGATGTGTATGCTGTGGATGTTTATGTTGAGTTGCTGCGAAAGGATACCCGTAATTTGATGCAGAACGCCGACGCGGTCGAAGCCGACGATGTGGAGCGTGGCAGGGAAGGACAGTTTGCCATGCGTGTCCCAGTTGGCAGCCAGGATCTGGTTGCCGTCGTTTGCCTTGAGCCGCTTCGCAATGTCGCACTGGCGTTTGTGGATGATGATGTGCTGGTTCTCGTCGATGTAGCCGAGCACGTCATCGCCGGGGATGGGGTGACAGCAGTCGCAGATGATGTAGCGTCCGATGGTCTCCTCGTTGAGGATGAGCGGCTTCTTCTTATCTATCTGGAGGGGTGCAGCTGTGGTTTTCTCCTCTTCCCCTTGCGGGACAATCTCTACCTCTTCGCGGTGCCGCTTGAAGATCTTGAGGTACTTCTTCCATTTCCTTCCATTTCTTCCTCTTCTGCGTCATCTCGTTGATGGCGTTCAGGTCAGCATCGCCTAACGTGATAGTTTGTGAACCGATGGCTGAGAGCAGTTCCTCACGAGTGGCAAGGGAGTGGAACTGGCAGAGCTTGCTGATGGTGACGCTGTTGGGTTCCATCTCGTGCTTGAGGAGAAACTCGGTGAGGATGTCTTCGCCAATCTTTTGCTTCTCGCGTTCTTCGCGCCGGATGATAGCTTGAATCTTTCCCTTAGCCTTGGCAGTAGTGGTGAGTTCTATCCACTTCTTGTCAACCTTCTGGTTCTTGGAGGTAAGGATTTCCACTTGGTCGCCGCTTTGCAGGACGTGGCTGATGCCTACGAGCTTGTGGTTGACTTTGGCTCCGATGCAGTGTGTGCCGAGGAAGGTGTGGATGCTGAAGGCGAAGTCGAGCACTGTGCATCCGGCAGGCATGGTCTTGAACTCTCCCTTAGGTGTGACAACGAAAATCTCGCTGGCAAAGAGGTTGAGCTTGATGGTGTCGAGGAAGTCGATGGCGTTAGGTTGCGGGTCGTCCAGGATTTCCCTGATGGTGTGCAGCCACTTGTCCAGTTCGGCCTCGTTATTGACGTCGTCCTCGTCCTCGCCCTCTTCGTTCTGCGAAGGCTGTTCCTTGTACTTCCAGTGTGCGGCGAATCCCTGCTCAGCGATGTCGTCCATACGTCGGCTGCGTATCTGGACCTCCACCCATTTGCCTGCCTTACTCATGAGCGTGGTGTGCAGAGCCTGGTAGCCATTGGCCTTCTTGTTGTGGACCCAGTCGCGCAGGCGGTCGGGATGAGGCTTGTATATGGTGCTCACGATGTCGTATATCTTGAAGCACTCAGCTGTCTCGTCCATACCTTGCTCCGTCTCAAAGATGATGCGCACGGCCAGGATGTCGTATATCTCCTCGAAAGTGATGTGCTTGGTCTGCATCTTGTTCCAGACGCTGTAGGGCGTCTTGATGCGCGCCTTTATCTCGTAGCGCAGTCCCGTCGCGTCGAGTCTCTCGCGGATGGGGGCCGTGAACTGGTCGAAGATGGTGTTCAGGTGCTCGCGTATGCCCGCCAGTTGCTCCTTGATGCTGCGGTATTCCTCCGGGTGCTCGTAGCTGAAGCTGAGGTCCTCCAGCTCTTCCTTGATTTTGTTCAGGCCGAGCCGGTTGGCCAGAGGTGCGTAGATGTAGAGCGTCTCGCCAGCTATTTTGTACTGCTTGCCGGGGAGTTGGCTTCCCAGGGTACGCATGTTGTGCAGACGGTCAGAGATCTTGATGAGTATGACGCGTATGTCGTCGCTCATCGTCAGCAGGAGTTTCTTGAAGGACTCTGCCTGCACCGATGCTTTGTCGCCAAAGATGCCGCCCGAAATCTTTGTCACGCCATTCACGATTTGAGCTATCTTTGGACCGAAGATGTTCGAGATGTCTTCCACCGTATAGTCGGTATCCTCCACGACGTCGTGGAGCAGCGCTGCACAGATGCTGGTGCTGCCAAGTCCTATCTCTTCGCAGGCGATTCGCGCCACGGCGATGGGGTGCATGATGTATGGCTCGCCAGAGAGTCGGCGGACGCCTTTGTGTGCCTCCTTAGCGAAGTTGAAGGCCTTGTCGATGATTTCGGTGTGCTTTCGGTGGCGGGATGCCAGATAGGAATCCATGAGTTGCTGGTAGGCTTTGCTCACCATCATCTCGTCTTCCTGTTCCCTGATGTTCTGTTCTTCCATAGTGTTTTCTGGTCTTGAAGTTCCTGAGCCGTTAGTTCACTCTTATTCTCTGCCCAGCCTGTATGTTTGAGCCCCTGATGCCGTTGAGCCTTTGCAGCTTGGAGACCGTGGTGTGGTTGCGTCGGGCTATGGCGCCAAGGGTGTCGCCGCCCCGGACTGTCACGTATGAGCCTCCGCGTT
This sequence comes from uncultured Prevotellaceae bacterium, assembly GCA_900313705.1. Classification (GTDB taxonomy): domain Bacteria; phylum Bacteroidota; class Bacteroidia; order Bacteroidales; family Bacteroidaceae; genus Physcousia. The sequence goes on from OMSJ01000056.1 coordinate 15,249, forward strand.
TGCCGCGCTTCCCGCCTTTGCCTGTATCAGGGACTTCGAAGCTTCGCTGCGTTTCCGAAAGGGGAACATAGATGGAGTCTCCAGCCTCGATGAAAGCGTTGATGGCCGCAGTAGGCATTCGCAAGGTGCACGGGTGTACGTCGCCCGGGATGAGGGTGGTGCGGTACTGCGGATTGAGGGCTCGCAGTTCCTCGCCGGAGATGTTGCACAGCTCGGTGATGCGTTCCATGCGGACATTCCGGCTGACTTGTATGGTGTCGGTCCCCATCGGCAGTCTTGTATTGACGGGACAGATGTTGTGGTCGCAATAGTAGTTCATGATGTAGTTTGCGGCGATGAAGGCAGGGACGTAGCCTCGTGTCTCGGCTGGCAGATAGGGGTAGATGGTCCAGTAGTCCTTGGCTCCGCCTGCTCGCTTGATGGCCTTGATGATGTTGTTCGGTCCGCAGTTGTAGCCTGCGATGACGAGTGTCCAGTCCCCAAAGATGCCGTAGAGGTCGTGGAGGTACCGTGCGGCTGCATAGCTGGCCTTGATGGGGTCTCGCCTTTCGTCGATGAGGCTTGTCACCTCCAGCCCGTACTGTTTGCCTGTGCCTATCATGAATTGCCACAGCCCGACGGCACCTGCTCTGCTGACGGCTGTGGGGTTGAGTGCGCTCTCGATGACGGGGAGGTATCTTAGTTCGAGCGGTATCTGATAACTTTCGAGGGCTTCCTCGAAGATGGGGTTGTAGAAGTTGCCCAGCCCGAGCAGGACGGCGACAGAGCCTCGCAGCCGTCCGCTGTAGAGGTCGATGTACTTCTGCACGACGTTGTTGTAGGGCATGTCGATGACGTTTGGCAGTCTGCTGAGCCGGTGGGTGTATGTTTCGGCGTCGAACTCCGGGTTCTCTCCCGTCGTTTCGCAGCTTTCGTCGAAGAGGAGGTAGCTGCGTGCTTGCCATTCGGAGAGCAGGCTGTCTATTTCCTGTGCCTGCATTCCTTCGGGCAGCACGATGTTGTCGTCTTCCTGTGCCATACAGGGGAGGGTGCAGGGAGCAAGGAGCAGGAACAGTATCACAAAGAACCCACGGGTTCTGTAGCTGTCGGTTATGGTCTTTATTGTTATCACGTTATTTCGATATTTCGTTATGTCGATATTTCGGTTTCTTTGGTCTTAGAAGTTGAGGACGCATTGTATGCCGGGGCTTGTCCTGCGGTGGTGCATGTCGATGCGTTCTGTCTCGATGAATGTGGGTTGAAGCTGTAGGCTGAGGTCCTTGGAGATGTCGAAGGTGGAGAGTTCGGCATCTACGTAAGCGTCGATGACGGACAGGAGATAGACGCCTGCGAAGGCGAATATGCTGAGGTCGCGGAACCTGCGGAAGGTGTCCTTCCTGCTTTTGAAGATGGCCTGGAATCGTCCTTCCTGTCCGACGATGCTGTAGCGTGGTGGCAGCATCTTCTCGTAGCTTTTGGTGTTCGGGTCGCTGTCCATGATGTCGAGGTATGCCTGTGCGTAGTCCGAGTACATTTGTCCGTTCCACGTCAGCGCGTAGAGGCATCCGAGGAATCCTCCGTAGATGATGGGCAGCTTCCAGTATTTGCGGTTGTAGAACTGTCCTGCTCCCGGGATGACCAGTGCGAGCCATGTGGCTCTGATGGGGTCGGGCTTGAACTCGGAGAGGTTGCGTCGCAGGAACTTCTTGTCCAGGATGGTCTTTGTGGTGGAGAAGAGTGCAGCCGTGTCGATGGTGAGGGTATCTGTTTCCATTGAAGATTGAAGATTGACCATTGAAGATTGACCATTGGCCGTTGACGTCTGTTCCGTCTGTGCATAGACAGAAGGAACAAGAAGCAACAGGACAAGCGCGAGGCCTATCTTGCTGTAGCTGGCTATTGTCAAGCTTCCCTTCATAGTTTCAATCTTCAATCTTCAATCTGCTAAAAGTCTCTCAGTTTGTCGAGCATCTCGATGATGCGTTCCAGCTCTGCTTCTCCCGAGAAGGGGATGCTGATCTTTCCTTTTCCGCTGTCCGAGCAGGTCATCTCGACGCGTGTCTTGAAGATTTTCCTGAGTCCTTCGCGCAGTTGGTTGTAGTCGGCGCTGAGGTTGGAGCCTTTCTGCCGGATGCGTGTTCCGCTTTTGGTCTTGACGGATGCTCCTTCGCTGAGCAGCTTCACCATGTCCTCTATCTTGCGGACGCTCATGTGGTCTTTCTTCATTTCGGCGAAGACCTTGAGCTGTGCTTCGGGGTCGGCGAGTGCGAGCAGGGCACGTGCGTGTCCCATGTCTATCTCGCGGTTGCGGAGTGCCATCTGTATGCTTGCGGGCAGTTTGAGCAGGCGAAGGTAGTTGGTGACGGTGGCTCTGTTCTTGCCGACGCGTTCGCTGAGCTGTTCCTGTGTGAGGTTGTGCTGCTCGATGAGGTTCTGGTATGCCAGTGCCACTTCGAGGGCTGTGAGGTCTTCGCGCTGTATGTTCTCGACGAGTGCCATCTCCATCATGTTCTCGTCATCGACGGTACGTATGTAGGCGGGGATGGTGGTGAGTCCGACGCGCTGGCTGGCCCGCCAGCGTCGTTCTCCGGCGATGATGATGTAGGTGCCGTCGCCCATGTCGCGGAGGGTGATGGGCTGTATGACGCCTATCTGCCGGATGCTGTTGGCGAGTTCCTGCAGGCTGTCGTCGTCGAACTCTCGTCGCGGCTGGTTGGGGTTGGGACGTATGTCGTCCATCCTGACTTCGCAGAGGTTCGAGGAGCCGTTGAGGTGTACCTCTTCTTCGGTGTTGAGCAGGGCGTCGAGTCCGCGGCCCAGTGCCTGTCCTTGGTATTTCTTACGTATTGCCATAAGTGTTTATTTTTAGGGAGTTAAAGAAGTTAAAGAAGTTAGCTCGCTTTTGCTCGCTGGAAGTTAAAGGACAATAGTTTTGCATCTGGAAAGCAGCATCCCAAAGTATTGTCCTTTAACTTCTTTAACTTCCTCTAACTTCTTTAACTTCCATTCTTTTTATTTTTTGATATGATCTCCTGCGCCAGGGCGAGGTGTGCCTTCGAGCCGGCTGCGTCGGCATCGTACAGGATGGCTGGCACTCCGTGGCTGGGTGCTTCGCTGAGCTTGACGTTGCGCTGGATGACGGTCTTGAAGACGAGCTCGCGGAAGTGTCGCTTCACCTCTTCGTAGATTTGGTTGGCGAGGCGCAGGCGGCTGTCGTACATGGTCAGGAGGAAGCCTTCTATCTCGAGGCGCGGGTTCATGCGCGACTTCACTATCTTGATGGTGTTGAGCAGTTTGCTGATGCCTTCGAGTGCGAAGTACTCGCATTGTACGGGTATGATGACGCTGTCGGCTGCAGTCAGGGCGTTGACGGTGATGAGTCCGAGGCTGGGGCTGCAGTCGATGAGGATGTAGTCGTAGTCCCCGACGATGGGGGCGAGCAGTTCCTTCATGATGCGTTCCTGGTTCTTGAAGTTCAGCAGTTCTATCTCTGCTCCGACGAGGTTGATGTGGGAGGGCACGATGTCGAGCCCTTCGATGTCGGTGGTATAGATGATGTCGCGGATGTCAACCTGTCCGAGCAGGGCGTTGTAGATGGAGTGCTCTATCTTGCTGACATCGACTCCCATGCCGCTGGAGGCATTGGCCTGCGGGTCGGCATCCACGAGCAATACTTTCTTTTCGAGGGTGGCAAGCGAGGCGGCGAGGTTCATGCTGGTTGTCGTCTTGCCCACACCGCCCTTCTGATTGACGATGGCTATGGTTTTACTCATATTAAACTTTTTGCGAAGTTATAGGAGGAAGTTAAAGTGGAAGTTAACTCGCTTTGCTCGCGGGAGTTAAAATGGACAATAGCTTTTGTTGCCGCATATTGTGATGTCCAGCGCGAAGCGCTTAACTTCCAGCCAGTAAAGCTGGCTTAACTTCTTTTTATTACTTCCATTTTTAATTCCACTAATTACTGTTTTAAGAATTTGTTGCAAATATACGTCAAAAGTACGAGATAAGCGTCTTTTTTGCCCTTCATTCTTCCTAAATTGTTGATAAAATGCTTGTTTTGTTGATAACTGACCCTGTAAAAGTTCATAACTGACGCCGCAAAAGTGCAAAAGAGGACACATTATATATAGGTTTCGGGAATAGTTAAGCAGACAATAGTTAAGTAGTTAATTTAAGTTTCGGGAGTTCCGCTGGACGGCCTGGAAGGCCATAAAGCTCCCAGCCCAGGGACGTCCGGCATTGCCGCCTGAGCACCTACCGGAGCGCAAGAGCGTCCTGGGTTAATGCGAAGCGTAGCAAGGGCGCCTTGCAAGGGCAAAAGCATAAAGAGGCATGGTAAGGCTTATGCCCTTTCAGGGCGAATTTTACGATTGTCCGCCTACCCAGGGCGATGCCCTGGGCTATGT
>OMSJ01000073.1 GCA_900313705.1 uncultured Prevotellaceae bacterium
CATGGAGAACCTTGTTGCAAAACGTATCAGAACCCTCAAAACAGCATAAAAAACGGTCTCGCACAGAAAGATGATTTTGAACACCCTACCCAAAGGGGCGACAGAACGTCCAATTGCTGTGTAAACAGCATATTAAAACTCTGTCGCCCCGTCGGGGCTTCTTTTGTTGTCGCACTTCTACCGGGGGTTCTTCCCTTCGGTCAGGCGCAGGCGGACGACACCCCCGTCTGTGTTCTGTCGTCTCTTCGAGACTTTGGGCAAGACCCATTAGCTGCTATTCGTTAGGAGCACTGATGGAAAGGGACCGAAAAGGAAGAGGGAGAAGTTTTCCTCGGACAGCAATAGTTACTTATACTCTTCACTCTTCACTCTTCGTTCTTCACTCTTCACTCTTCACTCTTCACTCTTCTTCGTAGAAGGTTCGGAAGGCTTCGATGCAATAGAGATGGTCGGCTGTGGCGGCTGTCTCGCGACAACTGTGCATGGCCAACAAGGGATTGCCCATATCGACACCCCTGACAGGAAGCGAAGAGGCAAGAATGTTGCCGAGGGTGCTTCCTCCTGCCACGTCGCTATGGTTCACGAATCGCTGGCAAGGCACACCTATCATTTCGCAGAGTCCGGCAAAGATGGCTGCTGAGACGGCATCGCTGGCATACTTCTGGGCGGCGTTGAACTTGATGACCGGTCCGCCGCCAAGCACGGGATGGTTCGTGGGGTCGTACTTCTCGCTATAGTTGGGATGCCAGGCATGGGCATTGTCGGCAGAAACCATGAAGGCCTGCTCGATGCTTCGGCGGAAGTCCTCGGTGGTGCCGCCTTGGGCCAGAACGATGCGCTCTATCAGGCTTGCCAGGAAAGGACTTCCTGCACCTTGCTTCGTCTGTGAGCCTGTCTCTTCATTGTCGAAGATGGCGAGTACCTGTGTCACCTTGGGCACCTTCTTTCCGCTTTGCAGAAGAGCCTGCAGTCCTGCATGAACCATGCTGAGGTCGTCGAGCCTGCCGCTGGAGATGAACTCGTCGTGTATGCCGAAGGTGCAGGCGGGTGTGGCATCGGCCAGGTAGAGGTCGAAGTCAAGAATGTCTTCTTTCTTGACATTCAGCTCCTTGCAGATGAGGTTGATGAGCAGGTTGCCGCGCTCCAGTTCGTCGTTGATGATGCCGAGGATGGGCAGCATGTCCTTCTGCTTGCTGAGCTTTACACCATCGTTCACCTGACGGTTGAAGTGGATGGCGAGGTTGCTGATTTGCAGGAGAGGCCGGCGGACATGGAGGAGTAGGGTAGTGGGGTGCATGACGTCGGAGGTGCGCACGATGACGCGGCCTGCTATGGTGAGCGGGCGGTCGAACCAAGTGCTCATGATGGGACCGCCATAGACTTCGGTGTTGAGCCGGACGATGCCGCCTTCGCCTGTCATTTCAGCATTGGGCTTGATGCGGAAGGTCGGGGAGTCGCAGTGTGCACAGATGATGTGGAAACCGGCTTCGCCAAGGGGTTCCGTGCCGATGCGGAAGGCATAGACGGAGGAGTCGTTCTTCGTCAGGAAGAACTGCTTGCCGGGCTTCATCTCGCCAAGCTTGTTGCAGGCGTCCAGGCGCTCGAAGCCTGCTTCACTGAGTTGCTGACAAATGGTTTTGACTGCCAGGAAATTCACTGGCGAGTTGTCTAAGAATTGCAGAAGGTCTTCAATCGAATTCATAGCTATGTAAGTTAAATATCGTTTTACTATATGATAATCCGCAAAAATGCCCCCTATGGAAAGAAGTACGTGTACTTGTCGCCATAAGTACGCGTACTTGTTGCCATAAGTACGTGTACTTATCGCCGTAAGTACGTGTACTTATCTGACTAAGTACGTGTACCTATTTTACCTCATCGAAATTATGCTGCTCCACAGGGCATCGGAAAACGCCGCGTATGGCGTTGACAGCCCCATTGGGAGCGTCATTGCTGAGGTCCCTTTCTTCTTTCCCATGTTCTTGCGCTTTTTCGTTGCAAAGATACAATAAAAAACTCAATTACGTGCGTTTAATTCTTATTTTTGTTGTACCTTTGCAGCGCGATAACAATTTAGGGTAAAAAAGATGAAGTCATACACGGTAGGCCAGGATGGTTTTTATGGTCAGTTTGGCGGTGCTTATGTTCCTGAGATTCTCTACGGAACGCTCGAGGCACTGCGTACAAGTTATCAGCAAATCATAGAGAGCGAAGACTTTCTGCAAGAGTATTATCAGTTGCTGCGCGACTATGTCGGTCGTCCCAGTCCGCTTTACTTTGCCCGACGCATGAGCGAGAAGTACGGCTGCAAGCTCTATCTGAAGCGTGAGGACCTGAACCATACGGGTGCTCACAAGATAAACAATGCCATCGGACAAATCCTCTTGGCCCGTCGCATGGGCAAGAAGCGCATCATTGCCGAGACTGGAGCAGGTCAGCACGGCGTGGCTACGGCTACGGTCTGTGCCCTGATGAACATGCCCTGCCGCGTCTATATGGGTGCGCTCGACGTTCAGCGTCAGCACGTCAACGTGGAGCGGATGAAGATGCTCGGTGCCGAAGTTTTTCCTGTGGAGAGCGGCAACAAGACACTCAAGGACGCGACCAACGAGGCCATACGCGACTGGTGCTGCCATCCTTCCGACACCTTTTATATAATAGGCAGTACGGTCGGGCCGCATCCCTATCCCGAGATGGTGGCCAAGCTGCAGAGCGTCATCAGCAAGGAAATACGTTTTCAGCTTCAGGAAAAGGAAGGACGCGACTGGCCGGACTACCTCATCGCCTGCGTCGGCGGGGGAAGTAATGCGGCAGGCACCGTCTATCACTACCTTGACGACGAGCGCGTGAAGATTGTTCTCGGCGAGGCCGGCGGCAAAGGCATGGAGACGGAGATGACTGCGGCTTCGCTCAACATCGGCACCGTCGGCATCCTCCACGGCAGTCGCATCAAGGTGATGCAGACCGACGACGGCCAGATCATCGAACCCTATAGCATCAGCGCCGGCCTGGACTATCCCGGAACAGGCCCCATGCACTGCAACCTCTTCGAGACAGGCAGGGCACAGGTGTTCGCAGTCAACGATGACGAAGCCCTCGCGGCTGCCTTCGAGCTGACACGACTCGAAGGCATCATCCCCGCACTCGAAAGCAGTCATGCCCTCGCCCTGTTGCCTCGACTGAAGTTCAAGCCAGACGATGTGGTCGTGCTTACCGTCAGCGGCCGCGGCGACAAAGACCTCGCGACCTATCTTAACCATAAAAGCCCCCTCCCTGCTCCCCCTTTGGGGGAGTGCCTGGGAAGCGGCGCAAACCAGCAGAAACCTTAATTCACATGCCCTTAACCCCTCACCCAAAAGGGGAAGCTGGGAGGGGACTTACATTTAATTTTCAAACTCTTACGGCCTGAAAGGCCATCAGCACACAGCCCAGGGCATCGCCCTGGGTATGGGGGATACGGTCAGTAATAAGCGCCCTGAAAGGGCAAAAGCACTATAATCATGGCACAATCTCTTTGTAAGATATACCTTCATGTGATTTTTCACATTAAGACGACTAGCCCGCAGATAGACGTAGAACACATTGAACGTGTTCATTCCTACATAGGTCAGTTGGTGAACGCCTCTGGATGTCAGGTTGTTCGCGTTGGAGGAACGTCCGACCACGTCCATATAGTGTGTCTGTTGTCGAGAAGTGAAACTGTGTCTCATCTTGTAGAAGAGATAAAACGCAATAGTAGCAGATGGATAAAAACCTTGTCACCACGATATGAGCAATTTGCATGGCAAGGCGGTTATGCCGTATTCTCAGTAAGTCAATCTGTGGTAAATAAAACGATTGAGTATGTTAATAACCAACAAGACCATCATAAAAAGGTTTCATTTCACGACGAGTATATACAATTTCTTAAATTATACAACATAGAATATGATGAAAGATATGTCTTCACCGACTAAGCTTTTGCCCTTTCAGGGCGTGGTATATCTAAAACACTCAAATACCCAAGGCGATGCCTTGGGCTATGTGCTTACAGCCCTTTCAGGGCATTTTTAACCCTTCAAATATGCACTATGAAGTATAACTATCACACAGCAAGCAAGAAGGTTCTGGGCGACCTCATCACGCCCGTCAGCGCCTACCTGAAGGTTCGCGACGCTTATCCGCAGAGCGCACTCATGGAGAGCAGCGACTACCACGGGGGCGAGAATGCGAAGTCCTTCATCGCGCTCCATCCCATCGCCAGCGTCGGCATCGAGCACGGCACAGGCTTCTGTCGCTTTCCCGATGGCAAGGAGGAGCATTTCAAAATTGACAAGGACTACGATACCGCGCAGCTCCTGAACGACTTCCTCGGAAGGTTCAGCATCGAGGGCAACGACGTCGGCTACTGCGGACTGTATGGCTACACGACGTTCAACGCGGTCCGCTACTTCGAGCACATCGACGTCAAGGACGAGACGCAGCCGGAGAACGACGCGCCCGACATGCTATACATATTATATAAAGATGTTGTCGTGTTCGACCACTTCCGTAATGAACTGACGCTCATCGAACTGCTTGCCGACGGCGAACAGGACGACCTCGACCAACTGGAGCGTGACCTCGGCAGCCGCAACTATCAGACATTCGGCTTCCGACCCGTCGGCGAGTGCACAAGCACGCTCACCGACGACGAGCACCGCGAGAACATCCGCCGAGGCATACAGCATTGCCTGCGAGGCGACGTGTTCCAGATCGTCCTTTCGCGCCGTTTCAAGCAACGTTTCGAAGGCGACGATTTCCGGCTCTACCGTGCTTTGCGGAGCATCAACCCCAGCCCTTACCTCTTCTACTTCGACTTCGGCGGCTTCCGCATCTTCGGCTCATCGCCCGAGACGCATTGCCGCATCGAGAACCGTCGCGCTTACATCGACCCGATAGCCGGCACCACGAAGCGCACCGGCGACAGCGAGACCGACCGCCGCAACGCGGAGTACCTGCGCAACGACCCGAAGGAGAATGCCGAACACGTCATGCTGGTTGACCTGGCTCGCAACGACCTCTCGCGCAACTGCCACAACGTCAAGGTCGATTTCTACAAGGACATGCAGTTCTACAGCCACGTCATCCATCTCGTAAGCCGCGTCAGCGGAGAGCTGGACGAAGGGGCTGACCCCATCAAGACCTTTATCGATACGTTCCCCGCAGGCACGCTATCGGGCGCTCCCAAAGTGCGGGCCATGCAACTCATCTCAGAGTATGAACCGCACAATCGTGGTGTCTACGGCGGTTGCATCGGGTTCATCGGCTTCCAAGGCAACTTGAACCAGGCCATCACGATACGCACTTTCGTCAGCCGCAACAACGAACTTTGGTTCCAGGCGGGCGGTGGCATCGTTGCCAAAAGCAACGTCGAGTACGAACTTCAAGAGGTCAACAACAAGCTTGGGGCTTTGCGCCGAGCCATCGAAACAGCCTCACCCCTAACCCCTCTCCGAGGAGAGGGGAAATAAATGGTAAATGGTTAAATGGTAAATGATTAAATGGTAAATGTGATATGAAGGTAGTCATCATCGATAATTACGACTCGTTCACCTACAACCTGAGTCACTTGGTGAAGGAGCTTGGCGCAGAGGTCACGGTCTTTCGCAACGACCAGTTCGAGATGCCGCAGCTTGAGGCGTTCGACAAGATTATACTCTCCCCTGGTCCGGGCATCCCGAGCGAAGCGGGACTGCTGCTCGACGTCATCAAGACCTATGCAGGCCGAAAGCCTATCCTCGGCGTGTGCCTCGGCCATCAGGCCATCGGCGAAGTGTTCGGCGGCACGTTGACCAACCTCAGCGACGTCTATCATGGTGTGGCGACGCCCGTCACCGTGACAACCGATGACTACCTCTTCGAAGGTCTCGGAAGCACGTTCGAAGTGGGTCGCTATCACTCGTGGGTGGTTGATACGAAAGGCTTCCCCGACTGCCTCGAAGTGACGAGCGTCAGCCCGGAGGGTTTCATCATGTCGCTCAGGCACCGCGAGTACGACATCCGCGGCATTCAGTATCACCCCGAGAGCGTGCTAACGCCTGGGGGGAAGACAATAATAAAGAACTGGTTGGAGACCCCCCTAACCCCCTTTAGGGGGAACAAATGGTAAATGATTAAATAGTAAATGGTAAATGCAAGATGAAGCAGTATCTACAACGACTCATTGCCGGCGAGACACTTTCGCGACAAGACACACATAATATATTAGTAGGTATTACCCGCGAGGCTTATCCAGGCGAGCAGATTGCGGCTTTGCTGATGGCTTTGCAAGCACGCGGCGCAACCGTAGATGAAATGCTTGGTCTGCGCGATGGTCTGCTTGAGACAGGCAAACGCATTGACCTCGGCGACCACAACACCCTTGACATCGTGGGCACGGGGGGCGATGGCAAGAACACTTTCAACATCAGCACCTGCGCCTGCTTCGTGGTGGCCGGGGCGGGCTTCAAGGTCTCGAAGCACGGCAACGGCGCAAGCACGAGCGTGAGCGGCGCAAGCAATGTGCTCGCGGCACATGGCGTGAAGTTCACCGACGACGAGGGGCTGCTTCGTCGCTCTATTGATGAAGCTGGCATCTGCTACCTTCATGCTCCACTCTTTGCCAACGCCATGAAGTTCATCGGCCCTGTGCGTAAGGCACTTGCCGTGCCGACCTGCTTCAACCTGCTTGGTCCCCTCATCAATCCCTGTTCGCCAAAGAACTCGCTTCACGGAACTGCCACACAGGCACAGCTTCGTCTCTATGCCAACATCCACCAGCATATCGGTGACAACTATGGCGTCGTGTCGAGCTACGATGGCTACGACGAAATATCGCTCACCAGCGGTTTCAAGTTCGTGACGCGGCATTTCGAGAAGGTCTATACGCCTATCGAGATGGGACTCTCCTATGTTGAGCCGTTGGATATTTACGGCGGCTCGACTGCCGAGGAAGCCCAGCGCATCTTCGACAACGTGCTGGCGAACAAGGCGACGCGTGCCCAGACGGAAGTTGTGATAGCCAACGCCGCCTGTGGCATCAGCCTGATGAACCCGAACCTCCCAATAGAGGACACCGTCGCGATGGCCCGAGAGAGCATTGAAAGCGGCAAAGCCCTGCGATGCCTGAAGAAGTTTGTTGAGATTAATAGCTGAGGGAATCCTCGTCATAACGTCATAACGTGATAACGTCATAACGACAATTGGAGTAATGAAAGACATCCTTGAAGAAATCGTCGCCTACAAGCGCATCGAAGTAGCTGCGCAGAAGGAGCAGATGCCGCCGCGGAAACTTTATGCCGAGGTAGGGCGAATGATGGCAGAAGGCGTGGAGAAACGCAGTCTGAGTCAAGCTTTGACGGAGAACGACTATGGCATAATCGCTGAATTCAAGCGCAAGAGCCCGTCGAAGGGATGGATTAAAGAGGACGGCAAGCCGGAGGAGATTCCCCTCGCCTACGAGCAGAACGGTGCCGCTGCCCTCAGCATCCTGACCGATGAGAAGTACTTTGGCGGTTCGCTCGACTTTGTCCGCAAAGCCAGACCGCTGGTCAATCTGCCCATTCTTCGCAAGGATTTCATCATAGACGAATACCAGCTTTTCCAAGCGCGACACGTTGGAGCGGATGCCGTACTGCTCATTGCCGCCGACCTCAAAAAGGAGGAAGTCCGCTCGCTCACAGCCACGGCTCACGAGTTGGCACTCGAAGTCCTGCTCGAACTGCATTCGGAGCACGAGTTGGACTACGCCGACCTGCCCGTTGATGCCATCGGCGTGAACAATCGCAACCTGGGAACCTTCGTCACAGACGTGCAGAACTCTTTCCGCATGGCAGCCCGTCTGCCCGAGGACCGCGTGCTGGTCAGCGAGAGTGGCATCGCAGGTCCGGGCGTCATCCGCTTGCTTCGCGAAGCCGGCTACAGGGGCTTCCTCATCGGAGAAAGCTTTATGAAGACCGATGACCCAGGCCTTGCGCTTAAGCAATTCATTAAGGAATTGGCATCGTCATAACGATATAACGTCATAACGACATAACGAAACAATGATAATAAAGGTTTGCGGGATGCGAGATGCCGAGAACATCCGCGAGGTGGAGCGTTTGGGCATCGACATGATGGGCTTCATCTGCTGGGAAGGCTCGCCGCGATTCGTGCGCGAAGTGCCTGCCTATCTGCCTGATTGTCCGCGCGTCGGTGTCTTTGTCAACCCGTCGCTCGATGAGATTCAGAAGTATAACGAAGCATTCGGCTTCAACTTCATCCAGCTTCACGGCACGGAGTCGCCTGAGTTCTGCAAGGCAGTTCGAGAGAAGACGGGGTGCAAAGTCATCAAAGCAATAAGCATACAGACCCCCTCTAACTCCCCCTTAAAGGGGGAGGACAAAAGCTTGGGAAAAGAGAACTCCCTCCCTTTAAGGGAGGGTTGGGGTGGGTCTGTGGCCTTTCTTCTCTTTGACACTAAGTGCCCGACCATCGGAGGAAGCGGTCAGAAGTTCAATTGGGACATCCTTTCCAGCTACCGAGGCGAGCTGCCTTTTCTGCTTTCGGGCGGCATCGGACCTGAGGATGCAGACCAACTTCGGCAGTTTCACCACGAGAAATACCTCGGCTTCGACATCAATTCGCGCTTTGAAGTCGAACCAGGCATCAAGGATATAGAGGCAATTAAAAATTTCATAAGCTCCATAAGACAACATGAATCGCATTAACAAGATATTTCGTGAGAAGAGCAAAGGCTTGCTCTCACTCTATTTTTGTGCAGGTCATCCTACGCTCGACGGCACCGCCGACATCATCCGCACCTTGGAACAGAGGGGCATAGACTTCATCGAAGTAGGCATTCCCTTCAGCGACCCGATGGCCGACGGCCCGGTCATCCAGGATGCAGCCACTAAGGCTTTGCGCAACGGAATGACCCTGAGGAAGCTCTTAGCGCAGTTGGAACCGCTCAGAAAACAGGGCGTCAAGCTCCCCCTCATACTGATGGGCTACATGAATCCCATCTACCACATGGGCTACGAGGCTTTCTTCCGACGTTGCAAGGAAGTAGATGTCGATGGCGTCATCATTCCGGATCTGCCCTTTAAGGACTACATGGACGAGGTCAAGCCCATAGCCGACAAGTATGATATCAGGGTAATCATGCTCATCACGCCTGAGACGAGCGACGAGCGCATACGCTTCATAGACGAGAACACCGACGGCTTCATCTACATGGTCAGTTCCGCAGCAACCACCGGCGCACAGAAGGAGTTCGACGAAGGCAAGCAGGCTTACTTCGCACGTATCGACAAGATGCAGCTCAAGCATCCCCGGATGATTGGTTTCGGCATTAGTAATCGGCAGACTTTGCAGAGCGCTCAAGCCAACGCGGCAGGCGCTATCATCGGCAGCAAGTTTGTGACGCTGCTCGAGAAACATGGTGCTCCAGAGCCTGCCCTTGACGAACTCTTCAAGGCACTCTCGGAGGATTAGCCGACAAAGCACGTGAAGTAGGCAAACTTGACGTGCCTTGTTGTCAAAGCCCTAACACGATGCCAGCCACTCCGCAAAGGAGGATGATGAGGATAGGCCCAAGACGATAGACTTTCTGGGCAATCAGGGCAAAGACAAAGAGGAAGATGCTGAGGCAGAAACGCCAGGGGTTCTCGCTCATCGAACTGAAGTTCTCGCTGTTCATCAAGAGCAAAGCTGCTGCTGCAAGCAAGCCGACGACGGCTGGGCGCAAAGTGCTGAAGACGTTCTCGACAGAAGGATGGTTGCGATATTTTATCAGGAACTTGCTGATGAGCAGCATCAGGATAAAGCTTGGCAACACGACCGCGAAGGTAGCCAGAAAGCTTCCGAAGACACCCCAGGCAGAGGAATAACCGGCATTGACAAGGGCTGTGTAGCCCACATACGTGGCAGAGTTGATGCCGATGGGCCCTGGAGTGCTCTGACTGATAGCGACTATGTCCGTGAACTGCCCCATCGTCATCCAATGATAATGCCCCACAACTTCGCCTTGTATCATCGATATCATGGCATATCCCCCGCCGAAACCGAAGAGGCCGATGAGGAAGAAGGTCCAGAAGAGCTGTAGTAGGAGCGTTATCATAATGCGTTATGAGTTAACGAAGTCATCTTTAATGTATTTCCCATAGACATAGCCTGACACTCCTGCCGCAAGGACGATGAAGATGGGACTCACGCCGAGCATCCAGATCAGGAAGGCTGAGACGATGGGTATCCAGACGTTGTAACGGTTTATCTTTGCGCTCTTTGCCATGCGCAAGACGGGTATCGCGATGAGTGCCACGACTGCCGGACGGATGCCTCGGAAGAAGTGTTCGACATAGACATTCTCGCGGAACTGCTGGAAGACAAGCGCGATGGCCAGGATGCAAAGGAAGGAGGGTAGGCAGGTGCCCAGTGCGCTGAAGAACGCTCCCTTGTTGCCAAGTCGCTTGTTGCCGATGAAGATGCTGATGTTCACGGCAAAGACGCCAGGGCACGACTGCGCCACGGCAATCAAGTCCAGCAGTTCGTCACGCCCGACCCAATGTTTCTCATCGACCACTTTCTGCTCGATGAGCGGTATCATAGCGTAGCCGCCACCGATGGTGAAAAGGCCTATCTGGAAGAATGTCTTGAAGAGTTCCCACATTTACCATTTAATCATTTAACATTTACCATTTACCATCTCATTGGCTCGCATTCTGTTTTATCCATTCCCTTGCATTCACGAAGGCTTCTATCCAGGGTGTCACCTCGTCGTGG
>OMSJ01000064.1 GCA_900313705.1 uncultured Prevotellaceae bacterium
GTTCAGAGGAGTTGGGGACATTAAGTTCTTCATGTACAGACTGGCAACACTTTATTCTTGATTAAACGGCCTCTGCCAACCGGAAAAATCCGCTGACCCAACATTACCGGGGGGGTCTTCGCTTCGCTCAGGCGCAGGCGGAGTCCCCCCCGTCTGTGGTCTTTCGTCTCTTCGAGACTTTTGGCAAGCCCCATGCTACTATTCGTTAGGAACACAGATGGAAAGGGACCTAAAAGGAAGAGGGAGAAGTTGTCCCCCGAACAGCAATGATCGTATTACTTAACTGCTGACCGATTGGGTATAAACGAAGCGTGCCGCATCAACTGATGCGGCACGCTTCGTTTGTTTACCAGATGTCTTCCGGCTTTTCCGGGTTGTCGTAAACTTCCTTTGCGCAGTACTCCAGATAGTCCATGTAGAAGAAGCGCGTGTCGTCGTCGAGCACGGTCTTGAACCGGATGTAGTAGGTAACGTCGGGGTCCATCGTCTCGCGGATGATGATGCGGCGAATGCAGTTGGTGTTGTCTCGCATCATTTCGCTGGCACCCGGTGAACCGGCGCAGTACTGGTTGCATCCCTTCATGAAGCCGTTGTTGCGCAGTCGCTTGTCAACTTCGGCGTTGAAGTCGTCGTCATCGGTGTCTTTCTCGTAACCTATATCGCTTGGGGGGTCAGCACCCGGGACGTGCAGGGTGTTGTCGCCAGCCTGTCGCAGGTCCATGGGGATACCCATTGCGGCAAGCTTCTCTTTGTTGCTGCCCCAGTAGAACTGCACCATGCCGCGACGTTCACCACCGCTTTGGATGGCGAATCGCAGTTCGTATGTGCCGCGCCTGGGCACTGGTGGCAGGCGCATGATGCAGTCCGTGATTCCACGGATAGTCATTTCGTCGCCCTGCATGTTTGCCCATCCGCGATTGTATCCTGGCCAGTAGAAGAACTTGGTGTCCTTGGAGATGTCCACGTCTTCGAGGTATTTGTACTGGTCGTCGGTGGGGATATAGACATACTGGTGCTTTTCGTCACTTATGGTAGAGCAACGTATGTCGTTGTTCATGAACTCTGGCCACATGCTTGGCACGCTCCAGCGGATGCGCTGCTTCTGCATGTTGTCGCGAGTCTCGTCGCTGTAGTAGAGCAGCTTGTTGATGGGATAGATGATGCCGTTGCGTATGTCGTTCTCTCCTTCCATGTTTGGCTCTCCGATGAGGATGCCTTCTTTGTCAGGGTCGCAAGAGAGCTCGTGATAAGTGCCTTTGCGCTCGTTGTCGAGGTTCGGGAAGCGGTTGAGATAGACGCCATTGCTTTCGCGGCTCTCGAATATCTTGAGCAGTCGGCGCTTGCCCATAGTGGTGTAGAACTCCATGACGGCAACGGTCGGAGTCTTGTTGTTGAGGTTGTAGCCCTTCTCGTTGTAGTGATAAACGAGTCTGTTGGTGCTCAGACGCTCTGGCAGCAGGTGGTAGGTGATGAACTGGTAGAGCAGGTTATCCTCGGACTTATAGTTGTTGTCGCGCTTTGCTTCGGGATATACTCCCAGTCCGTCGAGGTATCCCATGACGTCCTCCAGGGTGATGTCCTTGACGTTCTTCCCGGGGATGGCTTGTGTCCAGAATTCGTCGGTCTCGGCAAAGAAGGTGAATCCGATGTAGCGGTGTTCTGGTGTGTAGAATGTCTCGTTGCCGCTGTCGCCCACACTGGTTTCCTTGGACTTTATCTTGTCGCCTTCGTAGAGTTCTTCGTATGTCTCATCTCGCCATGCAGAGAGCACTTCGGAGAGTCCGCAGGCGTCGGCTATCTTTGCGGAGACGACGTAGTTGCTGTTCTCATCCTGTATGTACTTCTTCAGCAGGTAGTCCATCGTGTTGTTGCTGGGCGAGACGACGCTGTGCATGGCATGGATGATGCCGTTGATGCAGAGTATATCGCGGTTGTTGACGTCTATGACGCATCCGTTGATGAGCAAGCTGTCTGCTACGTCGGTGTATTGCACGGTGAGCTTGCGGTCGTTCATGTTAGGCACGGGAATCTCGACGCTTTTGGACGTGGTGGTCTGTGGTGGGAACGAGTTAATCTGGTATTCGGCATAGTCGTCGCCGCAGTCGATGATGCTGTTGAAGACGATGACGTTCATGATGGAGTCGCGTTTGCGGTCGCTTGGGAAGGCATCCCAGTTTGCTTCGGGGATGAGGCCTTGCCGGACGAGTGTGTCGAGATATGCCTGGATGGCATCGTTGGTGGGTGCGAAGACTGTGTAATGGCCGCGTGCCGAGAGCAACTGGCCCACGTTGGTCTCGCTGTTTTTGCTGACCGTGACTTCTCCAAGCAGGCGGAAGTACTCGCTGTACTGGCTGTGCTTGCTGAGGTAGCTTGAAATGGTCTCTTCCTTGAAGACATAGCGCGACGACGTGTCGATGTCTTCCGAGCAACCAACCAAGGCGAAAATGGCTATGGCAAAAACAAATAAAAAGTGCTTATTCATATTAGACAATAAGGGCTGATTAATCAATAAAGTTGTTAGTTTTAATGCGCAAATTTACGAATTATTTCTTTTACCTCAAAGGAAATGCCTTCCTTTTTCCATTGTTTCTTGCGTTTTCCCTCTTTCCTTCCTGTTTTTAACGCTGTAATCTGTTGCGTCCCGCATCTATTCTGAGGAAAATGAACAGCAGAATGGTGAAGCCCCAAAGCGATGAGCCGCCATAGCTGAAGAACGGCAGAGGAATGCCGATGACGGGCGTTAGTCCGAGCACCATACCGACGTTGATGAAGACGTGGAACAGGAAAATGCTCAGCACACAGTATCCATATACACGCCCGAAGGTATAGGGTTGTCGTTCAGCTAGATGCAATAGCCTTAGGATGAGCGAGAGGAAGAGCAGCAGCACGATGGCGCAGCCGATGAACCCCTCTTCTTCGCCCACGGTGCAGAAGATGAAGTCGGTATCCTGTTCCGGCACGTATTTGAGCTTTGTCTGTGTGCCGTTCAAGAATCCTTTGCCTTCGAGTCCGCCGGAGCCGATGGCAATCTTGGCTTGTATGACGTTGTAGCCTGCACCGCGAGGGTCGTCCTCCAGTCCGAGGAGGACGCGTATGCGCGTCTGCTGATGCGGCTCCATGACCTTGTTCAGCACGAAGTCAGCAGAATAAAAGAACCCCATGCTCCCTAAGGTGAAAAGGGCTATGAGGCAATACGGCAGGAAGCGGTCGCGCAGAGAGATGTAGAACAGGTAAAGTGCCGAAGCGACACAGATAAAGACTATTGCCCATACAGCATTGCAGGGATAGACGTATCGGGCGAAAAGTACAGAAGCGACAGATGCCGTCAGACCTCCCCATAGCGGAAGGCTGATGCCTTTCCCCTTTATGGAGGAGTTGGAGAAGGTATGAACCAGTCCGATGGTGAAGACCTGTATGAGCAGCATGACGAGTCCTTCGCCAAGGCTCATCTTTTCGATTCCCCAGAAGGGTTCGTCGGCATAGCGGACGCCTACCACAAAATAGACTACTGCAGAGATGACGATGAAAAGCAAACTCCCAGTCATGCCTTCGCGATAGAGCATCAGGAAGAGGGCGCTATAGACAAGAGCGGTGCCTGTCTCCTTTTGCATGACAATCAGTCCCATCGGGATGAGAATCAATGCAATACAAATGATGAAGTCGTGCCATTTCTTGACGTCGAAGCCATATGTGTTCATCACTTTTGCCAGGCATAGCGCCACACCGAACTTCGCGAATTCCGCTGGCTGTACGCTGAAGCTGCCTATCTTAATCCATGACATAGAGCCTTTAATGTCGTGTGCGAGGAAAGGGGTGGCAAAGAGCAGACCGAGGAAGCATATATATATAATGTATGAGAGAGACTCGATAAGTCGGTCGTCAATCATAAGGATAAGAAAGGCAAGCAGGAGGGAGCTGGCTATCCAGACAATCTGCATACCGCTTCGGGTAGAGAAGTCGAGGATGCTGCCCGCCATGTCGTAGTCGTAACTGGCACCGCATACGCTCATCCAGCCTAATGCCAGCAGCACCAGGTAGATGAAGATGGTCAGCCAATCGATTGACCGCCACAGCGAAGGAGCCTTCTTCTTTTGTTTAGGGCCTTTTGCGTTTACCATTTAGACGTGTACGTTTAGACATTTAATTACTCTCTCCTTTGGAAGAAGCCTGGATGAGGCTCTTGTTCTCAAAGTCGTTGGCACGGGCCTCGCTTGCTTCGGAAAGTTTCCCGTTGATGTATTGCTCCATCATAAGTGCACCGATAGGCACACCGTATGTAGCTCCCCATGTTCCGTTCTCGACATATACGCAGATGGCAATCTTCGGGTCCTCACGAGGAGCAAAGCCCATGAAGACGCTATGGTCCTGTCCGTGGGGATTCTGGGCAGTCCCTGTCTTGCCGCATACTTCATAGGATGGGTTGTTGGCCAGACGACAGGTTCCGCCCAACACGGCTTGGCGCATACCAGCCACTACCGTCTCGTAGTGCTCCCTCCCAACACGTGTGTAGTGTTTCTTTGTATATTGCGTTTCGAGTGGTATGCCTTGTACTTCCTTAATGACGTGTGGAGTGATGTAGTACCCTCGGTTTGCGATAGTCGCACCGAGGTTTGCAATCTGCAGCGGCGTCAAGTTGACTTCGCCTTGCCCGATACTGATGCTGATGACGGTCAGCCCGCTCCAGTTGCCGCGATAGGCTTTGTCGTAGAAGGGCGCATTAGGAATCATGCCGCGTTTTTCGCCTGGCAGGTCGATGCCGAGCTTGTAACCGAAGCCCATGCTGACCATGTAGTCCTTCCATGTCGTCATGGCGTCTTGCACCGTCTTGTATTTCTTCCTGTTGCCGAACATGTGGTAGAGTCCCCAGCAGAAGTATCCGTTGCACGAGGTGGCGATGGCAGGGACGAGTGGCAGTGGCGAACCGTGTCCGTGACAACCAACCTTGAGCCCCTTGAAGTGGAATCCGTGACTGCAGGGGAAGGCTGTGGAAGGTGTAATGATGCCTTCCTGCAGGAACGTGAGCGCCTGGCTTGTCTTGAAGGTAGAGCCAGGAGGGTATTGTCCCATGATGGCACGGTTGAGGAGTGGTTTGTATGGGTCCTGAGCCAGAAGCTTTTGGTTCTTGCCTCGCTGTCGCCCAATCATAATGCGAGGGTCGTAAGTTGGACTGGACACCATGCAGAGCACCTCGCCCGTACTTGGTTCGATGGCTACGATGCTGCCGAGCTTGCCTTTCATCAGTCGCTCCCCGAGAGCCTGCAGCTCAATGTCGATGCTCATCTTCAGGTTGCGCCCAGGGATAGGCGCAATGTCGTACTTACCGTTCTGGTATCGACCTTTGATGCGTCCTCGGGCATCTCGAAGAAGAATCTCCATGCCTTTCTCGCCACGCAGGACCGATTCGTAAGAGCGTTCCACACCGAGCTTCCCGATGTAGTCGCCGCTACGGTAATAGTCGTCGGCTTCTATGTCCTCGGGACCTACTTCGCCGACGTCGCCCAGCAGATGTGCTGCATTCGGATAGTTGTACTGTCGGATGCTTCGCTTCTGTATGTAAAAGCCAGGAAAGCGGAAGAGCTTCTCCTGGAACCGGCTGAACTCTTCTGTTGAGAGCTGGCTCATAAAGAGCTGCTGGGTGTAGGAACTGTAGCCAGGATTGCGCTTCCTGTCCTTTATCTCTTCCATCCGCCGCTCGTACCAGTCGCGTGTGATGTCGAGGCTTTCGCAGAGGTCAAGTGTGTCAACACCAATCTGCTCTTTCATTACGACCATCACGTCGTACGCAGGCTGGTTGAAGACGAGCAGTTTGCCGTTGCGGTCGGAGATGGCTCCTCTTGCAGGATACTGTATGCGCTTGAGGAAAGCGTTGCTGTCGGCGCTTCTCTTGAAGTCTTCGCTGAGCAACTGCAACGAGAAGAGGCGGAGCAGATAGACAACAATGATGACCACAGCCGCACCACCTATTACGTATTTGCGCTTCTCAAGCTCGTAGTTGTTTTCTGCTTTCATCGGACATTTGACTTTAACCAGTTGCGGCGATGGCAAGTTCCTTACTTCTCGTCCTTGCGGACATGCTCTGCCAGAAGAATCAGCAGCAGGGACGCTACGTAGCTTATGCCCATGCTGATGGCGATGTCCTTGATGTAGAAGTATGAGAAGCCTTCAAGAGCGAAATAGACGAGATGGTGAATGAGAAGGAGCTGAGATATGAACCAAAGGTATTTCCAGCGTCCCATGACTGCGAAGGAAGGTCGGAATGCTTCCTCTGTGTCACGCGGAGCCATTAGCTCGAGCAAAGGAGGCTGGATGAATGCAATGAGCGTCAGGGCTGCTGAGCTGATGCCTGAGGTGCCAGCAAAGATGTCTGCGATGAAGCCTGTGCCGAAGCCCCATAGCAAGGCTACGGAGCGAGACGTTCCGAAGGGTAAGGTGATGATGATGATGGGGCACAGCAACGGCGCACCATAGCCCCAAGGATGAACCTGGTCGAGAACGAGCACTTGAAACAGGAGTATCAGCAGTGCCCAAGCCAATCGTTTTAGTAACGGTATTATCATTGAGACAGTAGAGAGTCGAGTTCTGCTTTGCTGTGGTTGTTGATGACGCTTACATGTCTGAGGTTTGCCAAGTCTGTGCTTAGCAATATCTCAAGCTCATAGGCAAGACCGTCGCTGCTGTTCTTTATCTCAGCCACCCTGCCGAGGAAGATGCCAGCGGGAAAGACTGCCGAGAAGCCGCTTGTCTCCACGATGTCGCCTTTCTTAATGTGAGCATGTCGTGGCACATCGTCCATGCAGGCTCTCAAAGGTGAGCCGCCTTTCCACTTCAGGTAGCCGAAGTATTCTGTACCTCTCAGTCGACAACTGATGCTGCTGTGACTGTTGAGGACTGACATGACGAGGGCATAGTGGGATGTGACGGCACTGACGATGCCCACAACGCCTGTTCCGCTTACGACACCCATTTCCGGTGCGACACCATCGTCGCTGCCAACATTGATGACCAGCATGTTGTCACGCTTCCGTACGCTGTTGTCGATGATGCGGGCTTCAATCTGGGAATACGCCTCACCAGTTTCGTTCACGGGAAGGGTGAAGGACGCGATTGTGTCTCCCTTCCTTAGGAGGGACGTAGGGAGATTACCATGCCTAAGCAGGTCGTTTTGCTGCTGCAAGACGATGTTCCTGCGGACGAGGGCAGCATTCTCTTCGGGCAGTCGCAGGTAAGCAAGTGCCACTTCTTCCCATTCATGCACCATGGCAGCTACAGCGTTTGCCTGAGTGAACCACACGCTGCCTTGGTAATGATTGTATTGAAAAAGCAGGAATCCACTGAGCGTTTCCAGTAGGAGGAAGAGGGCCCAGTGGATGTAGGCTGTTATGCGCTCGATGAAATCGTGCACGTTACATTAAGAATGCGAAGTTGTGAATGTTCTTCAGTGCGACTCCTGTACCTTTTGCAACGCTGTGCAAGGGGTCTTCGGCTACGTGGAACTCGATGTTGATCTTGTCAGTGAGTCGCTTTGCCAGGCCTCTGAGCAGAGCACCACCGCCGGTGAGCCAGATGCCGTTCTTCACGATGTCGGCATAGAGTTCGGGTGGCGTTTCTTCGAGTGCACTGAGGACTGCGGTTTCTATCTTGGCGATGGTTTTCTCCAGACAGTGCGCTATCTCCTGATAGCAGACGGGGACTTCCATAGGCAGTGCTGTGATACGGTTTGGCCCATGGACGATGTAGTCCTCAGGAGCGTCTTCGCCCAAGTCGGTCAGTGCAGAGCCGACGTGTATCTTGATACGTTCAGCCATGCGCTCGCTGACCTTCACGTTGTGCTGGCGACTCATGTATTCTTGGATGTCGGAGGTCAGTTCGTCGCCTGCCACGCGTAGGCTCTTGTCAGCAACGATGCCGCCCAGCGAGATGACGGCAATCTCAGTGCTGCCGCCACCTATGTCAACTATCATGTTGCCTTCCGGTGCCAGTACGTCGAGGCCGATACCAATGGCTGCTGCCATCGGCTCGAAGACAAGATAGACCTCGCGGCCTCCAGCATGTTCGGCACTGTCTCTTACGGCACGCAGTTCCACTTCGGTGCTTCCGCTTGGTACGCCGATGACCATTTTCAGCGATGGTGAGAAAAGCCTGTTGCCGGAGTGTACCATCTTGATGAGGCCGCGCATCATCTGTTCGCAGGCATTGAAGTCGGCAATTACGCCATCGCGGAGCGGACGGATGGTACGGATGTCGGGATTGGTCTTTTCGTACATCATCTTGGCTTTGTCGCCCACGGCAATCATGCGTTCAGTGCGGCGGTCGAGTGCGACGACGCTGGGTTCATCTACGACAATCTTGCCATCGCAGATGATGATGGTGTTGGCCGTGCCCAGGTCCATCGCTATTTCTTTGTTAAGGGAGAACCAGTTCATCTAATCATTTACCATTTAATCATTTACCATTTACTATTTCTCTTTCGTTATGACGTTATTCCGTTATGACGTTATAACGATTTCAACTTTCAATTGCTAAACCAGCCGTGAATGGCGGTGTCGTAGTGGCTGCTGACGCCGAAGGCTCTGGTGGCGAACCATTTGCGGTCGTCAAGTTCGCTCTGTGCGCCTTGCTTCTTCAGCAGGTCGAGCAAGGGCTTGTATTCGGCTTTGGAGGGGACAATGATGACGTCGCGGAAGTTCTTGGCAGCAGCTCGGATGAGGCTGATGCCGCCAATGTCGATCTTCTCGATGATGTCGGCATCGCTTGCGCCGGCTGCCACTGTGTCCTCGAAGGGATAGAGGTCAACGATGACAAGGTCTATGGCAGGGATGTCGTACTGCTGCATCTGCTGCTGGTCGCCTTCGTTCTCGCGGCGACCGAGAATGCCGCCGAACACCTTCGGGTGTAGCGTCTTGACCCTGCCTCCCAGGATGCTGGGATAGGTCGTTACGTCCTCCACTTTCCGGCAGGGGATGCCAAGGCTTTCGATGAAGGCCTGAGTGCCACCGGTAGAGAGCAGCTCGACGCCCTCGGCATGGAGGGTGCGCAGGATCTCTTCCAGTCCGTCTTTATGGAATACGGACACCAATGCTCGTGTTATCTTTCTTGTTTCCATGTGTTTGGTCTTTTATGTGTTGGCTGATTACTTTTTTGCGCGTGCAAAGGTACAACATTTAATTCAAAATACAAAACTTTTATTGCCCATGATTATATGGGAAACGGAAAAAGTTTTGCAAATGATGTAAAGTCGCTGGCTTATTCGTATCTTTGTGCTCGAATTATTCCTGTTTCGGAAGTGAACAACCCTCCTGTGACTTCCGAAGTTGGAATTCAATACTACTTCCGATGGACGAGAAAGCACGCATATTGCAGCTACGCGATGAACTGCACCAGCATAACTACCGCTATTATGTGGAGAATGCTCCTGTCATCTCTGACCAGGAGTTCGACTTCCTGATGCATGAACTGCAGGACCTCGAAGCCAGGCATCCTGAATTGTTCGATGCGAACAGTCCGACGCAACGGGTAGGCAGTGACCTCAACAATGAGTTTGAGACGGTCGTTCACACAAGGCCGATGCTCAGTCTGGGCAACACCTACAATCGCGATGAGGTGGCAGATTTCTGGCAAAGGGTGAGCGAAGGGCTGATGGGAGCGCCGTTCCAGATATGTTGCGAGCTGAAGTTCGATGGTCTGAGCATCAGCCTCCATTATGAGGAAGGAAGGCTTGTGCGCGCTGTGACTAGAGGAGATGGCGTGCAAGGCGATGATGTGACGGCCAATGTGCGTACCATCCGAAGCATTCCCTTGCAGTTGCCTGCCGGAGGCGACTGGCCCCGTGAGTTCGAGATACGTGGCGAGGTGTTGATGCCTTGGAGTTCTTTCGACCGCCTCAATAAAGAAAGAGAAGAGGCAGGGGAGCCGCTCTTTGCCAACCCTCGCAATGCGGCAAGCGGCACCCTCAAGAGCAAGAACAGCAGTACCGTGGCTCAACGTGGTCTCGATGCTTACCTTTATTATCTGTTGGGCGACGGCATTCCGGGCGACGGACATTATCAGAACCTTGAGGCGGCTGCCAAATGGGGCTTTCAAGTGAGCAAGAACATGAAGCTGGCAAACAGTCTGGAGGAGGTTTATGAGTACATCGACTATTGGGATGAGGGGCGTAAGAAACTGCCTGTAGCGACAGATGGCGTGGTGCTGAAGGTCAATTCGTTGGCTCAGCAGAAGAGCCTCGGCATGACGGCCAAGAGTCCCCGTTGGGCGATTGCCTACAAGTTCCAGGCAGAGCAGGCCGAGACGACGCTCCGTCAGGTTGTCTTCCAGGTGGGACGGACAGGGGCCGTGACGCCTGTTGCGAACATGGACCCTGTGCAGTTGGCTGGTACACAGGTGCGTAGGGCAACGCTTCACAATGCCGACGTGATGGCCAGCCTCGACCTTCATGTGGGCGACCATGTGCTTGTGGAGAAAGGAGGAGAAATCATTCCGAAGATAGTGGGGAAAGCAGAAACTGATAATTCAAAATTCAAAATTCAAAATTCAAAATTCAAAAGTGAAGAGGGCGCAGGAGAACAATGTTCAATCTTCAATGTTCAATCTTCAATAAGCTTCGTTGACCGTTGCCCTGTTTGTGGCTCTAAGCTTGTGCGCTATGAAGGCGAAGCGGCTCACTATTGTCCGAACGATACAGGCTGTCCGCCCCTCATTCTGGGCAGGATAGAGCATTTCATCAGTCGCAAGGCCATGAACATCACTTCGCTTGGCCCCGAGACGGTCGATGACTACTTCCATCGCGGACTTATTCACGATGCTGCCGACCTTTATGAGTTAAGAGTTAAGAGTGAAGAGTTAAGAGTGAAGAATAATAGTAACAACTCGGAGGACGATATCAATCCTGATGGTTCTTCGCTTGGCTCAGGCGCAGACGAATCACTCTTCTCGGATGCTTTGGCACCGAAGCTGAACCCCGTTAACGCTTCATTCTCCAAGATTCTTGCCAGCATCGAGGAGAGCAAGAAGGTTCCCTTCGAGCGTGTCCTTTTTGCCATTGGCATACGCTTTGTCGGCGAGATTGCGGCCAAGACTTTGGCACGTTACTACGGCAGTATGGATAAGGTGGCTGAGGCTTCGAAGGAAAGCCTGATGCAGATTAATGGCATCGGCGAGGTGATAGCAGACAGCGTCATTGGGTACTTTGCCAATCCTGTCAACCGTGCCTTCGTGGAACGCCTTCGCGGATATGGCTTGCAGATGGAAATCGGCGAACAGCAGAAGCAGGCTCAGTCTGACAAGCTCCAAGGGCAGTCTGTTGTCATCAGCGGCGTCTTCCAGCACCATAGCCGCGACGAATACAAAGCCCTCATCGAGCAGCATGGCGGCAAGAACGTCGGCAGCATCAGCGCGAAGACCAGCTTCGTACTTGCCGGCGACAACATGGGCCCCGCCAAACTTGAGAAGGCCCAGAAACTCGGCATCCGCATTATGAGCGAGGACGAGTTCCTGAGTCTTATTAAGAGTGAAGAGTGAAGAACGAAGAGTGAATAATCTGAGTTTCTTTTTCTCTTCGATTGTTACTTATTATTGGTGTCCGGTAAACAAGCACCGAGGGTGCGAAAGAACACAGACGGGGGTTCAACCCCCGGTACAGGAACATCAACAAAACGAAAGCCCCAAAGGGTAGGGTGTTCAAAATCATCTCTATAGGCGAGACCAAAAAGCGTATATATTGTAGCGTTTATATTTATTGATATTTAACACTTTTGGGG
>OMSJ01000042.1 GCA_900313705.1 uncultured Prevotellaceae bacterium
CAAAAGGGCATCAACATCATCCGCTACTCCGACGGCACGACACGCAAAGTCCTCGTGAAATGAGAATATAGGAGAATGTGAGAATAAGAGAATAAGAAAAATAGAAGAGCCTCGCTAACCTTGACTGGTCGGCGAGGCTTGGTCTTATGGGCTAAAGTCTTCCCGATGATTTGCGCTCTGACGGGAGCACCTGCACTCGCTTGCGGGTGCTTTCTATGTTACTTGTCGCCACACAAGCAATAATTTTTCACCTTTAACTTTCCTCTTTTCACTTTTTTGTTGTATCTTTGCGCCCAATAAACAATTAAGCAGACAATTCAAGATAATCAATAATGAAGAAGAAAGTAAGATTTAGTCTCGTCTATAGAGACATGTGGCAGAGCAGCGGCAAGTTCCAGCCGCGCAAGGATCAGTTGGCACGCATCGCGCCCGTCATCATCGAGATGGGTTGCTTCGACCGCGTGGAGACCAATGGCGGTGCCTTCGAGCAGGTAAACCTCTTGGCGGGTGAGAACCCCAACGAGGCCGTACGTGCCTTCTGCAAGCCTTTCAACGAGGTGGGCATCAAGACCCACATGCTCGACCGTGGCCTGAATGCCCTGCGCATGTACCCCGTGCCCGACGATGTGCGCCAGCTCATGTATAAGGTGAAGGCGAAGCAAGGCACGAACATCACCCGCATCTTCTGCGGCCTGAACGACGTGCGCAACATCATCCCAAGCATCAAGTGGGCCAAGGAAGGCGGCATGATACCACAGGCCACCCTGTGCATCACCACCAGCCCTATCCATACTGCCGAATACTATTCCGACATCGCCGACAAGCTGATAGCCGCCGGCGCAGCCGAGATTTGCCTCAAGGACATGGCCGGCATCGGTCAGCCAGCCTTACTTGGCAAACTGACGGGCATGATAAAGAAGAACCATCCCGACATCATCATCCAGTACCACGGACACAGCGGTCCCGGCCTCTCCATGGCCAGCATCCTGGAGGTCTGCAACAATGGTGCCGACATCATTGATACCGCCATCGAACCCCTCTCCTGGGGCAAGGTGCATCCCGACGTCATCTCCGTGCAGTCGATGCTGAAGAACGAAGGCTTCGACGTGCCTGAAATCAACATGAACGCCTACATGAAGGCCCGCTCGCTTACGCAGGAGTTCATCGACGACTGGTTGGGCTACTTCATCAACCCGGCGAACAAGCACATGTCGAGCCTGCTGCTCGGCAGCGGTCTGCCCGGCGGCATGATGGGCTCCATGATGGCTGACCTCGGCGGCATTCAGGCTGCTATCAACAGTCTGCGCAAGCAGAAGGGCGAACCCGAACTGAACACCGACGACATGCTCGTTGCCCTCTTCAACGAGGTAGAGTACGTTTGGCCGATGGTCGGCTATCCCCCATTGGTGACGCCTTTCAGCCAATACACCAAGAACATCGCCCTGATGAACCTGCTCACGATGGCTCAGGGCAAGGGCCGCTTCGTGATGATGGACGACGCCATGTGGGGCATGATACTCGGCAAGAGCGGCAAGGTGCCCGGCCCCATCGCTCCCGAGCTGGTGGAGCTTGCCAAGCAGAAGGGCAAGGAGTTCACCGACACCGACCCGCATACCCTCTATCCCAACGCCCTCGACGACTTCCGCAAGGAGATGAAGGAGAACGGCTGGGACTGCGGACAGGACGACGAAGAGCTGTTCGAGCTGGCCATGCACCCCGAGCAGTACCGCAACTTCAAGAGCGGCCAGGCCAAGAAGAACTTCCTCAGCGACCTGCAGAAGGCGAAGGAAGCCAAGCTGGGCGCAACGCTCAAGCCCGAAGAGCTGACTGCCTTCAAGCACGCCAAGGCCGACGCCGTGGTCAGCCCCGTCGATGGTCAGGTGTTCTACGAGTTCAAGGGCGACGGCGAAGGAGTTCCCTGCCTCGAACCCTCTATCGGTCAGCAGTATAAGGATGGCGACATTCTCTGCTACGTGCAGGCCACATGGGGTGAGTTCATCCCCATCCCAGCCGGCATCGGTGGTCGTCTGGTCGATATTGCAGCCAAGAAGGCCTCGCACGTCCGCCGCGGCGACACCCTCGCATGGATTGAGAGGGAATAAGAAATGTAGAAAATTAGAAAATAAGAAAATAAGAAATTAAGAAACGTGCGCTTCCAAATATGGGGGCGCACGTGCTTGTTTTTATAAGTCCCCATACTTATCGTCATAAGTCCCCGTACTTATCGCCATAAGTACACGTACTTATTGCCATAAGTCCACGTACTTATTTTAACATTTAAGTGGGTCAAAGATGGCGTTAAAGTGTGTTTTTGCCACTTTTTTTTAAAATAAGTGGTACAATTTGCAAATAATTCAAAAAAATGTCTTACCTTTGCGGCTCGAATTGTGCTCTTTCGATGACTTCTATACATTATTTATAATATATAAGGGGCCAAGAGTCACGTCGTCACTAAAAAAGAAGATTTAACAATTAAAAGATGTTTTTATATAGGAAAGTAAGTTTTGTCTTAGCTGCGCTGTTCTTATATGTCGGAATGGCTATGGCTCAGACAACAATCTCAGGAACAGTATTCTCAGCCGATGACAACGAGCCGCTGATGGGCGCGAGTGTGTTGGTAGAGGGTACGCAGAAAAGAACCATTACGGACATTGACGGTAAGTTTACCTTGACGGACGTCAAGTCGAATGCCACTCTGGTAGTGTCGATGATTGGTATGCGCACCGAGAAGGTGAAAGCCAAGAACGGTATGCGTATCGTCATGCAAGGCGAGTACACGCAGATGACCGAGGTCGTAGCCACCGGTCAGCAGCAGATTGACAAGCGCCTCTTTACGGGTGCTGCCACAAAGGTCGATGCCGAGAAGATAAAGCTCTCGGGTATGGCCGACGTCAGCCGCTCGCTGGAAGGTCGTGTGGCAGGTGTACAGGTGACGAACGTGACGGGCACCTTTGGTGCGTCGCCCAAGATCCGTGTGCGTGGCGCAACTTCCATCTATGGTAACTCCAAGCCCCTGTGGGTCGTGGATGGCGTCATCTACGAGGACAACGTCGATGTCAGTGCCGATGACCTGGCTTCCGGTGATGCCAAGACCTTGATTTCTTCAGCCGTAGCAGGCTTGAACTCGGACGACATCGAGTCGTTCACCGTCCTGAAGGATGGCTCAGCCACCTCCATCTATGGTGCCAGAGCTATGGGCGGCGTGATTGTCGTCACCACGAAGAGGGGCTCGAAAGGCCGCGCCAATGTCAGCTACACAGGCGAGTTCACCTCTCGCTTCAAACCCCGCTACACCGACTACAACATCATGAACTCCCAGGAGATGATGGGTGTCTATAAGGAGATGTACGACAAAGGCTGGCTGCAGCTCGACAACATGGTCAATGCCCAGAACTCAGGTGTTTACGGCTACATGTTCCGTCAGCTTCGTGCCTACGACCCGGAGACCGGAGCTTTCGGTCTGCAGAATACCGAGGCAGCACGCAATGCCTACCTGCAGGCAGCCGAGCTCCGCAACACGAACTGGTTCGACCTCCTGTTCTCCACGAAGATGCAGATGAACCACTCCGTCAGCATCTCCGGCGGTACAGACCGCTCGCAGACCTACTTCTCCATGTCCGTCCTGACCGACCCCGGACAGTTCGTCAACCGCAGTTCCGTGGACCGTTACACCTTCAACGGCAATACGTCATACGACATCCTGAAGGACAGGAAGGGAGCCGAGCAGCTCACCGTCAAGCTGGCCGCCCAGGGCAGTTACCGTAATCAGGAAGCACCTGGTTCGCTGAACCGCACTACGGATGTCGTGACCGGCGAGGTGAAGCGCGACTTCGATATCAACCCCTTCAGCTATGCCATGAACACCAGTCGCTGCCTCGACCCCAACATCAACTATACCCGCTTCTATACAGGATTCAACATCTTCGACGAGTTGGAGTATAACTACAACGACATACAGGTCAAGGAGCTGATGTTCCGCGGTGAGCTGGAATACAAGCCCATCAAGTCCGTACGCCTGAGCGGACTCATCTCGTCGCGCCTGTCGAGCACCCGTCGCCAGCACAACGTGATGGACAAGGCTAACCAGGCCAATGCCTATCGCGCCGGTACCGACGCACAGGACGACAACTCAACCGTCAGAGACAACAACAGCCTCCTCTATACCAACCCCGACGACGAGTTGGCTTTGCCTGAATCCGTCCTGCCGTCAGGTGGCATCAAATACCAGTTTGACGACAACATGCGCTCCAACAACTTCCGCTTCATGGCAAGCTACAACAACGTCTTCAAGGAAAAGCACACCGTCAATGGTATGCTCGGCACAGAGTACTCCTCCGTCCGTCGCACATCAACGAACTGGACAGGCTGGGGCTATCAGTTCGACAACGGTGGCATCACCTATACACCGTACTACTGGCTCAAGCAGATGAACGAAGAGAACACCGAATACTTCGGCGAGTCATACACCTTGACCAACACGCTGGCTTACTACGGTCAGTTCAACTATAACTACGACCAGCGCTACACACTCAACGGAACATTGCGCTACGAAGGCACTAACCGCCTCGGCAAGAGCACGCGGAGCCGTTGGCTGCCCACATGGAACATCTCCGGTTCATACGACATCACCAACGAGAAGTTCATGGAAGGCACTAAGTCATGGCTCTCGCAGTTGAAGCTCCGTGGCAGCTATTCGCTGACTGCTGATACAGGCCCATCATGGGTCACCAACGCCGAGGCCATCTTCATGACCAAGAACTCCTGGCGTCCCTTTACCTCTGCAGCAGAATCGGAAATCTACATCTCCTCCCTCGGCAACTCAGAACTGACCTACGAGAAGAAGCACGAATGGAATGTCGGTGTCGATATAAGCTTCCTCAAGGACCGCATTGCCCTGACATTCGATGTCTATGGCCGTAACAACTACGACTTGATAGGCCGTACCTATACACAGGGTGCCGGCGGTGAGATTGCCAAGTATGCCAACGTAGCAGACATGAGGTCGCATGGCGTGGAATTAGGTCTTTCTACCATCAATATAGACAAGGCAGGCTTCAAGTGGACGTCTGACCTCATCTTCTCCAAGGCAAAGAACAAGATTACCTCTCTCGAGGTAGCAAGCCGTGCCGTCGATCTGGTAACAGGTCAGGGATACGCCATCGAAGGCTATCCCGTACGCTCCATCTTTAGCTATCAGTTCGCAGGACTCAACGAAGAGGGTCTCCCCCAAGTCTATAACGAGCGCGGCGAAAAGACCGTGGGCGACGTGGACTTCCAGGAGACGGAGCACCTGAAGGACTTCCTCGTCTATGAAGGTCCCTCTGACCCGACCTTCTACGGCTCCTTCAACAACACCTTCAGCTACAAGAGCAAGAAGTGGGGCAGCCTTGCACTCGATGTCTTCATCACTTATGCAGGCGGCAATGTCGTGCGCCTCGACCCCGTCTTCTCGTCTTCATACAGCGACCTCTCGGCACTGCCGCGTGAGTTCAAGAACCGCTGGATGATTGCTGGCGATGAAGCCGTAACGACAGTACCTGTCATAGCGTCAAGAAGCCAGGTTGACCGCTTCGGCTCATACACGATGCGCACAGCATACAATGCCTACAATTATTCTACGGAGCGCATTGCCCTTGGCGACTTCATCCGACTGAAGGAGGTTGCACTCACATACATATTGCCCGATGATTGGCTCAAGAAGACAATCTTCATCAATAAAGCCTCATTGAAACTGGCTGTGACGAATCCTTGCCTCCTCTATGCTGACAAGAAACTGAATGGCCAGGATCCAGAGTTCATCAATTCAGGTGGTGTGGCTGCACCTATCTCCAAGCAGTTCACCGCCACCGTACGTCTGGGATTCTAAATGAAGAGTGAAGAATGAACAAAGAAGAATTTCCTACCGCTTCAGGTAGGTCAATGATACAAGGAATTATGATATATACATATAATAATATAAGGATGCGGAAAGTTGGCAAGAACTGGATGAACTTGCTTGGCGTAGCACTGCTGCTTGTCCTTCAGCTCTCGCTCTTTGTCTCCTGCACAGCGCTTGATGAGGCTCCCGACAACCGCACGGAAATCGATACGACAGATAAGATTCAGCAACTGCTTACGTCCGGTTATCCCCTTTATACACCCGCTCTTATCTGTGAACTCAGCAGCGACAACATGCTCGACGGCAATGTCGTGGTTCCTGCTACACACGTGGATGCCTATTATGAATTCCATGAGCAGGCATAC
The DNA here is from genome assembly GCA_900313705.1 of uncultured Prevotellaceae bacterium. GTDB lineage: Bacteria > Bacteroidota > Bacteroidia > Bacteroidales > Bacteroidaceae > Physcousia. Next base: position 6,244 of record OMSJ01000042.1, read on the forward strand.
AAGTGGGAAGACATCGACAACTACAGCACTGACGATGACGACACGCCATACAGCGTCTGGCAGGCATACTATCAGGGTATAGCCGTTGCCAACCAAGCCATTCAGTCAATGCGGGAGATTAGCAATGACCCGGCCAACGACCGCGAGACATCCCATTCATGGGGCGAGGCACATCTCCTGCGTGCCTATCTGCATTTCGTGCTGGTGAACATCTTTGCCGAAGCCTATAAAGATGAAGCAAGAAGCTCCAGCGAAGTCGGCATTCCCTATGTTGCCGAAGTGGAGAATACTGTCAACGTGGACTACGGCGACCCCAAGTTCCGCAAGAGCGTGGCTGAAGTATATCGTCTCATCGAGAAGGATATTCTGGAAGGCATCAAGCTAATTGATGACTCTAAGTACAAGGTGCCTGCCTATCACTTCAACCACAGTGCTGCCTATGCCTTTGCCGCACGCTTCTACCTCTTCAAGCGCGACTATCAGAAGTGCTTGGAGTATGCGAATGAGGCACTGGGAGGAAATCCCCAATTGCGTAACTGGAGTGCCATCAATCAGAACACACTTGCCACGAAAGTCAATGATTACAACGACGAGAAGCTGGCTTGCAATTTCCTGATCCAATCGACCTATTCGCTGCAGTGGCGTATGCTTGTTTCCAATGCGCGCTTTGCCATTAATGAAGGCACCACGTTCAAAGATGTTAATGGTAAGACATGGCACGTGCCCTCTACACTTGACGTTACCATGTGGGGAACCGGTCCTAACTGGTCCAGCACGCCTTTGCCTGCTTTCTCGGGCATGGTTTACATCAATAGTTACGGCCAGCAATATGGCGCATGGCTCTTCCGCCTGCATGAGTACTTCGAATACACCGATAAGATAGCAGGCATCGGATTTGTGCATCAGCTGTATCAGCCCTTTACGGCAGACGAGACCATCTTGTGCCGTGCAGAAGCTAAGCTTTACCTGGGCGACCAGGCTGGCGCTATCCGCGACTTGGACCTTTGGACGAGTTCTCATCTGGTCACAGAGCCACTGACACTCGATAAAATCAAAAGGAAATACAACCGCTCGGCCAGGAACAATGATTTCGTCAGCGAACTGTACCCCGCTGAGATGGGATTCGAGAAGGTGCTGACGGGCGATGACTTGAGTGTGCTGGACTGCATCCTGCATTTCCGCCGTATTGAGACCGTACACGAAGGACAACGCTGGTTCGACATCAAGCGCTATGGCATCAAGGTGCGTCACTTCTATCGCGATGCAAACGAAGATGAGATTCATATCGACTCTTTGACTTGGGATGACCCCCGCCGTGTGCTTCAGATTCCTGATAATGTGATACAGGCAGGTTATCCTGGCAATCGCGAGAAGGGAGCATTTGGCCCTGGAAAAGATGGCGGTTACGTCATGCCTGCTCACGGTAATACTAATGTAGAGTTATATCAGAATAAATAGGAAAGGAAGAGATAAAAGATGAAAAAGTTAATATATATAATGTGTGTTATGACTGCGGTCACGTCTTTCTGCTCATGCGGCAATGACGATGACTTCAGTGATTCCATCTTTGACACATCGACCCCGGCTGTTAATCCTAATTCTACGACAGCTCCTTTCGACCAGTGGCTCTACGACAACTTCGTCGTGCCCTATAACCTCGAGATTCAGTATAAGTTCAATCTGCCAGCATCCAAGATGGAGTACTACCTGACAGGTTCAGACTACAAGAAGTCACAGTTGCTTGCATACTTCATCAAGTACCTCTTCTATGATGTATATACCAAGTATGGTGGCGAAGACTTCATGAAGAAGTACGGTCCTCGCATCATCCACTTCATCGGTTCCTCGGCTTTCTCCCCGACTACTGGTACGGAGGAGTTGGGCTATGCTTCCGGTGGCGTGAAGATAACGCTGCTTAAGGTGAACGAGACTAAGCTGTGGACACCTACAAACCAGTATTCAGCTTTGGATATGGACGACCTCAACGAACACCAGTTCCATACCATGCACCACGAGTTCTCACACATCCTTCACCAGACAAAGTCTTATCCTGTCAGCTTCGGACAAATAACTCCTTCTGACTACGATGGCCGTGACTGGCAGAAGCGCGACTCAGTGAAGTCTCACAGTCTGGGCTTCATCACGCATTATGCTTCGTCAGCCAACTATGAGGACTTCGTCGAGACCTTGTCGTGCACTATCACCAATACCGACTGTCGTTGGATGTACGCCATCATTGATGCCTGTGCTAACGGCGGTGTAAAGGAAGGTGACAAGGAACGCGTTTACACCCTGATTGATTCATTGCAGATTGAAGGTCTTGACGACCCGGCCAAGCCTTGGAACAATTTCACGTTGAAGAAGGAAACTACTGTTAACAGCGATACAGGCGAGAAGAGTGAGCGCTTTGTGCCTGACTTCCATGAGAGGGATGCCAAAGCCAAAGCCGACGGGAATACTCCGACCTATGAGACCGTCAAGAAGTTCACATCCTTCCGCGACTATCTCGACAACTGGGTGGAACCGGATAACGGAACCTCCACTTCAGGAATGAATGCCATATTGAAGAAGCTTGATATAGCTACCAAATGGTACACTGAGAAGTGGGGATTGTATCTCTTCCAGCTTCGCAAGGAAGTGAAGGCGCGTCAGAGCAAAGTGAATGAATACGTAAGGGATGAAGTCAAGTTTTTTGAGTTTGAATAAGTTCAAAGGAAGATTATGATGAAGAAAGATATAAGATATATCTCCATGAGTGTGGCAGTGGCAGCATTCGCGCTTGCCAGTTGTTCGCAATTTCAGGAGGATAATTTGTTTGATGAGAATGCCGCCCTGCGTGTCACGCACTTCAACGAGAATCTGAAGTCCCGCCTGGTGGCACAAAGCACCGATGGCAATAATGGTTGGGTCATACAGTACTTTGTGGCAGGTTCAGATGAACAGACTTTCGAGGGCTTCAACCTTTTGGGTGGCTTCTATGAGAATGGTAAGGTGACATTGGCCAGCAACCATCGCTTCCTCCGTAACGGGAAGGCTAATACCTATACGGAGAGTACCAGCTTCTACGAGATGTTGCAAGAAGAAGGCCCAGTGCTGGCTTTCAATATATGGAATGATGTACTGACGGTGTTCGTCGATCCCGTTGACCCGTCGAGCGCGCCTGCTTCTCTCGTCAGCGACGGTGAAGGAATGAGGGGCGACCAGAATCTGGTGTTCCAGGGTTTTGAAGGGAACAACATCCTGTTCCGTGGACAGCGCAATTCGTCAACCGTGCGTTTCTTGCCTTGTGACCGTCCCTGGAAACAGTACATTGCCGACACGGAGGCTACGAGGAACTACATCACGAACTCCGCAATATCGTCGTACTACGTCATTTGTGGTTCAGATACCCTCTACTTCAAGGATCTCCGTAGTGGAGTCATTACTTACTGCGAGCGTGTCAACGACCCATTGTTCCCCTCTACCCTCAACTGTGTGTTCTCTCCGACCGGCTTCTACCTACAGCATAAGAACAAGATTGGAGAAACGTCGTTCCAGGAGTTTACCTTGGCACCGGACAAGACTTGCCTGGTTTCTGAGAATGACAGCGTACAGGTCATTGCTACATGGGACAACTACATCATCAACCATTCTGATGTGTGGGAGTTGGATGCCACGCTCTTTACTGAGGAACAGCAGAACCTGTTTAACGAGATAGCCAGCGGGGTGAGCAAGCTCAACAGTAAATGGTTGCTGAAGAGCATCGGCATGGGACGCTCCACGGGTAAGAACGCTGTCAATGGTTTGATAATAACCTACTATACCGACAAGGCTCAGGCCGAGAAGAATCCAGATAAGGCCAAGACGAATAATGCCGGTCTGCAACTCACTCTCACCAGACCACGCGCCAAGCAGATGGGAATCAACTGCACGGAAGAGAATGTCGTTGATAACAACCTGTCGGTCTTCACGGCTAGAGGTACAGCCGTTGAGTCCTTGATGCGGCAGTTTGCCGCCACTCTCAGCGGTACCTACGAAATGGTGCCCAACGATTATTTCCTTCCCACGTCTGTCCGTTGCACTCCTGTTGACGGCGCAGGGAAGGCATTCAAAATAGGAAATTAACACAAGTACTTACTAATAATAAACTAAAGGTATGAAAAAGATTCTACTTATTGCCATGGCAGCCATGATGGTTGGCGTGACGAATGCCCAAGTACTAAAATCAAGTAAGGGTAACAAGGAGTTTTCTGCAACACAGAGACCAGCCTTGATGGAGGTAAAGAAGGAGAAAGCCGTCAAGCAATTCCCTCTGATGCAGTCCAAGTACACAACGACAAGCCTGAACATGGGGCAACAGCTCAGCCTCAGTCAGAAGGCAAAGAAGACGCTGAAGGCTTGCACACCTGCTGCCGCCAAGGCAGCTCCTGCTAAGGCTTCTGCGCTGAAGGATTCTTATCTTGCACTTGGTACCAACCGTGCTTCTAACGTCAAGGACTATTGGACGTTGAAGACTGGTGTCAATGAGAATCAAGTTCCCTGCCTCATTGACGTGCTGCCTCTTCCTAAAGCACTTGATACCTTGAAGGCTATTGCTATTCCCTATGAGCAGGCAGAGGATAAGATCACTATTAAGCCCACCGTTGTTGCTCAGGGCGAGGACGAAGAGGGTGCTTACTATATCTTGCTCTTCAGCGGAGTCGATGAGGAAGGTAACATTAATCTTACAGTAGGCGAGGATGGCAAGCTGAGCACGATGAAAGGTGATGTCATTCTCTATGGCTACTGGGACCAGCCCGAATACAAGTATGATGAGAACGACGAAGGCGAAGTAGAACTTGTAGGTTATCAAGGTTATCTGTCAATATACGAAGGTGTTCAGTACCTGACGGAGGACGAGACTCCTGTGCCTGAGGCACGTTATGAAGCCGGCTGCACCTACTATCACATAGGTTCTTCGACCAGCGGCTATGGCTATATTGCCAATCTTGCTGTCATGCCTCCCTATGTCACTGTTCCGTTTAAGAATCTGACAACCGACCTTGCCAACTCTTGGTCATGGAGCATGGCTCAACTGAGCTACAACGAAAGTTTAGAGGACTATGAAGAAGCAGAAGTGATGACTGATACGACCTTTAACTTCTCCATTCAGTCTCTTCCCGAAGTCTATTCGCCTGCCAAGCTCACGGCTTCCTATGCCGGTAAGGCTGGTGACCCATTCAGTTGGGGCTTGCCCACCGAAAACAATGGTAGAAGCTTTGACCCATATATTTATGGCGGCGAGGTAACCTACTCGATGAAGTTCTCTGATGGTACTTACGCTACGCTGACACGTGCAAACACCGATGACTTCGGCCATTATTACAGCGGCAGTTACCTGACACCTGGAAAGAGCACGGCAGATTATACCATGAGCACTCTGATTTCATATCAGGGCAAGCCTGCAGCACCCTTGTACATTACGGGTGTTCGCTTCAGCGTTTACCAGTTGGAGCTGCAAGAGGACTTCAACCTGAAGTGTAAGATTCAGAAGATGAGCTTCGACGAAGAAGGTCGTGTAGTGCTTGGCGATGTTCTGGCTGAGTCAGAGATTACATACGATGATGTTAACCTCGAGAATGAATCTAAATGCTTTGAATGGACTGAGTTCTATACCGAGGACGAATGGGGCATGACCGAGACGGTTGACCATCTGTTCGTAGAAGATGAGTTCGCCATCGTCATCGAAGGTTGGGACAACGGCACCTTCGAGTGCTATTCGCTCATCGACGGTTGTGAGTTCGGCAACGTAGCCAATACTTACTTCATCGAGACAGGCGACGAAGAGCAGCATATCTATCACTTCGTATCGGGAGCTGGCTACCAGCACCTTGATATCGGTATCTATGGCGGTTGGGGCTACCTGCACACCGAGGATCCTACAGACTTGGCCTTCAACAAGGACGGCGGTTCTTCCACCATTCACGTCGATCCCATGCTCTATAGCACAGACGATGAGACTGGTGAACCCACATATAGCCTCTTTGTAGAGTCCGTTACTGAGGACGGTGAGGAAGCCGATGAGATTCCCGAGTGGGTATCTGTTGAGATTGCCAACGAAGACTACAGCAAGGACGAGGAAGGCAACCTCATCAACGGCATCGACTACGACATGGTTGTTACCGCTGAGCCTCTGCCCGAAGGTGTAGAGAGCCGTACTTGCCAGATTGTCTTCATGCAGACAGGTGCCAAGCTGACAGTCACCATCACTCAGAACATCGAGGGTGCTGGCGTCACGGGTGACCTCAACGGCGACAAGAAGGTTGACATCGCTGATGCCGTAACCGTGCTGAACATCATGGCTGCAGGCGAATACAACGCTGCTGCCGACATCAATGGTGACCAGAAGGTTGATATTGCTGACTTCGTGTCTATCCTGAACATCATGGCTGCTCAGTAAGGCCATCGTCGCAAAGGATAAGAAGGAACATATATAAATGAAAAGACTCTCATTATCTTTAATGGCGGTGCTGTTTAGCATCGCCATTTTCTATGCCCGTCCGGCTCACCGGGGCGTTGCCCGCGTCGTGCAGCCAGACGGCACCACCTTAAGCATTCGTCTCGTGGGTGATGAGTATCTCCACTATAACACCACTGCCGATGGCTATTCGGTGGTGCGCCGAGATGACGGTGCTTATGTCTATGCCACTAAAAACAGTGAAGGCCAGCTTGCTCCCACGGCAATGCTGGCACATGACGAAGGTGAGCGCTCGCTGGAGGAACACCGCTATGTGAAGGACATGGGAAGGATTGTTCCGCAGCTAACGGCACAGGCAGCACAGTCGCGTCGCCTGAACCAGGCTGCACGTGCCCGCCAGTTGAGCCAAAGCCGTGCCCAGCGATATGACTATTCGAAGTTCCGCGGGCTGGTGATACTCGTAGAGTACAACGACTGCCCCTTCAGCTACGACGACTATGCGGACATCATGGAGGAAATGATAAATGCTGACGACTACACAGGCAACAGTCGTACCAACATTGACGAATATGGCGTTAGCTGCACCGGCAGTGTGCGCGACTACTATCGCGACAACTCCAACGGGATGTTTGTTCCTACTTTCGATGTGGTGGGCCCTGTGAAAGTGAATCGTAGCCAGTACTATGTCAACGGCATACGTAATGGTATCCAACTGATGATTGATGCTTGCACGGCTGCCGACTCACAGGTGAACTTCAAGGACTACGATGTCAATGGCGATGGTGTGGTGGATATGATTTACTTCATCTTTGCCGGATTGGGTTCTTATGTCCAGGGCAACGACAGTCGCCTGCTCTGGCCTCACCAGTCCGACATCAGCTACTATAGCAATGTGCGGAAGGATGGGGTTTATCTCGGTCGCTATGCCTGCTCCAACGAACTGTTAGGTGGAACAGAATGGAGCGTGCTGGAGGGCATCGGTACCATGTGCCACGAGTTCAGCCATGTGCTTGGCTTGCCGGACTTCTACGATACAAACAATATCTACGATGGACGTTGCGTGCATCCCGACACATGGTCGGTGATGGCTGGTGGTGCTGACTTCAACTACGGCCGCATGCCATGCTGCTTCTCGCTCTTCGAGCGCTATGCTCTTGGCTTTGCCAATCCGCAGGTCATCAGCGAGGCCGGTACGTACAGCCTCGAGGCCCTGCATTCCAGCAACACAGGCTACCGCCTGAAGACGCCCGAGAAGAAGGAGTCCTTCTACATCGAGAATCGTCAGAAGGTCAAGTGGGACAGTGCTCTGCCAGGTCATGGGATGCTCATCTTCCGTGTTGACTCCACCGGACAGGCTGCTTGGGAATATGAGAACACCGTGAACGACAATCCCGACCATCCCTACTATGAGTTGTTACGAGCCGGCGGCGTGAAGTCCAACAGCTACAGCGTCTCTGTAGGTGCGTCGAGCGACCCGTTCCCCGGTACGTCCAAAGTGACGGCCATCAACAACGAGACCCAGCCGAGCCTGAAGACCTGGACCGGTAAGTCCAACAGTATCGCGTTTCGCAATATCAAGGAGTCCAATAGTGTGATTACCTTTGAGGCTTACGACGTGGACGTGCTCACGTCTATCGCTTTCTCCAGCGACGAGTATAAGCTTGCCGTAGGGACCAGTCTGCAGCTCACTACGCTGCAGGTTCCGGAGTCGGCAACCTGTACGCTCCACTTCAGCAGCGACGACGAGTCTGTGGCCACTGTCGATGGAGACGGCCTGGTGACAGGCATGAGCGAGGGCGTCTGCCACATCACGGTTACTGCCAACGACCGCCTGACGGCCGTGTGCACCGTGACGGTGTCTCTGCGCAACGACATTCCGGACATTGCTTCGTTCCGCGCTATGGAGGAGGGTGATAATGCTCTCCTTAAGCTGACCGACGCTCAGGTGCTGTATGTCTATGGAGACGAGGTCTATGTGCGCGACACTACCGGCAGCCTCATCCTCAACGGTGCGGGCCTCGACGTCAAGCGGAACGATGTGCTCAATGGCAGCATCTTCGGTCACCTGACCTATAGCAACCTCATGCCGCAGCTTGTGCCCCTTGACGGCAACACGCCGGCGGACGACATCTCTGTCAGCAGCGGTGATGCCGCAGTGCCAACTGTCCTCTATGGCGAGGAGCTGACGGCAGACCACTATGCCGATTTGGTGTTGGTGAAAGGACTGACGCTGGTGCGCGATGGCGGCATCTTCGCTGTCATCGGCGACCGTCGCGTGCGCCTCTGGAACAAGTTCCAGATCAAGTCGCCCAAGATTAGCCTGCCGTCGAATCTGCTGAACAAGTATTACGATGTCACGGCCATCTACGGCACGGACGTCGTCAATGACAACGTCATCGAAGAGCTCTATGTGCTCAGCTCGCCCGTCGAGGGAACAGCCCCCGATGCTGTGCGAGCTCCTCAGTCGCAGGAGCTTTCGCCCGAATACACTTACAACATGCAGGGACAGCGTGTTGCCGAGAACTTCAAGGGCATCGTAATCAGAGGAGGCCGCAAGTACCTCCAGAAGTAGAACAGCCTTCATGTTGAAGGTGCTCCCTGTATAGGGTGCTCAAACGCCACGTGGCGCGTAGGAAAACGCAGCACGTGGCGTTTTTCTTATTATTGCTGTCCGGGGAAAAGCGCCGAACCAAAGGTCGACGAAGTCAAGGCGCGAAAGACCACAGACGGGGGTGTTAACCCCCGGGGCATGATAGCCTGACAATAATAAGCCCCGAAGGGTAGGGTGTTCAAAATCATCTCTATAGGCGAGACCAAAAAGCGTATATATTGTAGCGTTTATATTTATTGATATTTAACACTTTTGGGGTCGAAA
>OMSJ01000031.1 GCA_900313705.1 uncultured Prevotellaceae bacterium
TACACGCGGCGCCAAGGAAGACCTGATGGTGAAGATTGCCGAGTTCATCGAGCGCGTCCTGAACGCTCCCGAGGACGAGACGGTTATCGCTCAGGTTCGCAGCGAAGTGAACGCCATCATGGAGAAGTACTCCATCTTTGCTTATTGATTTTAGGGGCAAGGGCGTTTTAGGAGCAAGGGGCAAGGAGCAAGGGGCAGGAGGATTGCTGTGGAAATTGGTATTCTCTTGCCCCTTGCCCCTTGCTCCTTGCCCCTAAATTGCCCCTTGCTCCTTGCCCCTAAAATTGCCCTTGTCCTCAGCTGAAGATGACGGTCTTGTTCTTGTAGGTCAGTATCTTCCGCTGGATGTGTTTTGAGACGGCGCGGGAGAGGACTATCTTCTCGAGGTCTTTTCCCTTCAGGACGAGGCTTTCGGGCGTGTCCTTGTGGGTGATTCTTGCCACGTCCTGTTCGATGATGGGGCCTGCGTCGAGTTCAGCCGTGACGTAGTGGCTGGTGGCGCCGATGATTTTGACGCCTCGCTCGTAGGCTTGATGATAAGGCTTGGCGCCGATGAATGCGGGCAGGAACGAGTGGTGGATGTTGATGATGTGGTGCGGATAGGCTGCTATCATCTCGTCACTGATGATTTGCATGTAGCGTGCCAGCACGATGAACGAGACATCTTCCTTCCTGAGCAGTTCCATTTCTGCAGCCTCCACTTCGGCTTTGTTCGAGTGGTCTTTGTTGATGCTCCAGACGTAGAAGGGAATGCCGAACTGATTGGCCACATAGCGCAGGTCCTCGTGGTTTGAAATGATGCAGGGAATCTCGCAGTCAAATTCTCCGGCCTTCCATCGCGCCAGCATGTCGTAGAGGCAATGGCTCATCTTGCTGACGAAGATAGCCATGCGCGGTCGCTTGTCGCTGTAGTAGAGGCTGAACTTCATTTGGTAGCGCTGCGAATAGAGTGTGTCGATGTAGTCGTAGATCTTGTCGCGTGGAATCAGGAACCCTTCCAGTTCCCATTCTATACGCATGAAGAACATCCCTTCTATCTTATCGACGTACTGGTCCAGATAGACGATGTTGCCTTTGTTGTCGGTGATAAACTTCGTCACCTCCGAGATGATGCCCTGCTGGTCGGGGCAATGCAGGAGGAGGATGGCTGTGGTATAGGGCTGGCTCATGTTGTTGATATTTTACTTGTTATCCTTTGTGATAATCCGCAAAAGCGTCCCTTGCTCCCCTCTTAGGGAGGAGGGGGTAAGATAAGTCCACGTACTTATGTGGATAAGTCCACGTACTTAGTCGGATAAGTACACGTACTTATGGCGATAAGTACACGTACTTTTTTCCATAGGGTAATTTTGCGGATTATCATACTATCCTTCTGTTTGTGTTGCAATTCGCGTGCAAAAGTAGTTCAATTTCTTCAAATAGACAAGAAAAGTTGTGTTGTCTTGTGTGTTATTTCTGTTTATCCGTACATCTTCCCTCAGCGACGGGGACTACGGGCCCGTGTTTCTCTCTATGAAAAGACGCTTGAAGCTCCCGAATTATCTTGACATCAAAGTGCAGGCAAAAAGGCCTTGTCAGTCACCCCTCCTGGCCTGATACTATGCTTTCGGAGCCGACAGCCAGGCTGGGAAGGCAGTCTCAGCATCAGCCAACAGAGGGCCTCGAGGTGCGAAATCGAGCGTTGAGGCACTTTTTTCTTGCCTACTTGCCCTTTAATTAAAAATAATGTAGTATCTTTGCACGCGATAAAAGAAGCAGATATCCTCAATGCAAACCCAAGAACAGTTCGAGAAGGTGATGGCTGAGTGCCGCGCCCTGTTCGTGAAGAAGCTTCACGACTACGGGGCAGCCTGGCGCATCCTGCGCCCATCGTCGCTCACCGACCAGATATACATCAAAGCCAACCGCATCCGCAGCATCGAGACGAAAGGCGTCTCCTACGTCGATGAAGGCATCCGCCCAGAGTTCATCGGCATCGTCAACTATGCCGTCATCGGCCTCATACAGCTCGAGAAAGGCTACTCCGAGAAACCCGACGACATGACGACGGACGAAGCAATCGAGGCTTACGACAAACATGCAGGGGAAGCCCTCGCACTCATGCTTCGCAAGAACCACGACTACGACGAGGCCTGGCGCAGTATGCGCATCAGCAGCTACACAGACCTCATCCTCATGAAGGTCTTTCGCACCAAGCAGATAGAGTCGCTCGGAGGCGACACGCTGGTCAGCGAAGGCATCGATGCCAACTACATGGATATGTTGAACTACGCCGTCTTCGGACTGATAAAACTGAATGAAATGAAGGATGAAGAATGAATAAAACCACGGATTAAGCTGATTTGTCGGATTATTTCTTAATTTGTTACGGATTAAACAGATTTAGGGACAATCCGTTGAATCCGAAAATAATTTATCCTTTATCCGTTTAATCCGCTTAATCCGTGGTTTTCTTCATTCTTCATTAAAAAAGCAGAATGATAAAAAGAATCACGATAAACATTGTCCGCTTCGTGCTTGCGCTGACGTACTTGTTCTCCGGCACGGTGAAGCTGATTGACCCTCGCGGCACGCAGTACAAGATAGAGGACTATTCAGCAGCCTTTGGCCTGAGTCGCTTCATGCCGGAAAGCCTGCCGTTGGTGCTGGCCTGCCTGCTCGCCATCCTGGAGTTCCTGCTGGGCATCTACCTCTTCTTCGGCATCCGCAGACGTCTGGCTTCGACCTTGGCGATAGGCTTCATGCTCGTTATGACCCCCCTGACGCTCTATCTTGCCCTGAAGAATCCCGTGTCGGACTGCGGCTGCTTCGGCGATGCCCTCGTGCTCACCAATTGGCAGACCTTCGGGAAGAACGTCGTGCTGCTCATCTGTTCCTGTCTCGCGCTGCGCTACTACAAGCTGATGCCGCACTTCGTGGCAAAGCGGTTCATATGGCTGGTGGCCCTCTGTGCACTTGCCTTTGCCTGCGCATTCGTCAGCTATAACCTCTGGCGGCTGCCCGTCATCGACTTCCGGCCCTATTACGTCGGAGCAGACATCCGAAAAGCCTGGTACGACGACCAGCAGAGCTTCGGGCAGTTCCAGACAACCTTCATCCTGGAAAAGGACGGCGTGCAGAAGGAGTTCTCCCTCGAAGAATATCCCGACAGCACCTGGACCTTCATCGATACACGCACCGTACAGGTTGAGCCCACAGAGCATAGCGGAGTAGGGGACCTGCTCATACAAGATGCCGAGAGCGGCGAAGACCTCACCGAACAGATTCTCTGCGACGAAGGCTATACCTTCCTCCTCGTAGCTCCCTACCTGGAGAAGGCAGACGACGGCATAATGGGCGAACTGCTCTCGCTCTATGACTACAGCCAGGAAGCAGGAATCAGCTTCTACTGCCTCACGTCAAGCGGAGAACAAGCCATCGAAAGCTGGAAAGACCTGACAGGCGCCGAATATCCCTTCTGCCTGGCAGACGCCGTCGTGCTCAAGACGATGATTCGCTCCAACCCGGGCCTCATGCTCCTGCACAACGGCAAAGTCGTAGGCAAATGGCCCTCCACGGCACTGCCAACACCTAAAGAATTAACAATTAATAATTAAAAATTAAAAGAAACATGAGAAAGAAAATCGTAGCAGGCAACTGGAAAATGAACAAGACCCTGCAGGAAGGTGTAGCTCTCGCTACAGAACTGAAGAACATCCTGGCCGCTGAGAAGCCCAATTGCGAAGTCATCATCGGCACTCCCTTCATCCACCTCGCCACCGTCAGCGAACTGCTGAAGGACAGCGTCATCAAGGTCAGCGCTGAGAACTGCGCCAACAAGGAGAGCGGTGCCTACACAGGCGAAGTGAGCGCAGCTATGGTGAAGAGCACAGGCGCAGAGTACGTCATCCTCGGCCACAGCGAGCGTCGCGAATACTATCACGAGACTCCCGAAATCCTCAAGGAGAAGGTTGACCTCGCACTTGCCAACGGCCTCAAGGTCATCTTCTGCATCGGCGAAAGCCTGGCAGAGCGCGAGGCAAACCAGCAGGAAGCAGTCTGCAAGGCTGAACTCCAGGGCAGCGTCTTCCATCTCACTCCCGAGCAGTGGAAGAACATCGTGATTGCCTACGAACCCATTTGGGCCATCGGCACCGGCAAGACCGCTACCGCAGAGCAGGCAGAGGAAATCCACGCCTACATCCGCAAGTGCGTGGCCGACGTCTATGGCGCACAGGCAGCCGACGACACCACCATCCTCTACGGCGGCTCTTGCAAGGCAAGCAACGCCCCCGAACTCTTCGGCAAGCCCGACATCGACGGCGGCCTCATCGGTGGCGCAAGCCTCAAGGCTCCCGACTTCAAGGGCATCATCGACGCTTGGAAATAAAAAGGAAAATAAGAGAATAAGAATTTAAGAAAAGAAGAAAGAGCGTTCACACCTTTTCTTATTTTCTGCATTTCACATTTTCTAATTATCAGATATGAAGTACACTTTGTCCCTTGTCTTCTGCCTGAGCGCCCTGACTATAAGCGCCCAGCAGACCTTCACCGAGAAACTGCAGCGGGTAGTGGAATCGGCAGGCAGAATCATCCTCCATCAGGATAAGGCTATCACAGACCTCGTCAACAACGCGAAGAAGTCTGTTGCTGCACCTGTGCAGAAAAGAGTGTCGGACGGAACCGTACCGCAACTGCCCGACTCCCTCGTCGCTGACAGCCTCACACTCGGACCAAAGGTGAAGATAAACGGATTCCGCATCCAAGTGTACTTCGGAGACAACTCCCGTAAAGGAAAGACTGAGGCGCGGGCTGCTGGCCTGCGCTTCAGGAACTCCTTCCCGGACCTGCCTGTCTATGTCAGCTTCGCCTCACCTCATTGGCTTTGCCGAGCAGGTGACTTCCGCTCAATGGAGGAGGCAAGCGAAGTCCTCAGACAGATTCGCGAGATGGGCATCTTCCGTGAAGCCGTCATCGTGAAAAGTAAAATAAACGTCAGATTATAAGATGGAAGAACTTTATAAGCACGAACTGACACCTACCCAACAGCAGATAGCCGAACACATCCGCGCCATACTTACGCTCCTTGGCGAAGATGCACAGCGTGAAGGACTCGTCAAGACTCCGAAGCGTGTGGCAAGGGCCATGACCTTTATGACACAAGGCTACGAGCAAGACCCCGTGGCGATACTCAACTCGGCGAAGTTCAACGAGGACTACCGCCAGATGGTCATTGTGCGCGACATCAATTTCTATTCCCTTTGCGAGCACCACATGCTCCCCTTTTACGGCAAGGTGCATGTGGCATACATACCCAACGGACAGGTGACGGGACTGAGCAAGATAGCCCGCGTAGTGGATTGCTTCTCGCATCGTCTCCAAATACAAGAGCGCATGACGAAGCAGATACGCGACTGCATCCAGGAAGCTCTCCAGCCGCTGGGCGTCATGGTGGTCGTCGAGGCTCAGCACATGTGCATGCAGATGCGCGGCGTACAGAAGCAAGGCAGCATCACCACGACCAGCGACTTCTGCGGCGCCTTCAACCAAGCCAAGACACGCGAAGAGTTCCTACAACTCATCAGAGCATAATCAGAATACTCAGAATACTCCGATTATTCAGAAAACTCAGAAAACTCAGAATAATCAGATTACTCAGAATACTCAGAAAAACCGATAACTATGAAGAAACTCCTTTTAGGTGATGAAGCAATTGCCCTTGGCGCCATCAATGCCGGACTGAGCGGCGTCTATGCCTACCCCGGTACGCCAAGCACAGAAATCACCGAATACATACAAAGCCATCCCCTTGCCAAGGAGCGCGGTGTGCACTCCCGCTGGTGTACCAACGAGAAGACTGCCATGGAAGCAGCCCTCGGCATGTCGTATGCAGGCAAGCGGGCTTTGGTCTGCATGAAGCACGTCGGCATGAACGTCTGTGCCGATGCTTTCGTCAACAGTGCCATCACCGGCGTCAAAGGCGGACTCATCGTCCTGGCTGCCGATGACCCTTCGATGCACTCCTCACAGAACGAGCAAGACTCGCGCTTCTATGCCAAGTTCGCACTCGTGCCTTGCCTTGAGCCTTCCAATCAGCAGGAAGCCTACGACATGATGGCCTATGGCTTCGACCTCTCGGAACGGCTGGGCGAACCCATAGTGCTGCGCGTCGTAACCCGTCTGGCTCACTCCCGTGCCGCTGTTGAGGTTACTGAGCCAATGGCAGAGAAACTCCTTTCGCCGTCCACAGACCAGTGGGTGCTTCTGCCAGGCATCGCAAGGAAGAAGTATGTGAAGCTCCTCGAGAAGCAGGACGCCATGAAGCAGGCTTCGGAAGAGAGCATATATAATAAGGTAGAGAAAGCTGCTGCGAAGACGGGCATCCTGGCTTGCGGCATTGCCTACAACTATGTGAAAGAGGCTATCGGCAATGAAGCCAACCTCGTGAAGATTTCCCAATACCCTCTCCCCGAAGAGAAGATAAAGGCTTTGGCTGCTGAATGCGACGAGCTTCTCGTCATCGAAGACGGTCAGCCTGTCGTTGAGGAACTCGTCAAAGGCTTGCTTGGCGCAGGCTATCCTGTGAAGGGACGCTTGACAGGCGACCTGCCTCGCACAGGCGAACTAACGCCCGACTGTGTGGCAAAGGCTTTGGGTAAAGAGACAGGTGCTGTCTTTGCTCCTGCCAAGAATATGGCAGCACGTCCGCCTCAGCTCTGTCAAGGCTGCGGTCATAGGGATGTTTATGCTGCCTTGAACCAAGTGCTTGCCGACTATCCCGAGCATCGTGTTTTTGGCGACATCGGTTGTTACACGCTTGGCGCTTTGCCTCCCTTCCAGAGTCTCTCGTCTTGTGTCGATATGGGCGCAAGTATCACAATGGCAAAGGGTGCAGCCGACGCAGGACTCTTCCCTGCCGTGGCTATCATTGGCGACTCGACCTTCACGCATAGCGGCATGACGGGACTGCTGGATGCCGTCAACGACAAGTCCAACATCACGGTCATCATCTCCGACAACCTCACTACCGGCATGACAGGCGGGCAGGACTCTGCAGGCACCAACAAGTTCGAGGCCATCTGCCTCGGCCTTGGCGTAGAGCCGGAACATGTGCGTGTCGTTGTGCCCCTGCCAAAGAACATGCCTGAGATAACCCGCATCCTCAAGGAAGAGATAGAGTACAACGGTGTCTCCGTCATTATTCCTCGCAGGGAATGCATCCAAACCTTTGCTCGTCACGCAAGAGCCAAAAAGCAGTAGAAGCATGAAGAAAGATATTATTTTGTGCGGTGTGGGTGGACAAGGCATCCTCTCCATCGCAACCATCATAGGCGAGGCAGCCACGAGGGCTGGGCTTTACTTGAAGCAGGCCGAGGTGCATGGCATGAGTCAGCGAGGTGGCGACGTGCAGTCGAACCTGCGCCTCTCTACAGATCCTATCTGGAGCGACCTCATTGCCGAAGCTGGTGCAGACCTCATCATCTCCATGGAACCCATGGAAGCCATGCGTTACCTTCCTTACCTCAGCAAAGAGGGAAGGATAGTAACCAGCTCGAAGCCTTTCGTCAACATCCCCAACTACCCTGACGAGGAAGCCTTGCAGAAGGAACTCGACACCTTGCCCAGCATCAAGCTCGATATTGAGACTGTTGCCAAGGACTGCGGCAATCCTCGAGGTGCCAACATGGTGCTGCTCGGCATGGCTGCTCCCTACATCGGCATCCTCTCCGTCGAGAACCTCAGAGAAGCCATTGCCACCGTGTTCTCCCGTAAGGGTGAACAGGTCGTCGAAGCCAACCTCAAAGCCTTCGATGCAGGCGTAAAAGCCTCATAACCTTACAACCTCATAACCTCATAACCTTATCAGGATAACTTATGATTCACAATCCCCAAATGGAGTGCATGTCCCGCGAGGACATGACGAAGCTGCAGAGCGAACGCCTTGTGGCTACTGTGAAGCGGTGTTACGAGAAAGTACCGTTCTACAGAAGGAAGATGGACGAGCGTGGTATAAAGCCCGAGGACATCAAGTCCATTGCCGACGTGACGAAACTGCCTTTTACAACAAAGTACGACCTGCGCGACGAATATCCCTTCGGCTTGCAGGCTGTGCCTATGGACCAGATTAGGCGCATCCATGCCTCAAGCGGCACGACGGGCAAGCCCGTTGTCGGAACTTACACGCAGGCTGACCTCGACATGTGGTCGGAGTGCTGTGCCCGCGTCTTTGCCGTTGGCGACATCGGCCCGGGCGATGTGGTGCAGGTGAGCTACGGCTATGGCCTCTTTACCGGTGGCCTTGGTGCTCACGACGGAGCAGCAAAGCTCGGAGCCATTCAGTTGCCCACCTCAGCCGGCAACTCAGAGAAGCAAATTATGATGATGCAGGACATGGGCACGGCTGCCATCTGCTGCACGCCTTCCTATGCCTTGCACCTCGCTGAGGTCATCGAGAAGAACAAAGTCGATGTCTCGAAGCTCAAGCTCCGCGTCGGCTTCTTCGGAGCAGAGCCTTGGACGTGGGGCATTCGTCGTGAACTGGAAGCCAAGCTGCACATCAAGGCTATCGACATCTACGGCTTGACCGAGATGTGTGGCCCAGGCGTGGGTGGCGAATGTCAGTATCAGGACGGCACTCACATCTGGGAAGACTACTTCCTGCCCGAGATTGTCAATCCCGAGACGCTCGAACCGGTTGCTCCAGGTGAAGTCGGCGAGTTGGTCATCACCTCGCTCTGCAAGGAAGCGATGCCCATCCTTCGCTACCGCACTCGTGACCTCTCCAGCCTCAACTACGAGCCCTGTAAGTGCGGACGTACCGCCGTGCGCCTTGGAAAGGTGCTGGGACGAAGCGACGACATGCTCATCATTCGTGGTGTCAATGTCTTCCCAAGCCAGATAGAGACCGTGCTGACCGAGTTCCCTGCTTTCACTCCGCAGTACTTCATTACTGTCGATCGCAAAGGCAACGAGGATACCTTCGACCTCGACGTCGAGCTGCGCGAAGAGTTCTTCTCGCCGAACCCCGGCAAGCAGATGCCTTTCATCAAGCCACTCTACGACCGTCTCGTCTCCCTCACCGGCATCAAACCCAACATCCACATCCAGCCGCCAGGGACCATCCAACGCTCCACTGGCAAAGCCAAGCACGTCAACGACAAGCGCGACTTCTCCAACTGGCACTAAACAACCTCTCTTTCAACCACGAATTACACGAATTGCACGAATAATTATCAATGGCACTCAAGGGCGTAGCCAATTCGTGAAATTAGTGTAATTCGTGGTTCTTATATATAAATAATGTATGTACCATCTATCATTTATATCTATGAAAAAGACTATCTTTGCAGGCTTGCTACTGATGGCAACCGCGCAGTCAGCCAACGCACAAAAGGTTGTGCTCCACATGGCTGGCAATCAGAAATTCGAGTGCAACGTCTCGCAGTTAGACAGCATCACATTTGAGGACGACGGCTTCATCGTCATAGACGAGCACGAATGGGTTGACCTCGGCTTACCCTCAGGCACATTGTGGGCGACATGCAACGTCGGAGCCAACAGTCCCGAGGAATACGGCGACTATTTCGCCTGGGGCGAGACAGAGCCGAAATACAACTATAATTATTGGAGCAACTATACTTACTGTAATGGCACCAATAAAATGACGAAATACTGCACGGACAGTTTCTGGGGCTATGATGGCTTCACTGACACCCTCACGGAACTTTTGCCGGAGGATGATGCAGCCACAGTAAACTGGGGTAGTAGCTGGCAGATGCCTAGCGTGGAGCAATTCCAAGAACTTATCAACAATAGTTACACCACGACTAAATGGACAACGCAGAATGGTAAGAATGGTAGGTTGATTACAAGTAAAAGTAATAATAATAGTATTTTCCTGCCGGCGGCAGGCAGTCGTGTTGAAACGCGTACAAATGATGGTTGTGGCTGCTATTGGTCGCGTTCTCTCTACACAGGCTCCTGCACTCACGCGGACTATCTATACTTTAGTTCAGGCGATTATATCCGTTTGGATATCACCCAGCGTTTCATAGGTCATACCGTCCGTCCCGTTCGCATCAAAACGCGGTGAGAACGGCCAAACGCGAGGAGGAGCAAACTTGCCGACAGGTCGGATGTTTACCATAAGCATGGGTGGTAAACGTCCGATGAGAGAAACGTTTACCAACAATGTAGTCGGTAAACTGCCCGACAAAGAGAGGCTTACCATAAGAATGAGTGGTAAACATTGCAAAGAAGATACGTTTACCATACATGCGCTTGGTAAACATTTCGGAAGAAAGAAAGACTAAACACGAAGACAGACATAGCTTACAGAGTAATAGACAGATGGTACGGCGACTACAGGGGCGGTCGCAAGCAGGATGCGGCCTCCCGCGAGTTCAAGGGCGAGGCGCAGTTCACCTTCGACCAGCTCTACATCACGCCCCTCACACACCGCCGCCGCTTCACGGAGGACGGACAAGTGCAGTACGTCCCCCTGGAGCGTAACCTCAACCCGACGTGCATCCGCGTCATGGATGACTACCTGCGCTTCCTCTCCGGCGGCTGCGCCGACACCGCCCTCTTCGCCGGACGCTATGGTGCCCGCATCGGCGACATCGACTCGCTCGTCTTCCTGCTCACCGGAATGCGCGGTGTCGATTTCCGCCAGGCCTACCAGCGCCGCATGGCCGACGAGCTGCTGCGCTACACCTCGCTGACCGTCACCGACATCGCCCGTCTCTGCGGCTACGGCACGCGCGGCAACTTCTACTTCGCCTACCTCCGCGACTTCGGCTGCCCGCCCTCCGACCGCCGCCTCCAGCTCCAGCACCTCGGCGAGAAGGATATGTATAAAATTGTGGGGTAAATGTCGAATACATATACGTTCATTGAATTTTGAGACAGGAATGAGGGTTTAATTGTATTGCTTGAAGTAGGATTGTGTTAAAAGTAAGCATAAGACTATAAAAACAAGCCTAATAGTTTCGTGGTTTGGAAACAATTCGCTACCTTTGCACTGATAAAGTGAAAATAGAATGAGGAACAACCCGAAAGTCATGTATTTGGAGGAAGCATTCAATTTCATTGAGAGCTTACCTACGCCGGCAGGCGATAAAATACATGAAACAGTTTACCGCGTTGAATGTGGTGAGCGTAATACCCAATTGTTCAAGAAACTTGAGGGCAGTGAGATTTGGGAGTTCCGTACCCTCTATAACGGCATCCAGTATCGTCTGTTTGCCTTTTGGGACACAAGGAGGAATACTTTGATAATCGCTACGCATGGCATTATCAAAAAGACCCAGAAGACGCCGCACAAGGAAATAGCCAAGGCAGAGAGAATACGACAAGAGTATTTCAAATCAAAAGAATAAAAGACATGAAACAAGTTGGAAGGTTCAAGATGTATAGTTTAGATGAAGTGCTTGACGAACATTTCGGTAAGGTTGGCACGCCCAGACGAGACGAGTTCGAGCGCAGTGTGGCAGCATCAGTTCATGCTTACCACATCGGCGAAGCCATCAAGAAGGCAAGGCTTCAGCAGAACCTCACTCAAGAGGAACTTGGAGAGCGTATCGGAGTGAAGCGTGCCCAGATTTCAAGGCTCGAAAAGGGTTACAGCATCAGTATTCCTACCATGAGTCGTGTGTTTCAAGCTCTCGGAGTTGCAACTGCAACCCTTGACCTTGGAGCGATTGGCAAGGTCGCCTTATGGTAAGTAAGTAAACAATCAATAGTAAATAGAATCGTTGTGTTAGATAAAGAACAAGTTATAAGTATTATTGATGCGATGGGGCTAGGGGACTTCTCCCAAGCAACCATTCGCGACATACAGGCTCTTTCGCGTGTCATTGAAGAGAAGACAGGCGAAGAGGTGATTCATCTTGAGATGGGCGTGCCGGGATTGCAGCCTTCGGAGATTGCATTGAAGGCAGAGGCGGAAGCCTTGAAGAACGGTTGCGCCACGATTTACCCGCCTAATGGCGGCATTCCGCGCATCAAGAAGGCCGCTTCGGACTTCGTGAAGGCTTTCATCGGTGTGGATGTTGCTCCCGAAGGTTGTGTGCCGACGACGGGCAGTATGCAAGGAACCTTTGCAACCTTCACGGCTCTTCATCATGCTTTTGCCGGAACTGCAAAGGACACCGTGTTGCTCATTCAGCCGGGTTTCCCTGTGCAGACCACGCAATGCGACGTGATTGGTCTGAAGCACCAAGCCCTCGACATTTACAACTATCGTGGCTCGGCGTTAACCGCCAAGCTTGAGGAGATTGTAGCCAAGGGCAATATCTGTGCTGTGGTTTATTCCAATCCGAACAACCCTTCGTGGGTTTGCTTTACGGAGGAGGAACTGCAAGGCATTGGTGAGATTGCTACGAAGTACGACATCCTCGTGCTCGAGGACTTGGCATACTTTGCGATGGACTTCCGCCGCGACCTCTCGCATCCTTTCGAGGCTCCTTTCCAAGCCACGGTTGCACGCTACACCGACAACTACGTGCTGTGGGTGTCGGCATCGAAGGCATTCTCGTATGCCGGACAGCGCATCGGCGTGACTTGCATATCGAACAAGCTCTTCCACCGCACCTTTGCCCCGTTGAAGGAGAAGTTCGGCGTCGGCACCTTTGGCGATTTCTTTGTCGGCAGGCTTATGTACACGCTCTCCAGCGGCACGACGCACTCCGTGCAGCACGCCATGGCAGCACTCATGGAGGCTGCTGTCAAGGGAGAGTACAACTTCCTCAACGACGTCAAGGAGTACGGACGCCGTGCCAAGTTTATGAAGGACGTGCTGCTCGCCAATGGCTTCTACCTCGTCTATGACAACGATATGGGTGCCCCACTGGCCGACGGCTTCTACTTCACCGTGCAGTATCCGGGCATGAACGACTTGCAACTGACACGCGAGCTGATGACCTGCGGCATTGCCGTCTTCCCCCTCGACACGATGGGCTCCACGCAGCAGGGCGTCCGCATTTGCACTTCCTTCTTCCGTCGGGAGCAGGAACCCCTTTTCTCTGAACGCATTATCCTGTTCCATAAGGAGCATCTGGCTTGACCCCCTCTTTTTTAGAATAGGATCTCAAAAAAAAAAGTACGTGTACTTATGGCAACAAGTACACGTACTTATGAAGATAAGTACACGTACTTAAGGCAATAAGTACACGTACTTCTGACAGGACACGCGAGAGGCCTTTGCAGGTGGTCTCCTTTCGTAAAGTTATCCTCACAAAAAGAAGAAAGCCTTACCATAGCGGCAAGGCTTTCTTCTTGTATGTTGGTATGTCTGTTACCTAATTACTTGACTGTTACGTATACGATACGCTGAGATTCCAGACCTTCTGCACCGTGTGCGTTAACGTCAACAACCTTCACACCACGATCCTCGAGGTAAGCCTTAACTGCATCGCAACGACGCTGTGACAGCTTCTGGTTGTAAGCCTTGCTGCCTTCGGGAGATGCATAGCCGTCGAGAGCAACAGCTGTGCCCTTCTCGATAGAGTTCAGCTTAGCCTTAGCAGTGTTGGTGAGGACAGCCTTGTTCTGACCGAACTCGATTGTGATGTTTCCACCAATGTTCTTGGTGACAATCTTCTCAACAATCTTCTCAACGGGCTTCGATTCAACTGGCCTATCAACTGTCTTCTCAACAACCTTCTCAACAACCTTCTCGTTAACAGGTACGAAGTGGTGAGTGCCGTTGCTGGTCTTGAAGCGATAGGTCAAACCAGCGGTAATCTGTGCAAGACCGCAGTGCAGGAAAGAGGTGTTGTTGCCCTCGTTGTCGCAGATTGTCTTCACGCCCTCAGTGTGGTGAGCGGGGTCATTGTCACGTGCTGTGTTGAGGATAACAGCGGGACGGATGCTTGCACACCACTGCTTGTCTTTGCCAAAGTTGAAGTCGAAGTCGAAACCGAACTTGAAGACGCAACGGTCAAGGTCGTTGCCGTTCTTTGCCTCTCTGTCGGCTACCTCTGACCAGATATTGCCGCCAGGGAAGAAGAAGCGAGCGTAGCCGAAGCCGCCACGAGCCTGAATTTCGAATGTACGGGGAGCACCCTTGTAGCCGCCGAACCAGTTCATCAGGTTGATCTTGGTGTTACCCATGATGGTGAAGTTGTCGATGACATTTGCGCTGTTTACACTCCAGTTCCAGTTGGGGTCGTCGGCAATACCACCCTGCAGTTGGAATTCCAGACTCAGGACAGGAGTAACGCCCTTTGTGAAGTTGAGGCCGAATACGCCGCCGTTGGGAGTATCCCAATCGCAGAGGTTAGTGCTGGTACCACCTTCTACACCGATAGACCAGTTGTCGAAAAACTTGTGACCAGTGTACTGAGCACTGGCAGCCATTGTCATGCCAAACATGGCAATAAGCACGAGAGTAATCTTTTTCATGTTCATAAAATGTTTAACTGTATTTGTTTTCTTTTTCTTATTATTAACGTGTTTGATACACTTTGTATCGATGCAAAGTTACGACATTATTTCATTTCTTGCAAGGAAATAAGTGTTTTTTATGCCTTTTCTAGGGAATTTTCCCCTGTTTTGCCCTCTTTAAGTGTCAAAAAGGCACAAAAACCGTCCTATGTCGCAGTGTCAGTCGTCTTCCCTGTCCTCTTTTTTCTTCTTGTCTTTAACCACAAGGATTGAGAGCTCGTAGAGCACATAAAGCGGTATGAAGACAAGCATGAGGGTGAATGGGTCGCCGCTGGGAGTGATGATGGCGGCTGAGATGAGGAGCACGACAACGGCGTGTCGCTTGTATTCGCGAAGGAAACTCTTGCGCAAGATGCCAAACAGGCTCAACAGCCATGCCAACAATGGCATCTCGAAGACAATTCCCATGACGAGGATGAGCATGGTGAAATTGTCAATATAACTCTGCAAGTTGATTTGGTTGGTAATGCTCGGGCTGAGGTTGTACTCGACAAGGAAGCGGAAGGTGAAGGGGAAGACGAGTGAGTAACCGATGGCGCAACCGAGGTAGAACATGATGGTGCCGCCGAGGAAGGCCGGGCGCAGGTGCTTGACTTCATCCTCGAAGAGCGCAGGCTCTATGAACTTCCAAATTTCCCAAATGAAATAGGGGAAGGCAATGACGGCAGCCAGGGAGATGGAAGTCGAGATGTGCGTCATAAACTGGCTGGCCACATTGATGTTGATAATCTGCACATCGAAGTCGGACGAAAGTTTCACGAAGCCTCCGCCGATGCTGTTGAGCCAGCGATATATAAAGAAGTCGTTGCTTGTGGGGGCAAGAATGAAACGGTCGAAGATGTAGGGCATAGCAATGAAGGTGCCCACCATGATGACGGCAAGCACACACGCACTGCGGAACAATGCCCAGCGCAGCACCTCAAGATGGTCCCAGAAGGACATCGCGCCTTCCTGCTCCTCGCTTTCCAGACTTTCCGTCTTGCTTTTGTCTTCTAACTCCATAACCGAAAGCAATTCATAATTCATAATTCATAATTCATAATTGTTTCCACTGCCGGACTTGCTGGCGTAGCTTTTAATTATGAATTATGAATTAAGAATTATGAATTACATTAAACTTACTTGTTGTAAGTAGCTTTGACGAACTTGGCAGCCTTGAGGTAGTCGGCGCACACCTTCATGCCGTCCAGGATGTTGGGTCTGTTGCTACCTTCCAGCTCTACGACCAGATGCTTCAGACCGGCAACGTCGGCATTGTTGAAGATGGCATCAAAGCCTACCATGCCGCTTTCGCCGAACTCCTTGTGGTCCTTGATGTGGAGCAAAGTGAAGCGACCGGGATACTTCTTGAAGTACTCCACGGGGCTTACCTGTCCGCGGACTGCCCAATAGACGTCCATCTCGAAGAACACCTTGTCGGCATCTGTGTGCTCAACCATGTAGTCGTACCACACTTTGCCTTCCACCTTGCCGAACTCGTGCGAGTGGTTGTGGTAGCCGAACTTCATGCCGGCAGCATTCACCATCTCGCCTACCTTGTTCAGGTACTTGCAGATGACGTCAGCCTCAGCCAGAGTCTTGGGATAGTTGACGCCAGGGTTGACGATGTACTTCATGCCGGCACGTTTGTGGGCGTCGATGCATTGCTTCCACCAGTTCAGGGCACCGTCGAAGTTGCCTGACTTCAGCTCCTCATCGTTCAGGTTGTGGCCGACATGGCTCGAGAGCACTTCCAGACCGGCAGCCTCAATCTCTGTCTTGTATTCTTCAGGAGTAAGGCCATAAAGCTTTCCGTCGTTGTAGTTGGCAGCCTCGGTTGCCGTGTAGCCCATGGCGGCAAGCTTTGCAAGCACTTCCTTGTGGTTCTGTGCGAACTTCTCAGGGTTGCCGATAAGCTCACGCACGGAATACATCTGGAATGCTATGTCCTTCTTCTTCGCGTCTGCGTTCATGCCAAAGCCCAGGAAGGTGGCGGCAAGGCAGACAATCATAAGAATCCTTTTCATCTTCGAAGTATGTTTATACATTATATATTATATATATGTTACTTCAGCACCTTGACGCGGATGTTGCGATACCAGACTTCGTCGCCGTGGTCCTGCATACCGAAGTAGCCGGGCTCCTTGCCGCAGTCCTTCATGATCTCGTAGGCAAGAGGCCAGTTCTTTTGGCTGAACTTGGAGGTCTGCACGAGGTCAACCCATGACTTGTCTGCCAAGGTGTAGCTGAGCACCTTCACACCGTTTTGGAAGTGTGTCACCTTGCCGTTCTTGACGACAATCTTCACCTTGTTCCACTGTCCGGCAGGGTTAGCGTTCTGTGGCTTTGCGACAATCATGTCGTAGAGGCTTGTGCTCTGACGGATGCCGAGTGTAGCGCCGAGCTTAGCGTCAGGGTGACGCTCGTTGTCGAGCACTTGGCACTCAGGGCAACTGATGTAGATGGGCTGGTAGTTGAGCTTGCCGCGGTTGTCGATGGTCTGCGTGATGGTCACGCTGCCAGCCTTTGTCTCTTCGGTCTTCGGCGCATCGTTGTTGATGGTAGCCGTCTCTTTGCCGAGGTAGAAGATGCCGGAGTTACCGCCTTCTGCTATCTTCCATTCAATCTCGAACTCAAAGTTCTTGAACTTGTGAGCGAAGATGATGTCTCCGCCTTCACCTGGCCCGCGGCCATTGAAGTGCAGGGCACCGTCCTTGATGTTCCACTTGCTGGGGATGTGGTCCTTGCAGTATCCGCGCCAACCGTTGAGGCTCGAACCGTCGAAGAGGACATAGTAGCCGTCCTTGTCAACCTTCAGCGTGCTGAGGTCAACCTGTGGGTTTTCGATAACGACGTACTGGGGCTGAGCCTGTACGCCAGCCGCAACGGTCAGGGCTGCTGCAGCGAGGATATTTCTTAGTTTCATTGTATGTAATTAATGGATAGAGTTAAAATGGGGTTAAAGGAGTTAAAACGGAAGTTAAAGAGGAAGTTAATTCGCTACGCTCATGGACGATAGTATTGGGAGCAACCGTGCATACCCCGATGTAATGTCCTATTTAACTCCACGAGCAAAGCGAGTTAACTTCCATTTTAACTTCCTATTTTACTTCCGATTATTATGCAGGCATGTCGGGCAGAACGTAGCCATTCTGGTACTTAGGCTTGATGAGCTCTGCTGCGAATTCGCGTGCGTTGACGGGATCGGTCCACACCTTGTTGAATGTGGGGTGTCCGTCGTGGATGGAGAAGCCGTCCTTGAGCATGGAGCGAACGGTAGCGTTCTCAGGAATGTTGGTGAACTTCATGTTCTCACCGTCCCATTCCAAAACTTGATTCAAGCCTTGCAGACGTGTGGCAACAACGCCCATAGCAACCATTTCGTTGAAGGGACCTGCCTCGCTGAAGTCGGAAGCTGTTCTTGTCCAGTCGGTCTTGCCGGCGCGGATTTCCTTGATGGCACGGATCCAGTCGCGCTGGTGGCTTTCGGTGACGCGACGGCATACCTTCGGTGCATCGGGTACACGTCCGCTTACGAGGTAAGGCTTCTCACCGTAGCAACCAACTACGAGGATGTCCTTTGTGCCGTAGAAGATGGCACCGCCACCGCTGACGTTGAGGTTCTTGCCGACAGCCAGTCCTTCGGGACGGAAGGGCACGATGCCGCCGTCGCTCCATGTAACGACTACCTCAGGCATGGCCACCTTCGGACGGTTGGGACGAGCAGGATAAGTCAGCTTAACGACCTGTGCGCTGGGGCAGCAGTCGGACATAAGAGGAGTGGAGCTGCCTTCAGCCTTGATGGGATAGCCAAGGTCGAGAGCCTTGAAGACGGGGTGCAGGATGTGGCAAGCCATGTCGCCGAGTGCGCCTGTGCCGAAGTCCCACCAGCCGCGGAAGTTCCAGGGGTGATAGATAGAGTTGTAGGGACGCTTGGGAGCCGGACCGATGAAGGCATCCCAGTTCAGTGTGCTGGGAATCTCGTGTACCTCAGTGGGGCGCTCGAGGCCTTGTGGCCAGATGGGACGGTCTGTGAAGGCATCCACGCGGGTTACTTCGCCAATCTCTCCGTTCCATATCCATTCGCAAGTCAGGTTCACGCCTTCGCCGCTTGAACCCTGGTTGCCCATCTGTGTGGCAACGCCAGCCTTTGCAGCAAGCTTGGTGAGCAGGCGAGATTCATAAACGGTGCGTGTGAGGGGCTTCTCGCAATAGACGTGCTTGCCTGCTGCCAGAGCTTCAGCGCAGATGATGGCGTGTGTGTGGTCGGCAGTGCCGCAGATAACCGCATCGGCCTGATCCAGCAGTTCGGCATACATCTTCTTGTAGTCGTTATAGACCTTCATGTTGGGGAAGAGCTTCTTGTACTCATCGCTTTGCTTTTGTAGGTGACGCCATTGATGTCAGCGTGTCCACGGCCACCGACGCCTACGCCGAGGAGCTTAATCTTACCGGTCTGTACGTTCTTCTTTGCCTTGGCCTTGCCGAGAACGTCGGCGGGAGCCATAGCCAGAGCAGCAGTTGCTGCGGTTCCTGCTTTCAGGAACGATCTTCTTGACATGTCTTTCATAAGAAGTGAACAATTAAAATTTAAAAATGAAAGGTTATTTGTTTTGAATTGCTTCTTTCTTTTCTGGCTCGGCATTGATTTCCTGTTCGATGTCGTTCATGCCTTTCTTGAACTGCGATACGCCTTTGCCCAGGCCGCGCATGAGTTCGGGAATCTTCTTGCCGCCGAAGAGGAGCAGGATGACGAGGGCGATGATGATGATTTCCTGGCTGCCCAGACTGCCGAGGAATAAGAGTTGATGTGTCATATTATGTAGTTATGAATTAAAAATTAAAAGTTAAAAATGAAAAATTATTAGTTGGGAGTTTAGGTTTTGTTATGATTATTTGTGTGGTCTGTCGATGAGGCCGTAGCCGTCGGTGGCATGGGCGCGGCGGTAGTGTATCTGCTCGAGTTCTTCGGGTGTGCCTTTCGAGGGGAGGTCGTTGTGTCGGGCATCGTCGAGCATCTTCCATGCATATTCGCTGGCGATGGCTGCGTCGCGAAAGCGGGGTAGAGACTCGGGTCGTTTGCCTGTGAGTATGGCTTGGCCCATGAGCTGGCAGAGCCGGTCGATGTTCTTGTCGCCGTAGGGCTTCTCGATGCGCTGCGTGGTGTGCTCTCCGTGCATTTCGACGACGGCGGTCTTGAAGTCGTGTGTCATTCGGACGAAGCCTTTGCTGCCGATGAGTTCCGTGTAGGAGTTGTGCGTCTGGTCTTTGGCAAGCTGTCCATAGACGAAGCCTTGTGTGATATCATAGACGATGCCGTTTTCGAAGGTGCCGTGGCACTGCAGCCACCAGGGGTCCTTGTAGTCCCACATGCGTATGGCCTGCGCGTGCCCTGTCTTGTATTCGGAGTCTGCATACCAGCGGGCGATATCGACGTAGTGCATACCGCAGTCGTGGAAGGAGGGTCCTTCGTATTCGTGTCCTTCGCCTGGTGCGAGGCCAGGTGTCATGTGGCAGATGCGGATGATGGCCAGTTCGCCTATTTCCCCGGTGCGCACGAAGTCCTTCATCACCTGTGTGTACCAAGCGTTGCGGAGGTAGAGGTTGACGGTGCAGAACTTGTCGGTCGATTCTTCGAGCTTGACGACATCCCATTCCTCGCTGAGCTTATAGGCAAGTGGTTTCTCGCAGATGACGTGTTTGCCCGCCTTGACTGCTTTCTCGATGCGGCTGGCACGTGTGTCTGCCAATGCAAAAAGTCCGACGCACTGCACTTCCGGGTCATTCCAGATGTCGCGTTCGTCGGTAGTGAAGATGGCATTGGGCGCTATCTCATGTGAATGCCTGGCTTTCTCGGGATTAAGGTCACAGGTATATTTGACGTCCCAGTATTCGCAGGCCACAAGTTCCTTGAGGTGCTTGCGTCCCATGCGTCCGAGCCCGATGATGCCGACTTTAATTCTGTTCATTGCCTTTTTTACCTGTTTTTACAGTTTCTTTGCTAAGATATGCGCTTACAGCATGTAAAGTTAGCAAAAAAGTTTGTGCTGGCAATGCCTCAGTGTGTCTTTTTAACTTTTTTTTGCAATGTGTGTATGGTAAGAATGCGATAGCCCGCTTTGCCATGTAGCAAAGCGGGCTATCGACGGTGGTTTGTTCCCGTGTTTGTTCTCGTTTTTGGTTAAGCTTTATTTCTTTGCTCCGCCGCTCCAGAATGCTTCTTCAGCTTTCTGTCGTGCGATGAAGTCGTCGTAAGCCTTGCGAGCCTTGTCGTTGGCAGCCTGGTTGGCCTGTGCCTTCTTGATGTTCTCCTTGAGTCGGTTGGCTGAGCCGCTGACGGTGATGTCTGCTTCGCTGGCCTTGTCGCAGTAGTTGATGGCTTCCTGATACTGTCCGAGCAGGGTGTAGATGTTGGCTTCCTTGAGGTAAGCCTTGCCTGTGTAGTCGGGGTTGTAGGCGATGGCCTTCTCTGCGTAGGTCAGGGCGCCGGTGTACTGCTTGCTGCGTGTCAGGCCGTTGCAGATGTTCAGGCAGATGGCGCCGCGCCTGGCATCACTTGAGGCCAGTTCGAGTGCCTTGTTGTAGTACTCGAGCATCTTGTCGAGCTGTCCGTCTTTCTGCGACTTCTGTGCCAGGCCGATGGCGCTGGTGAATGAGGGCTCCAGAGCGTAGGCAGCTTCGGCATACTGATAGTAGATGTCGCTCTCGTCGCAGTCATTGTTCTGCATAATGGTCAAGCTGGAGTTCAACTTATTGATATCCGTCTTGTAAGTGTCGAACTTCTTGGTGTAGATGGCGATGAGCTGTGAACTGTCTGCTGCGCCGCTGGCAGAGAATGTCTGCTCGATGGCAGCCAGCGGTGCGTCGTAGGTGGCTAAGAGCCTTTGTGCCTTTTCGTTGTCGCCGTTTGCTTGAGCTTCCTTAGCGAGTTCGAGCATCTTCTCACAAGCTTCCTTACTGTCGAGGAAGTCCTGCAGGTACTGCTCGCGCATGGCATTGGGCATGGCTTTGTAGAGTGCGTCGCTGACGAGGAAGAAAGTCTGGAGGAAGGAACCTGTGATTTCACGACCGCCTTTTTCGTTGACCATCTTGATGGCTTCGGCGAAGTTCTTGTATGAGTTGCGCAGGTCGAATTCCTTACCCAGTACGGTGGGAGCCGTCCAGTTGTAGTACTCGGCCTTTACGCTCAGCACGTCGCCCAGGGTGCTCTTTGTCTTTGCAAAGGAGTTGAGTGCTTCGAGGTTCTTCTGGCGGAGTTCAAAGAGCTCCATCATCTCGTCGAAGTACTTTTTCTTCTTGACGGGATCCTGCTCTGCGTTGATGAGGTTGTAGAACATGAACGGGCCTTGAGTATAGATGCCGTTGACGGCGAAGGGTGCATATTTCTTCAGCCAGATGTAGTTGGTGTACATGTCCTGGAAGTCTTTGTTGGTTCCCGTCTGCTGGAACATGGTGATGTATCCCTTGGCAGTCTTGATGCTGTCCTCGTTGTCGCCGGTAGAGTGTGCGATACGTTCTTCGAGTGTGCTACCTTCGAAATTCTGTGCCATTGCGCCTGCTGCTGCAACCAGAAGCAGTGCGAAAAGTGTGAGTTTCTTCATATTTATAGTCTTTCAAATGTTATTAATTCGTGTGTTGTCCTCGATGCGTATGATGCGGGGTACTATCTTTCTGAGTGCAAAGGTACGGCAAAAAAAAGCATTCTGCAAGGGATGGCATCCGAAATGCAACTTTATTTGCATTATTCGGGCTGTTTTTAACTTATCTTTGATGTTGATGCTATTGTGTTAAATGATAATCCGCTAAGGCACCCCTTGCTCCCCTCTCTGGGAGGTGGTCAGATAAGTCCACGTACTTATGTAGATAAGTCCACGTACTTATGGGGATAAGTCCACGTACTTATGGCGACAAGTCCACGTACTTATGGGGATAAGTCCACGTACTTTTTTCCACAAGGTGTTTTTGCGGATTATCATATTGTATTAATAACTGAAGTTTCTGAAGTAATGAAACCCATGCATAGAAACGGCCTGAAAGGCCATCAGCACATAGCCCAGGGCATCGCCCTGGGTAGGCGGACA
>OMSJ01000144.1 GCA_900313705.1 uncultured Prevotellaceae bacterium
CTCCAAGATTTGTTCGCGGGTCATCATGACTTTGTGGTTTTGTCACAAAGTTACCGTCACTTCACGCCGCTGTCAATATGCAGTTGCCCGGAGGCTTACGTTGATGCCCGGCCGGCCCCGTCAACGGACTTTCAGGAGTGCACCGTTGTCGTTGACGATGGCGCGTTTGAATTTTTCGCTGTAGCCGGGCCAGTCAGGAGAAACGGGAATGTAATCGGTGCTGCCGTTGGTGACGAAGCTGCCGTCAGGGTTCTGGTGTTTGACGGTACCGTCCATGTATTTGAGCAGAAGATATTTGTCAAGTTTGTACCATTTATCGAACAGGGCGTCGGCTTCGGCGACCGAGAAATTCGTGAGATATTTCAACTGCTTCTTCGGGTTCTTGATGGCCAGTGCAGCGGCGTCGCAGGCGGCCACCTTATCGACCATCTGGCGTTCGTGCTCGGTAATGCGCTCCTGCACTTCCAGCCCCACCGGATTATAGCGCAGGTAGGCGAACTGGGCGATCCGGTTGTTGAGCCAGAACATCGAGCTTTCCGAGTATTCGACCATCGAACCATTCCCCAGTGCATAGTGCTCAGAAACGGCGCGGGAAGCGGAATAAACCGGCGTCAGGGCCGATGTGCCGGCATCGTCCACCGCGAACCAGAACAGGCCGCCGATGGCGTCGGGCAGCCAGCCGCGGCACTGGGCCACGAACCAGAATCCGGTCTGCTGGGTGCAGATGGGCCGGCCGTTGGAGTATTTGACACCATCGACGGTCCAGTCGTTCTGCTTCCAGCGATAGGGCGTCTCGTTGCTGCCGGCACCGATGTCTTTGGTCATGTCGAAGGGCGTCCCTTCGTAGTGATCGCGCATCATGGCGGCAAGGTCGAGCACCGAGAGTTTGGCTTTGGGTTTTACGTAGAGCGGCATCCGGTTCTTCGGATTGTCGGCCATCGCGAAATCCAGGTACGGGTTCATGTCCAGGTCGCCCCAGCGGTTGAAGAAACTCCAGACGCGGGCCTCGCAGTTGCGCATCAGACTGAAGGATAGGGGACAGTAGGTGTCTGCGAAGCTGAAATCTTCGTCGGAGCCGCTGTAAATCCCGATTTCCCGTGCGTGCGAGATCACGTCCGGTGCATAGATGCAGTTGGCGGGGTCATCCTTCGGGAACGTGGTGATGCGGGCGCAGTTGGCATGGGCGGAAATGTAGCCGTCGGGAATCCGGACCGCCACCCAGACGATGCCCTTGTTGCGGTTTACGCCATCGACGACGTCGGGCTTCTTGGCGATGACCTCCAGCTTCTCGTGCTCCACGGGCTTCTCGAGGTACTTGCGTACGGAACGGCGTGACATGATGGTGCTCAGGACGGGGTTCAGCTCCATCTGAATGTCCGTCTCGAGGTCCGCCATCTTGTCCGTCGGCTCATAGCGCTTCACTACGCGCCCGTCGCGGCTGACGAGGAACTTGGTGAAGTTCCACTTGATGTCGCTTTTCTTGTCGAAGTCTGCGTCTTGCTTGCGGAGCATGTCGTCCATGAACTTGCCCCGTTGGTCGTTCACGTCAAAGCCTCCAAATCCCTTCTGAGCCTTCAGGTAGGTATAGAGCGGATGCTCGCCGGGGCCGTTCACCTCGATCTTGTCGAACTGTGGGAAGCGGATGTCGAAGTTGGCGGTACAGAACTGATGTATCTCCTTGATGGTGCCGGGAGCCTGCTCGCCAAACTGGTTGCAGGGAAAGTCCAGTATCTCCAGTCCGGCAGTCTGGTACTTCTCGTAGAGAGCCTCCAGCTCCTTGTACTGTGGCGTGAAGCCGCAGCGGGTGGCTGTGTTGACGATGAGCAGCACTTTCCCCTTGTAGTCGGAGAGCGATGCTTCCTTTCCCAGGTCGTCTTTCACCTTGAAATCATAGATGGTCTGTGCAGACAAGGTCAGCACACTTGCAACTGCCAAGATGCAGAGGGTAGTCAATTTCTTCATTGGTCGTGCTCGTTAGATGTGAAATAGGGTTGAGATGTTTACGGCAGGCAGCAGCGTTCTACAGTATGATTTCCATCGTAGTCTTCTGAACCTGCATGTCCATGTTCCTGTAGAACGACAGGGCAGGGGTGTTTCCCTCCCAGACGTTGAGGGTGATGTTGTGGCAGCCGATGGCCTTCGCGTAGTTGCGGACGAACTCGTACAGAGCCTTCCCGACATGTTTGCCGCGAGCCTTCTCATCGACACAGATGTCGTCGATATACAGGGTCTTGACGTCCTGCAGCAACCGGTGGTCCTTGGTCTCCGTTATCAGGCAGAAGGCATGACCCCGTACCTCACCGTCGTCATAGACGAACACGGGCTTGCTGTCATCGCCGAGGAGCTCCTCCAGCTCCTGTTCATCGTATTTGGTGGTATAGGGCTTGAATAAGTCCGGACGAATCTCGTAGTGCACCATGTTCACCTGATGCAGCAGCTCAATGATACGTCCGATGTCGCTTTTGCTTGCTTTCCTAATCATAATCACAATTTATTTAAGTTTCGGGAGTTATAAGATGAAGTTAAATAGGGAGTTATGCGCTTCGCGCAGGAAGTTAAGCCAGCAAGCTGGCTGGACGATAGCTTCGGATGCTGGCTGCCTATATGGTATTGTCCTTTTATAACTTTCCAGTTTAACTTCAGAAACTTCAGACAATTTACCTTAAACCTAAAAACCTCATAACCTCAAAACCTCACAACCTCATAACCTCACAACCTTCCTGCCGTTCTCGATAAGGATGGTTTTCTTTGCTGAGCGGTGTCGTCGGGAGAGTGGTGTATGTACTGTCTTTCTGCCACTTATATCATAAACAGCGGTCCTTGAGCTGCTTGGGGGGAGGCTTCCTTGCTGTGGGCTAAAGATGGAAGTCTCGATGTCGGTGGTCAGGTCCTCGACGAGGTATTTGCTCTCGTCTTTTGCTGAGGAGATACAAAGGTAACGGTCTGTCCGGATGCCAGTCACATCGACAGTCTGTTTGTTGCCAGCCGTGTTGCTTACCACGAGGTTGATGTACTCGTCGGGCGACGTGAGGCTGAAGGTCTGACAGAACCATTTCCTGCCTTCGATGTTCTCGTAGGAAGTGACGCGCTTGCCTGGCCAGTTGCCGTTCATCTGCTTGTCGGCATTGTTCCAGACATAGAAGGTCATGCTTGGCCATGAGATGTCGGTGCTGACGTAGAGCTTGATGTCGTGGGGCTTGAAGATATCGTACTTCCTTTGCTGTATGCCCACCACTTTTCCTGCTGATAGGATGCCTGCCGTCAGGGTGCATGAAGCCTCGATGACGAGTGTTGCTCCGCTTGCCAGGGTTGGGCTGTCGGCTGTCGGCACAGAGCCGTCGAGGGTATAGACAATTTTTGCTTCTGAGAGGTTGGTGACTGCGGTCAGCTTGACCTTCAAGGGGGCTTCGTATGTTCCGTCGGGAACGTCGGCCCACACGGTATTTGCGGAGCGGCTGAGGAGGTAGCGGTAGCCTTTCCCCGAGAGGATTTCGGTGTACTGCGATGTGCTGGCGCGGTAGGAATTGGGTGTGTTGCCTACGACGCAAAGGAGCGTGGCGTTCTTGCCTGTGGTGGAGGCAGCATAGTAGTTCGATGCGCTATAGACCTGCTTGCTTGCAGATGTGTTGCTGATGCCAGCCTGCCTGCGAGCCAGTATCATTTGCTTGAGCTGATACTTGCAGTCGCGCCAGTGGGTGTAGAAGATGCAGGGTGTGCCCGGCATGGCCAGGAGGTAGGCATTGGCAGCCAGGGTGTCCTGTCGGATAGGGTCTTGCTCGGCACCGTTGGAGCGATGCTCTGTGTCGTGGTTCTCGACGAAGGTGACGGCATACTGCTTGTAGTAGTTGTCTGCCGAGAGCGGCTTCTCGTCGTAGCCCAGATGGCGCCAGTCTCGGTTGTTGATGGCGTCGCGCATACGGTAGCGGAACTGGAAGTCGAAGGCTGCGCTGGTGGGCTTGTCGGAGATGTAGCCCTTGCTGTTGCTGACCCACTCCCTGATTTTGCTGGTGCTGTCCCAGTATTCGCCAACGCTGAAGGCAGGCTTTGCCTCGGCATTGTAGTCTGCGATGAAGTAGGCATAGAAGCCCTTGACCATGTCGTAGCGGAAGCCCGTGTAGCCGATGTCGTCGATGAGGAACTTCAGGTATGCCTTGATGCATCGCTGTACGTTGTCGCTCTTGTGGTCGAGGTCGCGGCAGCCTGGCCAGCCTTCGCCCGTATCGTTGTTCCCCGACAGGTTGATGCCGTTCTGTCCTGCCCATTCAGCCGTCTTGCCCTCGTCGTCGTCCTGACAGATGTCTGAAGGCAGCATCTGATAGGTCTGCCCCTGGTATGTCTCGGCAGGGTAATCGACCCACGAGCCGTTGCTTCCCATGTTGTTGCGATGGTTGATGACCACGTCGGCAATGACGCCTGTGCCTTTCTCGCGGAAGGTGGCAATCATGCTGCGCAGTTGAGCTTCAGAGCCGAAGGAGCTCTTCTGCCAGAAGTAATAGACAGGTGTGTAGCCCATCATGTTGTAGCCCGAATTGCACCATCCGCTTTGTGGCACCCATACGAGCTGGAAGTATGGAGCCATCTCGTCGGCTTGTGCCTGAAGCTTAGCCCATGAGGTCTCGTTGTAGGAGTCCCAGTAGAACCCTTGCAGCATCACGCCTTCGTAGTCGGCAGGCCACCCCTGAGCCTTGACGGTCAGGTGCAGGGTGAACATCAAGATAAGTAGTACAGTTCTTTTCATATCTGGCGCAAAGATACGGAAAAATAGTCGAAAGTTGAAAGATGATTGTTGAAAGTTGTTTCTTCTTCTTATATTTTTCATTTTTCACTTTTCATTTTTCATTAATTTGTCGTACCTTTGCCTTCGTTATGCAGCCATTAGCAGAGAGAATGCGTCCGCAGACGCTCGACAATTACATCGGTCAGCAGCACCTGGTAGGCCCGGGTGCCGTGCTGCGCAGGATGGTGGAGAGTGGGCATGTCAGCAGCTTCATCCTTTGGGGACCGCCAGGGGTGGGGAAGACCACGCTTGCCAGCATCATCGCCCGCAAGCTGGAGGTTCCCTTCTACACCCTCAGTGCCGTGACAAGCGGCGTGAAGGAGGTTCGCGACGTCATCGACAAGGCTCGCTCGTCCCGCTTCTTCAACCAGAACAACCCCATCCTCTTCATCGACGAGATACACCGCTTCTCCAAGTCGCAGCAGGACTCGCTGCTCGGAGCCGTAGAGCAAGGTGTCGTCACCCTCATCGGTGCTACGACGGAGAACCCTTCCTTCGAAGTCATTCGTCCTCTGCTATCCCGTTGCCAGGTCTATACGCTCAAGCCCCTGGAAGAGGATGACTTGATGCGGCTTGCGCATTTCGCCGTTGAGCACGATATAGAGCTGAGCAAGCGCACCTTCGTCTTCAAGGAGACAGGCGCCCTGATGCGCTACAGCGGAGGCGATGCCCGCAAGCTGCTCAACATCCTAGAGCTCGTCTATGAGTCTGCTCCCTCAGAGGGAGACGTAGAGGTGACGGATGCCATCGTCTCGGAGCGGCTGCAGCAGAATCCGCTGGCCTACGACAAGGACGGCGAGATGCACTACGACATCATCTCCGCCTTCATCAAGAGCATCCGAGGCAGTGACCCCGATGCCGCCATCTACTGGCTGGCCCGCATGATAGAGGGTGGGGAAGACCCTGCCTTCATCGCCCGCAGGCTCGTCATCAGCGCCAGCGAGGACATCGGCCTTGCCAATCCCAATGCCCTCCTGCTTGCCAATGCTGCCTTCGATGCCGTGATGAAGCTGGGCTGGCCCGAAGGTCGCATCCCACTGGCAGAAGCCACGGTCTATCTTGCCGCAAGCCCGAAGAGCAACTCCGCCTACATGGCCATCAACGATGCCCTGCAAACAGTTCAGGAGACAGGCAACCAGCCGGTGCCGCTCCACCTTCGCAATGCCCCAACAGGCCTGATGAAAGAGCTTGGCTACAGCAAGGGCTACAAGTATGCCCACGACTATGAAGGCAACTTCGTCGTTCAGCAATACCTGCCCGACGAACTGAAGGAGCAGCGCTTCTGGCATCCGCAAAGCAATCCTGCCGAGGATAAGCTCCGCGCCCAGATGGAGAAGCTGTGGGGGAAAGAAAAAAAATGAAAAGTTGAAAAAGTGAAAAGGTAAAAATAGAAAAGGTAAAAAGGTGAAAAATTGAAAGGGTGAAAAAGTGAAAAGGTTTAAGTTTCGGAAGTTCCGCTGGACGGCCTGGAAGGCCATAAAGCTCCCAGCCCAGGGCATCGTCCTGGGTTAATGCGAAGCGTAGCAAGGGCGCCCTGCAAGGGCAAAAGCATAAAGCTTATGCCCTTTCAGGGCGAATTTTACGATTGTCCGTCTACCCAGGGCGCTCTTGCGCTCCGGTAGGTGCTCAGGCGGCAAAGCCGGACGTCCCTGGGCTATGTGCTGATGGCCTTTCAGGCCGTTTCTATGCATGGGTTTCATTACTTCAGAAACTTCAGTAAAAAGGTAAAAGGGTAAAAAGGTAAAAAAGTGAAAAAGTAAAAAGGTGAAATAGAAAAAAACTGAAAAGGTAAATGAGCGACGGGAATTTCAATCGAGCATTGCTTCCTTCCACGCCCTATAGGAGCGGCGTCAGGATGGGACAACAGCAGACCAAGGCGAAGGCAATCAACGTCCTGCACCAAGCCCTGGAGCAGGCAGAGCCACCGCTTTCCCCCGAACAGAAGGAATCGATAGCCAGATACTTCGAGAAGGAACTGTAGAGTGAAGAACGAAGAGTGAAAAATGCTTCGCAAGTGAAAAGTTAAAAGTGAAAAGTGAAAAATCAAAGTAACCTCTCTATCTAATTCCCATCCGTTTAATCTGTGGTTATTATAATCCCTTCGTGCAATTCGTTTTAATTCGTTGTTGTTTAATGTCCCGCAGAAATGAAGGAAATAGCAGAAATATAATTCATGTATGAATTATTAAAATCTGTGTAATCTGTTGCAGTCGCCTTCGGCGAAGTGAAAAGTGAAGAGTGAAAAGTGAAAAATTAAAGTAACCTAATTCAATTCGTGCAATTCGTTTTAATTCGTTGTTGAAAATCTATCCGTTCAATCCGTTCAATCTGTGGCAGTCGCCTTCGGCGAAGTGAAAAGTTAAAAGTTAAAAGTGAAAAATTAAAGTTAGCTCTCCATCTAATTATAATCAGTTCAATCCGTTCAATCTGTGGTTATAATATTCCCTTCGCGCAATTCGTGGTTTAGGTGTTCCTAATTGCGCACTTAGGTGTTCCTACTTGGCTGTTTAGCTTGGCTGTGTGTCTCTCTCGTTCACGATGCAAAGGTACGGCGGCGGCATTGCGGCCTACGAATAAACAGACAACTTCCTTACATGTTGTAGAGCATAATCTCGTCCCCCTTTCAGGAAAAGACACAGGAGGGGACAGTTTCTGTTGCAGTGTTGCAGTTGTTGCAGTTCATTTTGGGGTTGTACACACACAGAATTATACTTTATATTATATATATATATATATATATAATATAAAATTTCATTTTGACTTTTTGCAAGCTATATTTTTAACTGCAACAACTGCAACACTGCAACGCTGGTGAAAAATAAATCGTGGTGAGAATGACTGGCTAGCTCTTTCTGTACAAGTGACATGCAATGCCCATCCCTATATCAATAAAACGATGAAAAAAGAACGTTTTCCTTCCAAGATATTTGGAGAATTGGAATAAATATATTACTTTTGCGGCATGAACGAAGACATAAGGGAAACGATCCACTCTGTGGAGTACGACGAATATTATGCCAATCTTGATGAAAAGACCAAGGTCAAGTATGACTATGTGGAGATGATTATCAGGACTCAATACGTGGTGAACAAAAAGTTCGTTAAGAACCTTGAGGATACAGAATTCTATGAAGCGCGAGTCTCTGTCGGCAACAATGAGTATCGCACTATCATCTTCGCGGTTGAGACTCTTTCGTTTATGGAGAGTAAGCGTGTCCTCTTCTTGAACTCGTTTCTGAAAAAGGGCACAAAGCAATATAAGGGCGAAATAGAAATTGCCCGCCGAATCTTGAAAAAATATATTTGAGGAGGATTGGGATATGATTAAGCTTGATGAAAAGAAATTGGCCCGACTGAAAACAGGGTCGCAGCATTTAGATGAAAAGTATGGTCCTGCTGGCTCCCCCAGCCGTGTAGAGTTCGAGGCAAAGGCCAAGGCGTGGTATTATGCCGAATTGTTGCGTGACGAGCGCAAGCGCCAGAAACTAACTCAGCATCAGTTGGGCGAGCGTATCGGCAAGAAGCGTGAGTATATATCATCACTTGAGCAAGGCCAGACAGACATGCAACTTTCTACGTTCATGCTTATTGCCAATGCTTTGGGATTGCGATTCTCTTTGGTTGTAGGGTAGCAATGACAAATGAGAGGGGCGAGACGTTCTTCGTTGGGCAAGGACGTGGCAAAGGCGCTGGGGTACAGCAATACGTCAAAGGCTATCCTGCAGCATGTGGACAAGAAGGACAAGGGCACCCTCCCAATTTGGGAGACTGCCTATGAAACCCGCGCAGGAACAGGCAGCGGCAAGGCATTCTACCACGCAAGCAGATCTTCCTTGGCTTGTACAGCATGATTGGGCGCTTGTCTCCCTTCCCTGAAGATGACACGTGTTATCTCCATCGTGAACATAACGTCTCTATCCATTAAGTCCTACAACAGAGAAAAAGACTGCACCACCACCCACTTTTTTTAATAGTTTTTACAGTCTTAGCAGAAAAAGGCCTTTTCGTGTGCTTCCGGGTCGGCATATTCAGTGCGTCGCCTGATACCATTTCGTTTTCTTCAGCCCGACGGAGCGCGTATTGT
>OMSJ01000121.1 GCA_900313705.1 uncultured Prevotellaceae bacterium
TTACCGCATCATGGCTGCTGCCTCACCGGAATACCGCCTCGACCCGCAGGCGCTGCAAAATATCTTCATGCAGGTGAAGGATGGCAAGATGACTCCTATCTCCCAGTTCGTCACTCTGAAGGAGATTGTCGGTCCGTCAAATATCGAGCACTTCAACCTGTTCCAGAGCATCACCTGCTTCGTGACCGCTGGTAGCGGATATACCGAGGGCGATGCCCACAAGGCTATTGCCGAGGTGTTCAAGAAGGAGATGCCTGCTACTGCCACATACGAGTATAGCGGTATGTCGCGTGAGTTGGAAGAGGCTTCCGGCTCCAATGCCACGGCCCTCATCTATGTCATCTGTGCTATCCTGATTTACCTCATCTTGGCATCACTCTACAATTCCTGGTTCACACCGTGGGCAGTGCTCTTCAGTGTGCCTTTCGGTCTGATGGGAGCCTTCGTATTCGCTTACTTCGGCAACCTGCTCAACCTGCCAGGCATGGACAACAACATCTACTTGCAGACGGGTGTCATCATGCTGATTGGTTTGCTTGCCAAGACAGCCATCCTGATTACCGAGTTCGCCAGCGAGCGCCGTGCCCAGGGCATGAGCATCAAGGATGCAGCCTTCGCTGCCTGTCAGGAACGTCTGCGTCCCATCCTGATGACGGTGCTCACGATGATTATCGGCATGATACCCCTCGTCATTGAAGGCGGTGCCGGTGCTAACGGCAACCGAGCCCTTGCACTTGGCGTCATCGGCGGCATGAGCATCGGCACTATTGCCCTGCTCTTCGTCGTGCCTGCCTTCTTCATCGTGTTCCAAGGCCTGCACGAGAAGTTCCAGGGAAAGAAAAGTGAATAGTTAAGACTCGTCATAACGTCATAACGTCATATCGAAACAACGAAAGAACGTCAGAACGTAATATCGAAAGAACGAAAGAATGATGAAAAAGAACATTATCATTGTTGCAGCCGTGAGCAT
The DNA here is from genome assembly GCA_900313705.1 of uncultured Prevotellaceae bacterium. Lineage (GTDB taxonomy): Bacteria > Bacteroidota > Bacteroidia > Bacteroidales > Bacteroidaceae > Physcousia. The sequence continues at coordinate 971 of OMSJ01000121.1, forward strand.
GATGTTCACGAGCTGCGGATTATATAAGAAGTACGAACAGAAGAGCGAAATCCCGTCCGACATCATTGGCGTCCCCAATGCTGCCTCAGCCGAGACACCGCTCTCGTGGCGTGAGTTCTTCACCGACCCGCTGTTGCAGCAGCTCATCGGACAGGTGCTGGCCAACAACACGAGTCTGGGGTCTGCCCGCATCGCTGTGGAGCAAAGCGAGGCATCGCTGAAGGCTGCCAAACTGGCATACCTGCCTGCGCTCAGCTTAGCTCCGCAGGGAACGATATCAAGCTTTGACTATAGCAAAGCCGCCAAGAGCTACACCTTGCCACTTCAACTGAACTGGGAGGTGGAGGCTTTCGGCTCCATAACAAACAAGAAGCGTGCAGCAAAGGCGGTTGTACTGCAGGCACAATGCTACGAGAACATCGTCCACTCTAACCTCGTCAGCACCGTTGCCCAGCAGTACTGCATGTTGCAGGTGCTCGACAAGCAGTTGGAGATTCTACTCCAGACAGACAGCCTTTGGAGCGCTTCGCTCGACACGCAAAGGTCACTTTGGGAGAACGGCAAGTCATACTCCACCGCTGTCAACCAGATGGAGGCATCTTGGCTCGACGTCAAGACGCAGATTGTCGATACACGCAGCAACATCCACAATGTGGAGAATGCCATCTGCCGCCTGCTGGCCGTCTCGCCCCGACACATCGAGCGCAGCAAGTGGGGCAGTTATACACTGCCGCAAAAGATGATGAAAGGTGTATCGGCAAAGTTGCTGGAGAATCGCCCCGACATCCGCATGGCTAACCACATGATGGAAGAGGCTTTCTACGACACACAAGCCGCCCGTTCTGCCTTCTTCCCCACCATCACGCTCTCCGGTTTGGTAGGCTGGACAAACAGTGGAAGCGGTGCCGTCGTCAATCCCGGAAGCCTTCTGCTCAACGCCGTTGGACAGCTTACGCAACCCATCTTCTCACAAGGCAAGCTGAAGGCTAACCTGAAGATTGCCAAGCTGGCACAGGAAGATATGAAGGGCAGCTACGTTCAGACCGTCATCGATGCCGGCAATGAGGTGAACCAAGCCCTTGCCGACTATCAGGGTTCCGTCGAGAAGCACGGCTACTACCATCATCAGGTTGAAGTCTTGCACGAGGCTTTCAAAGGCACCCACGAGCTGATGGACAATGGTAAGGCCAGCTATCTGGAAGTGCTCACAGCACAGGAGTCGCTGCTCCGTGCCCAGCTCAGCGAAGCCATGAACATGTACTCTGCTTCCGAAGCCATCATCGCCCTCTATATTGCCTTAGGCGGCGGTGGGAAGTAAGCCGCACCCGGCACGCAGACACCCAGCAAATCCTTAAATCCTCAAATCCTCAAATCATAAAATCCTTAAATCCTTAAATCCTTAAATCGTAAAATCCTCATTAGCTGCCGTGACGCTGAAAGATACATCCTTTGTGGACCTCATGCTCAAGAGGGTCTATAATGTCCTTCTCATAGCCAATCCCTACGACGCCTTCATGTTGGAGGACGATGGACGCGTGGACGAGAAGATATTCTCCGAGTATGCCAAGCTGGGACTTCGCTTCCCGCCACGCTTCATCCAGGTTCACAATGGCGAAGAGGCTAAAGAGCAGATGGCTGGCGGACAAATCAATCTCGTCATCGTCATGCCTGCTGCCGAAGACAACTCGGTGTTCGACATCGCTCGCGACATCAAGCTAAACTACCCCACCACACCCATCGTGGTGCTCACGCCCTTCAGCCACGGCATCACACGACGGATGCACAACGAGGACCTCAGCGTCTTCGAGTACGTCTTCTGCTGGCTCGGCAACACGGAACTCCTGCTCTCCATCATCAAGCTCATGGAGGACCGCATGAACCTGGAGCACGACATACGGTCGGCTGGCGTGCAGATGCTCCTCGTCGTGGAGGACAGCATCCGCTTCTACTCCAGCATCCTGCCCACGCTCTACAAGTTCGTACTGCAGCAGAGCCTGGAGTTCGCCACCGAAGCCCTCAACACCAGCCTCGAGATGTTGCGAATGCGAGGCCGACCAAAGATTGTGCTGGCACGCAACTACGAAGAGGCTTGGCTCCTCTACAACCGCTTTGCCGACAACACGCTCGGCGTCATCAGCGACTGCCGCTTCCCGCTCTCTGCCGGAGGGGAGAAGGTGGAGGATGCGGGCTTCAAGCTGCTCAGCGCCATCCGTTCACGCGACCCATACGTGCCCCTCATCCTCGACTCGAGCGAGACCGAGAACGCGGCTCTGGCTAAGGAATGCCATGCCAGCTTCATCGACAAGAACTCGAAGAAGATTGACGTGGACCTGCGCGACCACCTGCGCGACTACTTCGGATTCGGAGACTTCATCTTCCGAGACCCCGACACGATGGAGGAGGTGGCACGACTGCACAACCTGAAGGATTTGCAGAACAACATCACGACGCTGCCCACACGCAGCCTGCTCTACCACATCTCTCACAACAACGTCAGCCGCTGGCTCGCCTCTCGAGCCCTCTTCCCCATCTCGGAATTCCTGAAGGGCATCACATGGGAGAGCCTCCAGGACGTCGATGCACACCGAGCCATCATCCTCGATGCCATCGTGGCCTACCGACGCATGAAGAACCAGGGCGTCGTGGCTGTCTTCCAGCGCGAGCGCTTCGACCAATACAGCAACTTCGCACGCATCGGCGAAGGCAGTCTGGGAGGCAAGGGACGCGGCCTCGCCTTCATCGACCACCTCCTGGGGCGGCACTCCGACCTCAACGAGAAGGAAGGCGTCACCGTCTGCATACCAAAGACCGTCGTGCTCTGTACCGACATCTTCGACGAGTTCATGGACACCAACGACCTCTACCAGGTGGCTCTCAGCGACATCCCCGACGAGGAGATTCTTGCACACTTCCTTCGCGCACGACTGCCCATGCGACTCGTCGGCGACATGGAGGCCTTCCTCGACGTCGTGGCAGGCCCCATCGCCATTCGCTCCAGTAGCCTGCTCGAGGACTCACACTACCAGCCCTTCGCCGGTGTCTATAGCACCTACATGATACCCTCCGCTCCCGACCGCTACGAGCGACTCTCTATGCTCTCCGAAGCCATCAAAGCCGTCTATGCCAGCGTCTTCTACCAGAACAGCAAGGACTACATGACGGCCACAAGCAACGTCATCGACCAGGAGAAGATGGCTGTCATCCTGCAAGAAGTGGTGGGCGAGGAGCACAACGGACGCTTCTACCCCGTCATCAGCGGCGTGGCACGAAGCATCAACTACTACCCCATCGGCGACGAGAAAGCTGAGGAGGGCACCGTCTCCCTGGCAATGGGACTCGGCAAGTACATTGTCGATGGCGGAACAAGCCTGCGCGTCTGCCCGGCTCACCCGCATCAGGTGCTGCAGATGAGCGAGATGGAGATTGCTCTGCGCGACACCCAGACACACTTCCTTGCTCTACGTGCCCAAAGTTCGAAGGAAGCTGGAGAGATGAGCGTCAACGACGGCTTCAACCTCATCAAAGTGCCTGTCCGAGAAGCTGAAGGCGACGGCACACTCCGATGGATCTGCTCTACCTACGACCCCATGGACCAGTGCATCTACGACGGCTTCTACGAAGGACGCAACCGCAAGATCATCTCCTTCGCCGGCGTCCTGCAGAACGGCATCTTCCCTCTGCCAGAACTCATGCAGAAAGTGTTGCGCTACGGACAGGAAGAGATGAAGCGTCCCGTCGAGATTGAGTTCGCCGTCAACCTGCACGACGACCGCACAGGCGAGTTCTGCCTGCTACAGATCAGGCCGATGGTCGATAACCGCATGGAGCTCGACGAAGACCTCACGGAAGTTCCAGATGAAGATTGCCTCCTCCGCTCCCACTGCGCCATCGGACACGGCATCTTCACCGACATACAGGACATCGTCTATGTCAAGACGGACGGCTACTCACCCGCCAACAACCCCGCCATCGCCGAAGAGATAGAAAAGATAAACAGAAAGACCCTCTCTAACTCCCCCTTAAAGGGGGAGGAACAGACTCCCTCTAGCTCCCCCAAGGGGGAGAACTCCCTCCCTTTAAGGGAGGGTTGGGGTGGGTCGTCCTACCTCCTCATCGGCCCAGGTCGCTGGGGAAGCTCAGACCCTTGGCTCGGCATTCCCGTCAAGTGGAGTCATATCAGCGCAGCACAAGTCATCGTGGAAGCTGGACTCGACAGCTTCCAGGTTGACCCCAGCCAGGGTACCCACTTCTTCCAGAACCTCACCTCACTTGGTGTCTGCTACCTCACCATCAACGCCTTCCGTGGTGACGGCATCTATCGGCAGGAAGTGCTCGACAGCCTGCCCGCCGTGCAAGAGACGGAGCACGTCCGCCACGTCCGCCTGCCAGCACCCATGACCATCAAAGTCGATGGCTGCAAAAAGGAAGCCGTAGTCACCGGCGGCATGCTTCGCAAGTGAAAAGTGAAATGCTTCGCAAGTGAAAAGTGAAGAGTGAAAAGTGAAAAATCAAAGTTACCTTTATCTGCTTGTAATCAGTTCTATTCGTGAAATTCGTTTTAATTCGTTGTTAAAGTCACCTGCGGCGTAGCCTCCTTTTGAATTTTGAATTTATAAATTACTAGTGATGCAATAATTTTAGATTAAACTTCATATATCCCTTTATTAATAAGGGTTTCAGGGCGTTCTTTGATTTTTTGATTTGAAAATGACAGA